>NZ_JAGXEX010000003.1:0-173620 GCF_019798045.1 Bulleidia sp. zg-1013
TTTTGTACTGCTCTCTAGTGCCCAGTTATAATATCATCTCATCCCTCCTATGGCAAGCCTATTATTCATACTTTTTTTGAAAAATTTGGAGTTTGACATATCTAAATTTAAAAGTCTAACTTTGGGGGTCACATCATTAGTTGCTCATAGCCTTTTAAAATTTATTAACTACTTAAATTATTTTAAATCTTTTTAAGTTCATTCAATTTATAAGTTACTACATCTATAGAATCTCCATCATCGTCCCATATCTCGACTTCACAATAGTCTGAATCAAGATAGAAACTGACTACAATACCAATGGTAGATGAGGAGATCCTTCTTTTTTAATCAGGGTTCTAACTTTATCATATTCTTTAAACTTCATTATTTATTATTCATTTTAACAATATGGCTTGGATTATTAAATCTGCATTAAGTATTATATTTTATCCCCATAAGGAAGAGAATTAATATAGCTTTCCATGAAATTCCAATCAGGTATATAGCCCTTATCTGAATATTTTTTTGTTTCGTCTATTATAGGTTTGTGGCTCTTATCTCTTTGTATAGGTAATTTTATTATTTCATTTAAGTATTTGTCTTCTGTTACCTTTCTGCCATAGGAGTATTTGTATCTTAATTTGTTCATTATTGCTTGAATAAATAAATAATATTCGCTTAATATATTATTTTTTTTAAGAATTAAGATTTTAGCAGAATCTCCAACTACACAACCATTACTCTGAAAAGATACATATCCTGCAGATCCTGTTCTAGCAACTGTTAAACATGGAATCAATGAATAGGTATAATTCATTTCTTTAATATAATTTAAATTAATATATCCTAAAATTCCATTATTTTCTTCTCCACTTTGAACTGCATTTAATGTTCCTTGATTATCATTTATTTCTTCTTGTGTTATTCCTCTGCCATTATATAAATTAAATAAGTTGTCAATTTTAAATTCTTCCCAGTCATTAATATTTAGGGCTGGTACTTTTTCAATCTTATTTTTTGTATTTAACGCATCCCTAATAGGGCCTTGACTCTCTCTCTCTCTCTAGTTTCAAGCCTTTCTATGAACTTTTCCATATAGTCCCAATCTGGAATATATCCTTCATCAGAGAAGGTTTTTTTAGAATCAATTATACATTGTCCATATTTATCATTCAAAACAGGTAAATTAATTGTGGATTTAATCATTCTAACGGGTCTCCATTTTCTCCCGTATTGCCATCTGTATCTATCTTGCATAATAACAGTGGCAATAAATAAACCTGTTTTATGGTTAAATGGAACTCCATCTTTTCTATATAATGGATTTACATCATGACTACATGTAAATTCTTTAGGTTGGTAATATGCGTATCCGACAGAACCATTATTAGTAACACATACTGCATTAGCAGGGAATATTTTATCTGAAATAGGGGAATTGTTATCATCTCCAGTTTTAGACGCATTAGTAATATCATCAATTGTATGGTAACTAGTTACGCCATTATTACTATCAGTTGCACCCAAGAATGGAATGTCACCTCCTTCAGAAGAATCAGGTTTTTTATTATAAAATCCCTTTCTAATTATAAATACCTTATCATATACAAATGTTTCCCATTTTTTAGTGTTTAACATCTTTAAAATCCTCCATTTTTTATAAGATAAGAATAATAATCTCTAATAGTTTTTTCAAAGTCTGCTTCTGTTAGAGTAGAATAATCTGTTTTCATATAGGCTTCAGCTAGCCATTCATCTTCATGAGTCACAGGGGCAGTTGCACTTAAACCATCTACTACTTTTTTATTTCTAAATAAATTCAACCATTCTTTTTCAATGTCTTTCCATACTGAATTGTCTTCTTTACTAAATTGTTCTACTCTTCCTAAATTTTTTCTTTTAATAAATCCATCATCTTTATAATAACCAAAAAAAGTTTCTTTAATAGTTCCATCAGCTGCTTTGTGTGGTCTTCCTAAAGTAAATACCATGCAACAAGCAGATACAGATGCTCCAGGATAAAATACTTCATTAGGTAATGTAAATACAGCTTCAAGTGTATTTTCTTCAAGCATATTTTCTTTAGCTGCTTGAAGCACTGAATTTGAACCAATAGCAGCTGCAACAGGAAGAAGTATTGCAAGTTTTATTTCCTTTTTAGACTGTCCATTATTTATCCTAGTATCATTAATATTCTTCAAGCAATCTGAAATGAATTCAGCAAATACAAATCCCTTTGTAGGGTCCTCTTTTCCATCTTTTTGTTTTGAATTCCATCCTGCTTTGTATTTATCTGGTATGGATCTAGGTTTTGCATTATATGGAGGATTCATGAGAATAATATCAGGGTTAGCATTTACAAAAAAATCTTCCATATCAAAAAGAGAACCTAGTTTTATATTAGAATTTCCATCTCCATGAATAAGCATATTTGTTGTTGATAAGCCAAAAGCAACTTCTTCTATTTCAACACCATAGATATTATTTTTCTTGATCTTTTCTCTTTTAATTCTCTTTTCTAAATCAGTGATTTTATCTTTCTCACAGTCAGCTAGTTCCTTTACCATAGCTTGTACTAAGAAAGAACCAGAACCGCAAGTACCATCGAAAACTCGTTTATTTCTATCAACTTCAGTAACTCTGCACATAAATTCAGTTATATGGTCTGGAGTAAAGGCTTGATTTTTATCTGCTTTTCCCGTGTATTTATTAAATGCGATAAAGAATAAGTTTAATATGTCTTGCCCTTCATCAGAATCTTCATCAATATAAGCATAAATATTCTTTAGAATAAAGGATAAAATCTCGTCCCACTCTCTTATATTTAATGATTTTACTTTCTGATTATTTAATACGTTTTTTTGCAACAATTCTACTTTTTTTATTTTATTATCTGAACCATCTAAAAGTTCATCAAGAGTTGTTTTAATAGCGGTGATAATTGTAGCAGGCTTATTAGCAGACCAAAAGCTTGAGAGTTCACCTGCTGATTTATCATCAATAGTAATATATCCTCTTCTTTTAACCTCGTCTTTAATATAGAGTAAAGATGTTCCTACAAATTGACTTCTAAGTTTTTCAGGAATATCTTTTTTATGGAGTAATTCGTTGAGAGCATAAGTATTTTTCAATACTTTTTCCCTATCATTTTGCTTACTAGCATTAAATAAGGAAGTGTAATATTCCATTGTGTCAATTACATTCTCATTTTGAAGCAATGTTTCATCTGAAATTTTATTTTTCCATATTTTAAATTTATCGTTATTTGTATTTGCTAATATTGCGATGATTTTTTTAGTTTTAAATAAGACTTTTTCTTCATCTACATACTGTCTTAGCTGTTCTTTATCAGTTTCATCATAATTTTGCTTCGTTTCAACAAGTACGACAACATTTCTCTCTTTATTTTCAAACCTAATATCCACTTTAAAATGAACAGAATCGTAACCCAAAAGATTAACTAATTTTTCCTTAGAGCCCGCTGCTTGTACATAAGAAAATTCTCCACCCTCAATATTAGATGTTCTATATTTTTTACCTATCCTAATTCCAATATCATCTCTTTGCATCACTCTTCCTCCATTCTATACTCCAACACTTCCGATATATCACATTTAAAATACTTACAAATTCTACCCAGTATTTCCATACTTACATTCTCATCTCGTCCCATTTTAGCTATGGTATGGGGAGTTGTGTTTATGGCTTTTTGTAAGTCTAATTTATTCATTTTTTCATCTATTAATTTTTTCCATAATTTATCATAGGAAAATCCCATAATCCACCTCAAATTTATCTTCTACTTTATACAGTTTTTCTATAATATTATACCACATTTTGCAACTTAATCTTTACATATTTCTTAAGACGGATTTATTTCCGTCTTTTTTCTAATCAAAACCATTATTTTTGTTTTAGGGCTAGTAGAGGGAGAAATATATTTTTGAATTGCTCGGAAAAACTATCTCAAATCTTACCTATATAGATATAGTCGAAAATTTTCATTAATCAAAAGTATCAAAAATGTCCTGAGTCTATTAGGAGAAGAAGTTTTTTAGAATAAGGTTAAAAAAATAGGTTTTTCTTCGCCTGTTATTTAGAAGAAGTTACTCAAAATTCTTCTAACTGCCCTAAGGAATATGAGGGGATATTTCTTCTTCAAAAAACACGAAAGGAGTAGATATGTGAATTTAGAAAATATACCAGAATATCTAAAAGAAGATGCAAGATGGTGCTTATGGAAATATGAAACAAGAAATAATAAGGAAACAAAAATACCTTTTAATCCAATTACAGACGGCTATGCATCCGTTAATAATCCAAAGACTTTTACATCCTTTGATAAAGCATCTGAAAAACTTAGTTCTTACGATGGACTTGGAATAAGAGTTGATGGAAAACTCTTAGCTATTGATGTGGATGACTGTGTTACTAATGGAGCTTTAAACGAGTTAGCAAAAGAAATAGTTAGCCATTTTCCACAGTCATACATTGAATTTAGTCCAAGTGGTAAGGGACTTAGAATCTTTACTTTTCTACCAAACTCAGTAAGTTACAGCAATGACATTTACAAGATGAAGACTAAAGAAGTTGAAGTCTATGTTGCTGGCTTTACTAATCGATTTGTTACAGTTACAGGACATGTATATCAAGAAGGAGAGATAAAAGAAAATGATGAGGGCTTAGTTTGGCTCTTAGAAAAATATTTAAAAAGAGAAAAAAGAGCGAACTCAATATCTCATAATTTTAAAAGCTACCTTACTGATGAAGAAATTATAGAAAAAGCATCAAAGGCTTCTAATAAAGATAAGTTTCTATCTTTATGGAGTGGAGATACAAGTTCCTATACATCTAAAAGTGAAGCAGACCTTGCTTTAGCATCTATTCTCACTTTCTATGCAGGGGGGAATTACGAACAAATAGATAGGCTTTTTAGAGATTCCAAACTCTTTAGGGCTAAATGGGATGAAAATCGTGGAGGGGAAACCTATGGAGAAATAACAATAAATAAAGCCATTAAATCTTTAAAGGAAGTCTACACCCCTATTTCAAAATTAGATCCTATATATGAATTCAATGCTGAACGATTAAGAGATATGGGTTTTCCACTAGGTAAAAAATATCCATGGACTGATATTGGAGCAGGCTGACTTTTTGCTGATTTTTACAAGGACTCACTACGTTATGTGCCAGAAAGAAAGTATTGGTATTTCTATGAAGAAGGAATCTGGATAGCTGATACTGGTAGTTTGAAAGCTATGAAATTATGCATGAATCTTGCAAACTTACTTCATATCCTTGCCCTTGATATTGAAGACGAACATAAAAGAAAGACTTACGTCAAATTCTCCAACAGATGGCAAGCAAGAGGTTATAGGGTCAGTGTATTAAAAGATGCAGAGGTTCATCATCCATTAAATGTATCTGACTTCGATAAAGATCCCTAACTTCTAAACTGTACAAATGGGACTTTAAATCTTAGAACCATGGAATTTTACGAACACAGAAGATCTGACTATTTAAGCAAAATAGCTGATGTTATCTATAATTCTAACTCATTAAATGAGAGGTGGAACAGCTACATTGATGAAATTCTGAGTGGTGATAAAGAAAAATCTAAGTTCCTACAAAAGATACTAGGTTATGGGCTTACAGGAGATACTAGGCATGAGTGCATGGCAATCCTCTATGGAATGACTACAAGAAATGGCAAAGGAACTCTTTGTGAATCCATATTAAGAGTTCTTGGGACTTATGCCTGTGCATCAAGACCCGAGACATTGGCTCTAAAGAACAAAGTAAATAGTTCTGGACCCAGTGAAGAGATAGCAATGCCGACCTTGTGTGGAGCAAAATTGTATCAAGTAAGAGGTAAAGGCTGGTCTCATGATAAAGAATACTTTGTATGTGCATCCTATAGAAAGCAAAAAGGCAAATGTACTTCACACCAAATTAAGAACATTCAAGTTGAAGAAATTCTTCTTAGGGAAATTAAAAAAGTTACAGCCTTTGCAAAAGACCATGAGGAAGAATTTGTAGATTTAGTTTTGAAGAAGAAAACCAGCAAATTAAATCAAGTATCAAGAAGTCAGAAAAAGGAACTAGATGATTCTAAAGATAGAATTGCAAAACTTGACTCTGTTGTCCAAAACCTATATGAAGATAACTTGGAAGGGAAAATATCTAATCAACGATTTGAAAAAATGGCTAAAGCTTATGATGAAGAAGAAAATCTACTTCAAAAAAGAATAACTGAGCTTGAAGAAGCTATTACAAAATCACAAGAGGAAGAACTTAATGTGGAATCATTCCTAAAACTTGTTAGAAAGTACACGGATATTAAAGAACTTGAACCAGAAATAATAAGAAATTTTGCAGAAAAGATTTATGTAGAACAATCAGTAAAAGTTCCGGGTACAAATTTAAAGAAACAAACCATTTGGATATATTGGAACTTTATAGGCAAAATTGATATATAAAAAATCGACACAAAGGTTAATACATTCATGCCGATTAAATTTTAAGATAATAAATCCCTAATTAAGAGCACCTAATGGGTGTCTTTTCAAGGATGAGTTAATCTTGGAAATAATCCTTCGCCCTAAAATCAAGTCCTGACAAAATATCATCTGGTAAACGTTGCTCGGATTCTTCCGCCAACTTGCGAGCCTTCTCTTCGCGAATGGCTTTCAATTCAGCCGCTCTTTCTTCAATACGACGTGTTGTTTCACGATCAAAGTTTCTACCTGTACCGGCAGGAATTAGCTTACCAATAATCACGTTTTCCTTCAAACCTTGTAATTTATCAACCTTGCCACGAACAGCGGCTTCCGTTAATACTTTCGTTGTTTCTTGGAAAGAAGCGGAGGATAAGAACGAATCTGTTTCAACAGCTGACTTCGAAATACCTAATAAAACAGGACCATACTTTGCCGGTGTCTTACCTTCGTCCAATAATACTTCATTTAGTTCATCCACACGGTGTAGAGATAATGTTTGACCGGCACTTAAGCCAGAATCATTACCTTCAAGGATAATGACCTTCTTAAGCATTTGCTTAATCATAACTTCTAAGTGCTTATCAGAAATATCAATACTTTGTGTCGAATAAACACGCTTCACTTCTTTCAAAATATATTCTTGAACGGCGCGCACACCGGCTACTGCTAACAATTCCTTAGGTGCAATTTGTCCTTCGGTTAATTTTTCACCGGCATGTACTTTCGTTCCCGGTTTCATCCATTGGCGAACAACTTGTGTCAAGTCACACTTATGCTCAATCGATTCAGTTTCATTTGTGACGGTAACGATTTGTCCTGTATGCGTATCATTTTCACGGATTTCTGTAATTTCGCCGTCAATCTTTGAAATAACAGCAACACCCTTTGGTGTACGAGCTTCAAACAATTCTTCAACACGAGGAAGACCTTGTGTAATATCGCCGGATTGCGTTGCAACTCCACCAGTATGGAAGTTACGCATGGTCAACTGTGTACCAGGTTCACCAATTGCTTGGGCAGCCATAATACCAACCGCTTCACCTTCTTCAACAAGGCGACCCGTTGCCATATTTTGACCATAACATTTACGACAAATGCCATTGCCCGACTTGCAAGTAAACACATTACGAATATAAGCTTCCTTAACACCGGCCGCAAGCACCTTTTGTGCTAATTCTTCTGTGATGAAAGTATCTTCATCCACTAAGACTTCACCTGTCTCAGGGTGAACAATCGTTTGTTGGGTATAGCGACCAACAATACGATCATAGAAATTTTCAATAATTGAATTATTACGCTGATCAATAATATCGGAAACCAAGTAACCACTATCGGTTCCACAATCATCTTCATTGATAATCACTTCTTGCGCCACATCGACTAAACGACGTGTTAAGTAACCGGATTCCGCGGTCTTTAAGGCTGTATCGGTTAGACCTTTACGCACCCCATGAGTGGAAATAAAGAATTCAGATACCGACATCCCTTCACGGAATGAAGAATAGATTGGAACTTCAATGATGGATGGTTGGTATTCTTTACGTGATTTCGATTGGGTTGGACGTGCCATCAATCCACGCATACCAGCTAACTGGGTAAAGTGGTTCTTATTACCACGAGCACCAGAGACAGCCATCATGTTGATAGGATTCATACGAGGTAAGGAAGCCATCAAGGAATCTCCAACACTTTCCTTCACGTTTGCCCACAATTCAGAGAAAGCACGTTCCCATTCTTGTGCTGTTAATAAGCCACGGTCTCTTAAAGCGTTTAAGACGTCTGCTTTTTCACGACCCTCAGCTACCAATTCATCTTTCCTAGGAGCTACTTTAATGTCACTTAAAGCAACGGTCATGCCGGCTAGAGTGGAGTATAGATAACCCATATCCTTCAAACCATCTAAGATATCAGAAGTACCATTAGTGTTATAACGATCGAATACTGCCGCAATTAAACTTCCTAATTCCTTCTTCTTGAATTCCGGTGTGACTTTACGTTCCGCAATTTCTTTCTTAATATTGGAACCCTTCGCTAAGAAGAATTCATCCGAAGTTGCCTTCAAGTTTTCTCCATTAACAACATTTAAGTACGGGAATTCGGCCGGGAATACTTGGTTGAAGATAATCTTACCAACCGTTGTCATCAAGTAAGAATCCATTTGTTGCGCACTAAAGCAGGTCTTACCAGCTTTAGCGGCGGGAATTGCGATACGACTATGCAAATGAACGACACCGGTTTGATAAGCCATTAAGACTTCATCAACATCTTTGAAAACATGACCTTCGTTATCCCCATATCTTCGCCAACGATCCGCTTCTACTTTTTCACCAATTGCTTCTAAAGCATCTGCCTTCTTGTAGAATTCATCCGCTGTTTCTTCCATATTCAAATAGAAGTTACCCAACACTAAGTCCTGCCCGGGTGTAACGATAGGTTTACCATCCTTTGGACCTAAGATGTTGTTTGAACCAAGCATTAAGACTTCTGTTTCGGCACGAGCCATATCACTTAATGGTAAGTGAACCGCCATCTGGTCACCATCAAAGTCAGCGTTAAATGCAGGACACACCAATGGATGCACACGAATAGCACGACCTTCCACTAAACGAGGGAAGAAAGCTTGTATGCCCAAGCGGTGTAAAGTAGGCGCACGGTTTAGGAAAACCGGATGCTGAGTAATCACTTGCTCCACAATATCCCAAACACGATGGTCTTGACGAACAATTAATTTTTCAGCCGTCTTAGGATTGGTCGCGATTTGTTGGTTCACCAATTCATTAATAACAAAAGGCTTATATAAATTGATTGCCATTTCTCTAGGTAGACCACATTGCCACATCTTTAAGTAAGGACCAATCGCAATAACTGAACGACCAGAGAAGTCAACACGTTTTCCTAACAAGTTTTGACGAAAACGTCCTTGTTTACCCTTTAGAGAGTTAGATAATG
The DNA here is from genome assembly GCF_019798045.1 of Bulleidia sp. zg-1013. Taxonomy (NCBI): domain Bacteria; kingdom Bacillati; phylum Bacillota; class Erysipelotrichia; order Erysipelotrichales; family Erysipelotrichaceae; genus Bulleidia; species Bulleidia sp. zg-1013. The sequence continues at coordinate 9,432 of NZ_JAGXEX010000003.1, forward strand.
ACTTCAGAGCACGGTTAGAAGCACCATTAACCGGTTTCCCACGGCGCCCATTATCAATCAAGGCATCTACCGCTTCTTGTAACATACGCTTTTCATTTTGAACAATGATAGCCGGTGTACCTAATTCCAATAGTTTCTTCAAACGATTGTTACGTGTGATAACACGACGGTACAAATCATTTAAATCAGAGGAAGCGAAACGACCTCCATCTAATTGAAGCATTGGTCTTAAATCAGGTGGGATGACCGGTAATACAGATAACACCATCCATTCCGGCTTGTTATCAGAGTTACGGAAAGCTTCAACCGTTTCCAAACGTTTGATTAATTGCTTACGCTTTTCACCCTTAGCACCTTCTAATTCCGCCTTAATAGCTGTGTAATCCGCTTCCAAGTCCACTTGTTCTAAAAGAGCCTTTACCGCTTCAGCTCCAGTTTGGGCAACGAAACTGCCCACACCATGTCGAGCCACTAAAGTACGGTATTCTCTTTCCGAGATAACTTGTTTGTACTTAACACCATTTTGTTTATCACTTAAATCACCCGGATCGGTAACCACCCAAGAAACGAAATAAATGATTTCTTCCAATTGTTTTGGTGGTAAATTTAAGATGAGAGCTAAACGAGACGGAGTTCCTCTTAAGTACCAAATATGTGTTACAGGAGCCGCTAATTCAATATGACCCATGCGTTCACGACGCACTGAACTCTTGGTTACTTCAACTCCACAGCGATCACAAACAACACCTTGGTAACGTACTTTCTTGTACTTACCACAAGCACATTCCCAGTCTTTTGTAGGACCAAAAATTTGTTCCGCAAACAGCCCTTCTTTTTCTGGTTTTTGCGAACGGTAGTTAATGGTTTCAGGCTTTTTAACTTCGCCATAAGACCATTTAAGAATCTTTTCTGGTGAGGCTAGACCGATTTTAATCGCAGAAAAATTGTTAATATTCATCGTTCCCCTCCTATTCTTCGCCTTCGTCGAATCCTACTTCGGCGGCTTCTACTACTTCTTCATCATCCTCAACGGTCATGAAACCTTCTGTTTCATTGGCATCATTAACCATGATGACATCTGAGTTAATTTCTGTTTCTTCACGTAGGTCTTGTTGTTCCATTTCCTTTAAGTCCATCTCATGACCTTCGCCATCCATCATACGAACATCAATAGCTAACGACTGTAATTCATGCACTAAGACACGGAAGGATTCAGGAATACCGGGTGTAGGCATATCTTTACCTTTAACAATAGCTTCATAAGTCCTTGTACGACCAGTAATATCATCGGATTTAACTGTTAAGATTTCTTGTAAGGTATGGGAAGCACCATAGGCTTCAAGAGCCCAAACTTCCATTTCCCCAAATCTCTGCCCGCCATTTTGTGCTTTACCGCCTAGTGGCTGTTGCGTTACTAAAGAGTATGGACCGGTAGCACGAGCATGTAACTTATCATCGACCATGTGGGCTAACTTAATCATATACATGACACCAACCGAGATACGCTCGTCATAAGCTTCGCCTGTCATGCCATCGTATAAGACGTACTTACCATCCGGTGAAGAACCGGCTTCTTTCATAATATTCGCTAAGTCTTCATTAGAGACACCATCAAAGACCGGTGTCGCAAACTTAACGCCTAAACGCTTCGCGGCTAAACCTAAATGAACTTCTAATACCTGTCCAATATTCATACGAGAAGGCACACCGAATGGATTCAACATCACATCAATTGGTGTTCCATCTGCCATGTATGGCATATCTTCTACCGGATTAATACGGGAAATGACACCCTTATTACCATGACGACCTGCCATCTTATCCCCTTCGGAAATCTTTCTCTTTTGAACGATGAACACTTTTACCATGCTCTTAACACCGTTTTTTAATTCAACGCCTTTATCATTGCGGTGGAATACGCGAACATCTAAGACTGTACCGGCACCACCATGTGGAACTTTCAAGGAATTATCACGAACTTCACGCGACTTCTCACCGAAGATAGCTAATAATAGCTTCTCTTCCGGGGAAACATCCGTTTGCCCCTTAGGAGTTACCTTACCAACTAAGATATCGCCTTCCTTAACATCAGCACCAACCATAATAATTCCACGAGGATCTAAGTTTCTCTTCGCCGCTTCGGCAACGTTTGGAATATCATAAGTGATTTCTTCGTCCCCTAATTTTGTCGTGCGACATTCAAGAGAATATTCTTCAATATGAACGGAAGTGTAATAGTCTTCCGCCTGCATTTTTTCCGACATAATAATCGCATCTTCATAGTTGTAACCCTTCCAAGTCATGAAAGCAATCGTTACATTCTGACCTAGAGCTAATTCGCCATTTTGCATGGAAGGACCATCGGCTAAAATATCACCACGTTCAATACGTTCGCCCTTTAGTACAATCGGTTTTTGATTTATACAAGTAGACGCATTGGAACGAGAATACTTCGTTAATTTATATTCCTTCATTTGCCCATCATCTTGAGCCACAACAACACGACTTGCGTCGACATAAGTAACCATACCCGAAGCTGTCGCCACACAAGCTTCTCCCGAATAACGAGCAATCATATGTTCCATACCCGTTCCAACAAATGGACTATGTGGATTTAATAATGGGACTGCCTGACGTTGCATATTAGCACCCATTAAGGCACGTGTGCAGTCATCATTTTCCAAGAAAGGTACACAAGCTGTCGCCACTGATACAATTTGGCGAGGAGATACATCCGCAAAATCAATCGTTTCTGCATCCGCCATCACAGTTTCACCGGCAACACGAGCAACTACTTTATCAGCAATTAATTTCCCATCCTTGATGGCATTCGATTGAGCAATCGCATGTTCGTTTTCTTCCTCAGCATCCATGTAAACAACTTCATCCGTTACAACACCTTTCTTCACTTTGCGATAAGGCGTTTCAATAAAGCCATATTCATTTACCTTCGCATAAGTTGTTAAATAAGAAATCAAACCAATGTTTGGACCTTCCGGTGTTTCAATTGGACAAATACGTCCATAGTGAGAGTTATGAATATCACGCACTTCAAATCCGGCACGTTCACGCGTTAATCCACCAGGACCCAAAGCGGAAATACGCCTCTTGTTTGACAATTCAGCTAACGGATTTTCTTGATCCATAAACTGCGATAATTGAGAAGCAGAGAAGAATTCCTTGACCGGCGTTGTTAATGGACGAATGTTTACCAACGTCTTAGGTGTTAATGAGGAAGTGTCTGAAATCGACATTCTGTCTTTAATTGTTCTTTCAGCACGACTTAAGCCTAAACGATATTGATTTTGAAGCAATTCACCCATTGTACGAATACGACGATTTGACAACATATCAATATCATCTTGACTACCAATGCCGTCCAACATGGTTAATTGGTAATTGTATAAAGCATAAATATCCGAGATAGTAATGGTTTCTTTTTGGTTCAATGGATCAATACCAATAATCTTCACCGGATTTCCATCCACGTTGATTTCTACGGTTTGAACAGCCGCACCAACTAACCAAACTATTACTGCTTCACCAGCCATAACCCTCTTCACAATCGCTTCTTGATTGCGAGCTGTCATCGCATTACGACGAACATTTGGTGTATAGCCTCCCACATAAGCTTCACCATTTGAATTGACTACGTCTTTTCCACCAACGGTGATACGACCAATTTGGAATAAACGTTCTCCTAAATTCAAAACCGCATTCACATTATCATTAGTGACTTTTACTGCATTCGCATAAATTCCGGTATAAACAAGAATAGCCTCATATTGTTTTGAAATCGCTTTAACATCTTCCTCTGTTAAAACAGTTCCTTTTTCCAATTCATAATCGCCCGTAATATCTTGAGCTAAAATACGACCGATCAAGGACTTCTTCCAAGCAGTCTTAACTGAAGCCACTTCAGGATGCGAGAAAGCATGTATGAAAGGAACGGCACTCATGGCGATACCCTTGTTGATTTCTTCTCTTAGTTCATTCTTTAAGGAGCGCTCAATTTCAATGCCTTTCTTAATTAGAACTTTACCATCAGCACCAACCAGGTTTTCTGTTAAGCTATGACCAATCATACGATCTAAGATATTTAACTTACGACGCACTTTATAACGACCTGCTTTAGTTAAATCATAAGCTTTATGATCAAAGAAGCGAGAATCCATCAGGTTCATAGCACCATCTACCGTCGCAATTTCATCTTGACGCTGGTTTTGGTAAATCGCATACAAAGCATCGTTAGTTGTTGGTAATTTATCCGCGGCTAATGAATTTCTTAATTCTTCATAATTACCGAAAATGGATGTATATAATAAGGAATACTCATTTAATAATTCGGTTGTTTCTTCAGGAACAACAACATCTTTATGAACTGGTAATTTCAAGGCTTTTAAGAATTTTTGCATATCAGAAACAGAGACCGTTTCACCATTCTTTTCACGATTTAAAGATAAACCAATGGCTTTTAAGAAAATAGTACTTAAAATCTTACGACGACGGTCAACTGAAGTCATAACAACGCGGCCTAAGTTAGCTTTTTTTTCGTCGGTCAAAAATTCCAGCCATGTTCCACGCGCCGGAATTAATTCACTTGTATAGGTATCACGGCCCGTTCTATCTTCGGAAACAATGCCAAAGTAAGCCCCCGGGGAACGAACAATTTGCGAAACGATAACACGTTCTGCACCATTAATAATAAATGTGCCGCCCGGTGTCATTAAAGGTAATTCCCCTAAGTAAACATCTTCTCTCTTGGTTAGAACTTCACCCGTTGCCTGATCCACCATTTCAAGTTCCATGTCACCATACATCTTGGCACAATAATTAATTTGTTTGTGCTTACATTCAGCAACACCTAAAAGAGGTTCATCTAAACGATACCCTAAAAACTTTAAGCGGATGCTTTCGCTATGATTGGTAATTGGGAAAATGCCATCAAATACTTCTTGTACCCCTTCTCTTAAAAACCATTCGAAAGATTCTGTTTGAATCTCTACTAAATCAGGAAGATCTAGACCACTACTAACTTTTGAATAGTCACGACGCGATGCTTTATTCCCATATTTAACAACATGGTATGCCTGAGTTTCTTTCATATAGCCGCCTTTCTTGCCATAAAGTAAGTCAAAAATGGGTATAGTATCCCTTACCCAAATTCTATTCTTTTGCAATTTATTATAATAAACGATTAATTTGGTTTCGTCAACCGAGCTTTATGGGCTAATTGTCCCGTCAACCCTTTAGTTTTACAATTCTATTTTCACTAATTTCAAAGATAACATCCGCAAAATCCTCAGAGCCTCTTTCGTGACTAGTATATACCAGCAATGATTCTTCATGCGTCTGTAAATAATCCTTCAAGATTTGTTTCGTTTTTTCCTTAGAGCTTTGGTCCAACGCATCAAATGGTTCATCTAAAATGAGGTATTTTGGTTGGTCCATTAATGCCTGCATAATACGAAGCTTTTGTTTCATACCAAGGGAATAGCTTTTATATTTTTTATTCATATTCTCTGCCATATCAAAGTCCTCAGCCATAGCTAGAATTCCTTCTCGATCAATCCTGTGACGTATTTTGGCAAGCTCCATCAAATTTTCCAATCCCGTCCAATTATGATTAAATTCAGGGTTGTTAATACTAACACCGGCATTATGAATAATGTCAAACTCCTTCCCCAGCTCTTTTCCATCAATCAAAACCTTGCCCTCTGTCGCCAAGGATAAGCCACAAATAATTTTCAAAAGGACACTTTTACCCACACCATTTATCCCTTGGATGTAATTGATTTTGCCATCCTCGATTTTTAGATTCACATCCTCGAAAACCAAGTGGTTCCGATAAGCTTTTTTCACGCCTACTAATTCAATCATACCAAATCCCTCTTTTCTATAATTCGTTTCATCAACATACCAACCGCTATCACTGTAAGAAGTAAGTTAATACCAAGCCATTTCAAAATTTCTAAAACAGCTTCTGTTGCAACAATAAATTTCGTATTAAAAGCAATATCTAAAGCACAAAATACGACGCATAAGTAGAAAAAAATATCCTTTGTTTTCTGATGATCTCTGAAAAGTAAATTTAATTCATACACCAAACTCAAACACGCCATGGTGAAGGTATATTTCCACCATGAAAGTATCGTTGATATTGGGAAAGCCCATTGCAAGCAACACAAACCATTAACAATCCATAATAACAAGGTTGTCATCCCAGCATATATCAGCCACTCTCTTATCTTATTTTTCAATAAATAAGATAGCACACCGCTCCTTCCATTTCTAATCAATAAGAATTGACTATAGCCCTCTCTTTCCGATTGATTTTGTACAAAAGCCATCATTACCAATAAAGATTGGGTTAAAAACACCAACAAAACGCTAAGATTCAAGCGATTGTAATTCAGTTGTTCAAACCATTCAATTCGATACAAAAGATGAGTACTCCAATAAGCTCTATCCCTTAAAATCATGATGGCGGATAACACACTGATGGCTGTGTATAAAATAGAGATGCCAAAAAAATTCCTCTTCACTCTTCAATCCCCCTATACCAATTAGCATATATGCTCAATAAAATGATTATCCCTAGGTAAAATAGCACTCCTTGTAAAGAGGTGAAAATAGAATAAAGATGAATCCATTCCTCTCCTAATTCCAGATTTTTTGAATACAAAAAATCAATCAAGAAAACACCATATACTATTTCTACCCATAGATAACTTCTTGTTTTCTTAAAAACACAAAAGAAGCTCAATGACAGAAAGATACTTAAAATGGTTAAGCGAATATACACTCCCCAAGGAATAAACCACCCTAGGTGATGTTGATAATTATAGTATCCGTTAGCCATCAAAAGGAGTAAAAGAAAAATTCCAAGTTGCCTTAAATATTTCCCAAGCAAAAACCGCCAATAGTGATGATAATCTTGAAAGCGGGTTAACACGAAAACAATCGATACTCGATAATCCGTTAACAACAAGGTTAAAGCAGGTATGGAAAAAGTGATGTAAAAAGCTGTTAACAATTCTTCATAGCCACGCTTAAAAAAAGGCAAAATCCAAATGAGCATCCCGAAAAATAATAAATAAGTTGTATTTCTAAGAAGCATCTTTTTCATTAGTAATCCACCTTTTTATTCCGATACAAAAATGTTATATACATCAAAGTAAGAATAACAATATGTATGATAAATAACCACGTTGTATGAATATTAGGATAATCCCCACTGACTAAAATACTTTTGGGATTCAAATAAATATAAAAATTGGGTAGTTTTGTTTTTAAAGCCAGCGAAATAAATTCCAAACCGGTAAAAACAATCGGAATCGTTAATAGGCTTTGGTATTTCTGTATGGATATTAGCGATAAGAAACCGGCTATCATTCCCCAAATATAGGGAATAACGAAAAATTTAACTGTTCCCTCCAAGAAAAAATAGAAATAAGGATGATTTAAAATCAAAGATTTACCAAACCAATCCAACAATATTTCTCGTGTTACCTCGTTTGCAACTCTACCTTTGGTTAACCATAACACTAAAAAATAATACAGAATAAAAGCCACATATAAAAACAATGAAAAATAGAAACTCTCTTGAGAAATTTTATGAATCAAATAGCGTTTTTTTGTTTTGAAACGAACCATTTCCATCTTTCCGATTTCACGAAACCATTTATAGAAATGATAAGTTAAAACTCCCAGTGCTAATGGCAAGATGATTTGATACATCATGACACCCATAACAACATTATGATTAAACAACAAAAAACTTCTCTCTGCCTCTAACATTGAAAATAAAGAATTAACATGACAGGGTTGTATATCCGAAAAACGACAATAATTCTCTCGATAAGAAGCACTCGTCAGCCATTCGAAAGTCGATTGAAGAAAACCAGTTTCATGAAGTGTTTCTATCACAAAAATCAGTAAAGAAAGTATTGAAATTAAAACATACAATTGTCTTTTTTTAAAAAACTCTTTCATAATTTCATATCTGAGTAAAAAGAATCTTAACATAAGTTTTCTTCATCTTACTCTCCTTTCTTATAATTCTAAGATTATCTAATTTATATATATCAAACTTTCATTCATTTTGTCAATGTTCTTTCTATTTTTTATAATGTGACCATACAAGCTATATAAATATCGATTACTTAACCTTCGTGGATACTCTTCAAAATCCAATACCCTGCCTTTTTTTCTATTATCGAGCAGTTGCCAAATACTTCTTCCAGCTTTTTAACGGAACTAGCTGCACCTTGTTGCTTGCGTATAACAATATACAAACAACCACTACTTTTTAAATGAGCCTTGCTATCGGTGTAAAATTGAAATAGAAAGCCCTTCCCTTGGCGGATTGGTGGATTACTAATAATGAAATCATACTTTTTATTTATGTATTCAAAACCATTAGATAGAAACACATTGGCTTTTAAATTGTTCCTTTCTACATTCGATTGGCACAAACGAATAGCACGATTATTGATGTCCACCATATCCATTTCAACATCATTGTGTCCCACTAACATTGAAAGACCAATTGGACCAATGCCACAGCCCATATCTAATCCTTTTCCAGATAGCTTTTCTTTCAATAAAGTTTGAATAAAAACATGACTGCCAAAATCCAATTCATCTTTAGAAAAAACACCTAAATCGCTTTGAAAAGTTAATGTCTTTCCTTGCACTGTATATTGATATTCTATTGGCTTTGAAGCCATATCATCGTTGTTACTAAAGTAATGTTTATTCTCCATATTCAATTAACTTAATAGTAAAGAATTCCCTTTCTTTTTTCAATAAAGGCAAAATAAAAAGGGCTATTAACCCTTTTTAGTTCATCCAAATTGAATTACTTAATGTCAACAGTAGCGCCGGCTTCCATTAACTTCTTCTTGATTTCTTCCGCCTCATCAGCAGGAATATCCTTCTTCAATTCAGCCGGAGCACTATCAACTAACTTCTTAGCATCAACTAAGCCTAAGCCGGTGATTTCACGTACAACCTTGATAACAGCAACCTTTGTTTCACCAACGCCTGTTAACGTAACAGTTACGCTAGCCGGAGCTGCATCAGCAGCAGCTTCACCGGCACCGGCAGCTACAGCAACAGGAGCGGCGGCACTAACGCCGTACTTTTCTTCAATTGCCTTTACTAATTCATTTAATTCTAAGATAGTTGCTTCATCTAAATAAGATAAAATTTCTTCTTGTGTTAACTTTGCCATTTTATTTTCCTCCTATTAGGCAGCCGCCTCTACTGCAGCTTCTTCTTTTACTTCTTCAACAACCGGAGCACCAGATGCTTTTGCTTCAGATACCGCATTAACCACACGAGCAAATGCAGATACCGGAGCATTCAATACAGATAACAACATCGATAACATGCCTTCTCTATTTGGTAATAATGATAATTCCTTGATTGTTTCCGGAGTCACAACAGCCCCTTCAACAATACCGGCCTTAAGAACTAAAGCCTTGTGATTTTTCGCAAACTTAGCTAAGACTCTAGCAGCTGATGTTTCATCTTCCGCAAAAGCAATCGCGTTAGGACCTGTTAAGTATTCATTCAATTCAGCATATCCGGCCGCTTCAGCAGCACGAGAGGCTAGTGTATTCTTATACACCTTGAATTCAACACCTTCTGCACGTAACTTACGACGTAAATCCGTTACTTCTTCAACAGAAAGTCCGCGGTATTCCGCAATTACAGAGGATGAAGACTTTGTCAACTTTTCTTGAATCTCAGAAACAATATTTTGCTTCGATTCTAATACCGTTTGATTCATTTCTTCCGCCTTCCTATCCAGTTACCAATCCTTCTATAGATATTAAAACCTCGCTTCCAGACAAAGCGAGGCGAAAGAATACATTTACACTTTCATCTACCTCGGTAACCTTTTTAAGCATTTTAGCCGTTACTGTCTATGGCATTGATAACGTAGATATAATAATAAAATCAATTCTTTTTGTCAAATAAGTTAGTTTACTTTACAGCCTATGCCTTGTACCTTAGCTTGCTTAACAAAATCTTCATTTGTTAAATTTCTTAACATCTTAACATTACTGTCATTTAAGTAATTACTTAATTGACCACTTAAGCCGGAACTTAATTTGCCTTTCTTTAATTTTTGAACATCAATCTTAGAATATTGAACAAGGAACTTCATCTTCATCTTAAGATTATTTCCATTCTTCTTTGCACTGAGGTCAACTTCGCTAAAACCGGGAATCTTTCCCAATTCTTTTTTACCTTCAGATAAAGCACTTTGCACACCAATCATTTGTACATCAGTGATATTTTTTCCTGCAGGAAGTGGTGTTTCCATATCCATATCAAATCGTACCTTATCCATCTTATCTTTAGCTTTACCTAAAATATCTATTTTCATTTGCACATTAACACCTCTTTGTGACTGAGACGTTGTGCAAGTTGCATATACGTTTCCTTTCGAACCTCTAAAGAATACAGCCCAAACAATCAAAGCCACAAGAACCACACCCGCTACAACAATCAATGGAACCCATTTCTTATTTGCTTTCACGCCAATGTACTTAGCATCTAAAGGTTGGTTAGGAACGACTTCCGGCTTCACTTCCTTAACCTCTTCTTCTTTCACTTCTTCAACCTTTTCAGCTACTTCTTCTCTCACTTTTTCTGTTGTTTCAACTTTTGTTTCTTCTGTTACTTCCTCATTTTTAGTAACTTCTGTATCTGCTTCAGTTGGAGTTCCGCATTCTGTACAGAACTTAGCATCATCAGCTAATTCAGCTCCACATTTTTTGCAGTTCATATAATTCCCCTCCTACATATACGTCTATGATACATTATTTTTTTTAAAATAAAAAGAAGGCGCTTGCCTCCTTATCTATTTAGTCAAGGTTAACCTTGATGCCAGGTCCCATTGTTGTCGACACTGTCACACTCTTCAAGTAAGTGCCCTTAACCGTACTAGGGCGAGCTTTAACAATCACATCCAATAAAGCCTTATAGTTTTCAGCTAATTGTTCTTCTGTGAAAGAAGTTTTACCAACTAAAACATTGATGTTACCATCACGGTCAACACGGTATTCCACTTTACCCTTCTTGATTTCATCAATGGCCTTTGCAACATCCATAGTGACTGTACCGGTCTTTGGATTCGGCATCAATCCCTTAGGACCCAAAACCTTACCCAACTTACCCAATTGACCCATCATATCTGGAGTAGCTACGATGATATCGAAACCAAACCATCCACGACTAATTTCATCGATCATGTCCTTGCCGCCAACGAAATCAGCACCAGCCGCCTTCGCTTCTTCTTCCTTAGCACCTTGTGTGATTACAAGAACTTTTTGTGTCTTACCCGTACCATTTGGAAGAACCATAGCCCCACGAATATTTTGCTCAGCTTGACGAGGATCAACGTTTAACACGAAGCTGGCTTCAACCGAAGAATCAAACTTTGTTGTGCTTAAAGATTTCGCTAAAGCCAAAGCTTCTTTGTAGTCATATAACTTGGAGTGATCTACCTTTTCAAAAGAACTCTTATATTTTTTACCAGCCATTAGTAAGATCCTCCTTCAATTTCAATACCCATGTTACGAGCTGTACCTGCAACAATCTTCATTGCGGATTCAACATCGTTTGCGTTTAAGTCAGGTAACTTGTATTCCGCAATTTCACGAAGTTGAGCTTCGGTAATCTTACCCGCTTTAACAGTCTTAGGTGTTCCCGATGCCTTTTGAATACCGGCGGCTTTCTTTAATAAGTTAGCTGCAGGTGTTGTCTTAATAACAAAACTAAAAGATTTGTCTTCATACGCAGTAATAATAACCGGAACAATGTCACCATGACGATCCTTTGTTGCATCGTTAAATTGCGTACAGAATTGTGGCATGTTAATACCGGCAGATGCCAACGCCGGTCCCGGTTTTGCCCCACCAGCCGGGAATTGTAGCTTAGCTACTTTTGCAATTTTTTTCTTTGCCATGTGGTTTCCTCCTATATCTTTCCACACGCTGTGGTAAACGAAGTATTGCTCTTCTCCCACGCACGTTGCACATAATCGTGCTCATTTACTCTACACGAACAAAGTCTTTTCGTCAATAAAGAATTATCATAGAACAAGTAGTACCCAAGTAATAGTATGACTCAAAAGCTTGTCATATATATCGAACCGTGATATAGTACAAATATACCGAGTTACGATATATCGAACTTAGATGGAGGATTTATATGGATTTGAAATTAAAAAGAATTTATATTCCAATGTCCGAAACCGCTTTTTACATTTTGTATTGCTTACAAAGCTACCAACATGGGTATGGAATTGGTCAACAAGTCAAAAAAATGACAAATAGCGAAGTAAGTATTAGCCCCGGAACTATGTATGGAACATTATCCAAAATGGAAAAGGATGGACTCATTCAATTTATTCGTGAAGAAAACAAGAGAAAATTGTATCTAATTACCGATTTAGGAAAAGAAATACTAAACATTGAACTAAAGCGCATTAAACGACTATATCAAAACAGTCTTGGAGGAGAATATCATGGCTAAACAAAAAACAAAAATGAGATTTTTTACCATTGCGGATTACTCGGAAGAAGAAAAGTGGCTCGAACAAGAACATAAAAATGGATGGAAGTTCGTTAAAATGACCATTCCTTGTTTCTTTGTGTTTGAAGAATGCCCGCCGGAAAACGCCGTTTATAAACTCGAATATAAAGAGGAAAATGCCGCTGAGGATTACCTTCAAATGTATCAAGATTATGGTTGGGATTACTTAGGTTCTTGTTGGGGATGGAATTATTTCAGAAAAATAGTTGTGGAAGGAGAAGATGAAAATGATAAAGAAATATTTTCTGATACCGAGTCCAAAATAACTATGATTAACCATATTTTAAAAACCCGAATGTGGATTCTATTAGTGATATTTTGTGTCATTATTATTCTTAATATACGACATTCTATGTTTCGTAAATTTGGTTTTGTTTCTATTGTAGGGCTCATTTATTTAATTCTATTTATTCTTTATCTATACCTTTTAATCCACAGTGGATTAAAACTAAGAAAAATAAAAAAAGACTTACTAAAATAAACCATTCGACAAAGACATAGATTCTTCTAGTTTTGGAAAGGAGAATCTATGTCTTTTTTAAGTGAAACACCAAGCCTGACTCACTAAAAAAGGAATGATTTCTCATCCCTTAATTCGCACCTTGATAATCAGCGTCTGATCGACCTAATACAATGTTAACGATAGGAGCCGCAAATATAATACCAATGGCTAGCCCATTTCCTTTATTGAAAGCTTTTGTTTCATGAAAAGAACGAATAGCAGCTAATACCAATGCAACAATGAACGCAAATAAACCAAACCAAGCCATCACTTGAATTTTTGTTGCGCTACCAAGCCACCAAAGAGGTAAGCCAAGAATACAAACTGCCCAAATCAAAGCTACTTTTTTGTTAGCCCAAGTTAATTGGAACATTCTAAATTCTCTGTAAAAAGGAATAAAAGCGGCTACTGTATTTACTTTTGCTTTCTTAAACAATAATAAATGCCCATAACTCTGTAAAATATACCAGATAATACCCCAAATAGCGTAAGTGGTAATGATAGAAGATAATTCTTTTGACATATCTTTTCTCCTATTCTTCTTCTAATTTTTGCAAATCACCATAACTAATCTCATTTGGTGTTTCACGACCAAATAATAAAGTCATCACTGTTGCAATCTGCGTTTGATCATTCATTGCTGAAATATGACCAACCATATTCGCAAATGGGCCGGTCAAAATCTTCACATTGTCCCCAACTTGGAAGTCAACCACAACCTTTTGATCACCATTGCCCATACGACGTAGAATTGATTCCATTTCGTCTTCTGAAACGGGGAAAGGCTTAGCCCCACCACCGGAAGAACCAATAAATCCGGTAACACCGGGTGTATTACGAACCACATACCATGCTTGATCCGTCATTTTCATTTGCACAAAAATATAACCCGGGAACATATTTACCTTTTTCACTTCTGATTTGTTGTTCTTTTTAATGACAATTTCTTCTTCTTCCGCAACGAAAATACGGAATAAAGAATCCTGAATACCCATGGTTTCCAAACGCTTTTCAAGATTATCTTTTACTCGATTCTCATGACCGGCGTATGTGTTTACCACATACCAACGCACTTCATGTTCATCATCGGTAGCTTTCGCCACTTTTTCTATTTCATTCATTTCACTCATTTGCTTAGCCTCCAATTCCAACAGTCTTTAACAAGAAAGCAATTGAGAAATCACACAAAATAAAGAACAACGAGAAGAAAAGCGTAAACACTAATACTTCTGTTGCGTTTTGAAATGTACCGGGTTCACTGCTGATTGTTTTCCACTTAGGCCAACGAACACGGCTCGCTTCCTTGCGAATACCGCTAAATGTAAACCAATGGTCTTTAGCTGGAACGTTATTCTTTACTTGTCTCTTATCTGTCATTTGTTTTTTATCAGTCATACAGGACCTCCTACTTCGTTTCCTTATGGAGTGTGGTTTTCGCACACTTTGGACAATACTTTTTCAATTCCAGTCGCTTGTTTAAATTCTTAGTACGATTGGTTGTATAGTTCCGAGAATTGCATTCACTGCAAATCAATGTAAGTTTATCCTTTTTTACCACGACGAAAAGTACTCCTAATCCAATTTACTTTAGCATAACCCCGGCATTATCGTCAACGCCACTTATTCATACAAAGCTCTTTTAATTTTCTTCTTCACCCTTTGCAGACGACCATCGTATTGTTTCTTAGATAAGCCCAACTTATCCGAAGCATCTTGATAACTATCACTAGCCAGCCAACAAGATAAAATATTCCTTTCTTCCGCATCCAAAAGACCAATTTCTTCTTGCAAACGATTGGCGGCCGTCTGATATTGCACATAGTATTCCGGTTCTGCTAAACGATTACTCTGCTCCAAAATCTCATAATAATTCGTATCTTGGTCATCTAAAGAAATAGCATCAAAGCCCTTATGCTGATGATCTACTAAAATATCGCGCACCACATTCCAAATTCTTCGTTTCACAACCAAACAAACAAATGTCTTAAAAGTCGTATTCTTACTTTCTTGATATTGGTTAATCGCTTGAAATAAAGATATCCTGGCTTCTTGCAATAAATCATCTCGATAACAACGTACCGAGGGGTAGGCCATCAAGGTTTGATTCACCAACGCATTCAACAAACCCTCATATTGAAGAAAAAGAGCCGTTTGGGCATACTCATCACCCATGCGACTCATATAAATCAGTTCATAAGAATTTTCATAAATAGACATGTTCTCCTCCTAGAATAGAGGGAAACGTTTATTGTGAATTTCATACAATAAAATGCCAGCCGAAACCGAAGCGTTCAACGAAGAAATCTTGCCGACCATAGGTAGATGAATCTGATAATCACAGTGCTTCATCACCAAAGGAGAAATCCCTTTGCCTTCGTTGCCAATGACTAAGACCGTTGGAAAATCATACTGAAGCGAACGATAATCTGAACCATTCATCGCTGTACCAACAATCCAATAGCCTTTTTTCTTTAATACTTCAATCGTTTGACTTAAGTTTGTTACCGAAGCACATTTAACCGTTTGAATGGCACCAACACTCACTTTTGCGACCGTTGCGTTTAAGCCGACCGCTCGATCTTTTTTAAAGATGACACCATCAGCACCAACCGCATCGCAAGTTCGCAAAATAGCCCCTAAATTATGTGGATCCACAATTCCATCCAACATGACCAATAAACCCTTTCTTTCCTTAGGAATAGAAGCTACTATTTCATCCACGCTATAACTTGGATAATCTTGAATTTGGGCAATCACCCCTTGATGATGATTATTTTTCACCAAGGAAGCCATGCGATTTCGATCTAAGATTTCAACTGGGATACGCTTTTTTTGAGCAAGATTGAACAGTAAATCGTCCTTTCTTTGTAAGATTAGTTTCAACACCCTTCCCTCTTCTATACTCTGTTTCACAACGTTTTTCCCGTAAATCCATTCTGCCATATTCTATCTCCTAAAAAGTCCTAACTTTGTCCCAAATTTGTCTTATTCGATTCTCATTTCCCAGTAAATAAAGTGCCCCCAAAATTGCTTCAAAGCCAGTAGACATCCGATATGTTTGAACATCCGTATTCTTAGGCACTGAACCGCCATGATTATTACGACCTAAACGATACCAATCTTCCTCTTCTGCACTAAAGAAACCTTCTTCATGAAGTTGTTCATAAAAACGAGCTTGTGCTTTTGCACTCACATACAAAATACTTTTCTTTTGTAAAATCTTTCCTTGTCCCTGACCTGCCCGCAATAAGCTATTGCGGACTGCCAAACTCCAAACCGCATCGCCTAAAAAGGCTAATGTGCGACCTGAATATTGTGATAGATTCACTAGATTAACCCCTTTTCTTGTAGGATTGTTCTATATTGATCAGCCTTGTCAAAATCCTTTTCTTCCTTTGCTTTCATCCAAGATTGATACGTCCATTTATCTTCATCACTAACTTCTACCATTTCTAATTCAATACCTAAAACATCCAGCATCTTTTCCACGCTATTCACGAAAGACATAATCTTGTTATAATCCAATTCTCTTTGGCGAATAGACGCGTTTAATTTTTTTACCGTTTCAAAGATAACCGTATAGGCATTCGGTGTGTTTAAATCATCTTCCATTTGTTCGATAAACTCACTAAATGAACCTTCATCTACAGAAGAATTCCACACCACATCCGCAAACTTCACTTTTAAAGTCGCATGACGAAGCGTATTTAAAATCTTATCCAATTCAGTCTTAGCCGCTTGAATGGTATCATCGGAAAAGTTTAATTCCTTACGATAATGTACTGAGCTAATTAACCAACGAGTTAAGTTTGTTCCTAACTCCTTCGTTACATCCATAGCCCATAAAGTATTTCCCAAAGACTTTGACATCTTTTCACCATCAATATTCACCATCGCATTGTGCATCCAATGGTCTGCTAATTCACGTCCAAACATCGCTCTTTGTTGAGCGGCTTCATTTTCATGATGTGGAAACTTCAAATCCAAACCACCACCATGAATATCAATCGTTTGACCTAAATTCTCATTAATCATGACCACACATTCCGTATGCCAACCAGGACGCCCTTTGCCCCATGGGGAATCCCATTGAATTCCTTTTTCGGTCTTTTTCCATAGGACAAAATCCATCGGGTTTTTCTTTTGCTCATTTTCTGCAATACGATTACCGGCATCTAAATCTTCTAAATTTTGATGTGATAAAGCACCATAATCTGCCACTGAATCCACTGAGAAATACACATCCCCATTCACTTCATAGGCATGACCTTGATCTTGTAAGCCCTTAATAAATGCAATAATACTATCCATTGTATGCGTCACTCTCGGACAAATATTCGGTTGTTCAATATTCAATTTTTTACGCAAATCCTCATAAGCCTGAATATAGCGGTTCGCAATTTCAGTTTCGCTAACCCCTTCTTCCATTGCCTTATTGATGATTTTATCATCCACATCTGTGTAATTGGACACATACTTTACCTTCAGACCTCTTGCCTCAA
The DNA here is from genome assembly GCF_019798045.1 of Bulleidia sp. zg-1013. Taxonomy (NCBI): domain Bacteria; kingdom Bacillati; phylum Bacillota; class Erysipelotrichia; order Erysipelotrichales; family Erysipelotrichaceae; genus Bulleidia; species Bulleidia sp. zg-1013. The sequence goes on from NZ_JAGXEX010000003.1 coordinate 27,051, forward strand.
ACACTCTTTTCAAAACATCAAACACCACCATTGGTCTTGCATTACCAATATGAGCGTAGTTATAAACCGTTGGTCCACAAACATAAAGTGTTACTTCTCCCTCTTTCCTTGGTTTAAATTCTTCTAATTTTAATGTTTTTGTATTATACAATTGCATAACATTTCCTCATTTTTCCTGTCTTATTATACCAAAAGCCATTTAAAAAGGCCGGAAATCCAGCCTTATTCTCCAATATATATGGAGTAAATGGAATCTTCTACCTTTAACCAGTTCTCAAAATCTTTCATCCAAATGTAATCATCCACATCCACAATACCTTGATTTAAAAGCTTAATTAATTCCTCATCCGTATAAGGACCGAGCTTTTCTTTCGCCGAGTGATTTAAATAATACCAAATCTTATCCATTATTTAACCTCCACATTTAGTTCACCGGATTTTGAAATACTTACTTCAGAAGACGGATTGCTTAAGTGATAACCACCCGGAATATCCGCATCTTGAATAATCGAACCAAGTAAATAAGAACCTTGAGCTAGACGATACGATTTTCTCCCTACTTCAGCGCCATTTCTTACAAACACAAATGTAATATCAAATTTCTTAACTGTATAAGTGGCTTCTATTATCACCGGTGGACTATCACGATAAACCTCCGGTTGGTTAGAATGTGCTGTAATTTCAATTTTATGCTTTGAATTTTCTGGGATACCTTCGTTATCAATGTGATAGATGGGATCTTTTTGCTTATCCACCAAGATACGACCATCATAAACAATCTTATAGTAATCCGCATGTTCAACCTTATCCCACTTAAATACCCAACCCTCATTCGTTACTTCATTGGTTACATTTTTAGGTGCTTCTAAATTAATCACCTTTTGATTGTAGGTATAGTTAATCGTTGTCACATCACTTTCGGAATACTTATCCGTCTTATCCGATAAAGCAGTGACCGTTACTCTATAAGTTTTACCGGATTCCAGTTTTGTGGCCGGAATACTGGTGCTATTGCTCGCGATATCTTGTTTATCAAACATCGGTTCAGTATCGATTGTAACACGATAACGATCCGCATTTTCCACCGGATCCCAAGTGATATTTACATTAGCCGTCGTTTCTTTGAATTTAATATTTTTCACTTGTCCCAGCTTATTAACCTGTGGTTCAGCTAAAACGGAAGTATTTTCATATTGATTGGAATCATTATTTCCAATACCTGCCATCTTACCATTCTGATCTATACCAACTAAAGTATCCCCATTACCGGCAATAAAACGCATATTTTGCCAACGAGATAAAGTTGCTTTATCAAAAGAAGCTTTTTCTTCATCCAAGACTGACCATTGAATTTTATTATTTTGACCAATCGCAAAGACACCCTCTTTATGAAGAGCCACATACTTTACATCTGATAAATGACTTGTATTTGGGATTTCTTTCTTTGTTTTAGCGATAACTTGAACAGCGCCATCCTTACGAACAAGTGCAATCATTTGGTCATTAGCACAAATGCTTTGAACACCCCTTATGCCCTTTACCTCTGCACCATCACCGGCCACTAGAACCTGACCATCACTGCGAAGACCAAAGCTAACATTCTTACCGGCATAAATACGCTTAACATTCTTCCATTCCGAAACAGAACACGCATTTTCATTGCCCGAACAAACAACGCTTCCATCTTTTTTTAAAGCTAAGATATGGTCATAGCCGGCAGCCACCATTTGAATAGACCGCATCCTTGAAACATCATCATGACTTTCACTGCTTACTACAGTTCCATCTTTCTTTAAACCAACCACATGATCATCATAATTACTAACTTGAACAATATTTTCAAAAACTGACCTATTATTCAAATTTCCCCGAATTTGAACTGAACCATTATCCGCAATATAAATGGAAAAATGCTTACCTAAGGCCAAACGATTGACATCACTGATTGTTAAATTACTCTTACGATTGAACAAAAAGACAAACACAAGAACTAAAACAACTAAAACCACTGCTGATACAGCACTACCAATCCAAATGACCTTACGACTAATCTTTTTGCGCTTTTCAACTTCTTTCTTGATAGCTTCTTTGCGAGGGCTATCTTGAATGGCTGACATCACTTTTGTTTCACCTAGGTTTTCTCCCGTTTCTAACGGCATTGTATCCGTTAGGATTACTTCAGGTGTCGCCTTTACAAAGCTTGGAATCGTAACACTCTTACTTAAGGTATTTAGTAAATCCTCGCTAATCTCCTTTTTATTATCCATCAACAATTCCACCGGTATATTGAAAAGAATTGCCATTTTTTGAATTTGTGCGAAAGCAGGAAGGCTATTTCCATTTTCCCAATTCATATAGTCTTTCACTGATACATCTAAGCGGCTTGCCATCTCTCCTTGAGCATAGCCTAAAGACTTTCGTAAATCTCTTAATTTATTTGGAAATTTATTAATCATGAAATCCTCCGTACTTATTATTCTATAGGTGATTAGTTTTCAATTCAAGACAAGAAAAAGCCCACCGAAGTGGGCTCTTCATTCAATTACTTAACGTTTGCGAAGTATTTGATTGTTCTTACCATTTGAGATGTGTAAGAGTTTTCGTTATCATACCAAGCTACTGTTTGTACTTCGTATGTTTCATCATCAATCTTCGTTACCATTGTTTGTGTAGCATCGAAAATCGAACCATGTGTTTCATCAATAATATCAGAAGAAACAAGTTCTTCTTCATTGTAACCAAACGAATCAGAAGAAGCAGCCTTCATAGCGGCGTTGATAGCTTCCTTTGTTACATCCTTGCCCTTAACAACGGAGAATAATAATGTTGAAGATCCTGTAGGAACAGGAACACGTTGAGCAGCACCGATTAACTTGCCATTCAATTCAGGAATAACTAAACCGATAGCCTTAGCGGCACCTGTTGAGTTAGGAACGATGTTGCAAGCGGCGGCGCGAGAACGACGCTTATCCCCCTTACGTTGAGGACCATCTAATGTCATTTGGTCACCGGTGTAAGCATGGACAGTACACATAATACCTGTTTGAATTGGATATAAATCATTCAATGTCTTAGCCATAGGAGCTAAGCAGTTTGTTGTACAAGAAGCGGCGGAAATAATCTTATCTTCAGCTGTTAATGTATGCTCATTTACAGAATAAACAATAGTAGGCAAGTCATTTCCGGCAGGAGCTGAAATAACCACCTTCTTGGCACCTGCCTTGATATGAGCAGAAGCCTTTTCCTTGCTTGTGTAGAAACCGGTACATTCTAAGACAACATCAATATCCAATTGACCCCAAGGTAAGTTTGAAGCATCCGCTTCTTTGTAAATGGTGATTTCTTTTCCATCAACAGTAACTGTTCCCTTTTCATCATCCGATGTAATGTCATGGTTCCAATTACCATGAGTGGTATCATGCTTCAACAAATAGGCAAGCATAGAAGGAGTTGTTAAGTCGTTGATAGCAACAACTTCATAACCTTCCGCTACGAACATTTGTCTAAAAGCAAGACGACCGATACGGCCAAAACCGTTAATAGCAACTTTTACGTCTGTCATATGTCTCTTAAAGACCTCCTTTTAGCACTTTAATTGTAGTATCCTGACCATAAACAGTCAATTGCGAAGAACAATGATAGCCCTTTATTTTAAGTTTTCAGGCAAACTCATTTAAATTTAATGGTCGATTATCCAAGGCAAAGGCTTCCGCCACTGTTTCTACTTTGTGACCGTATAGCTTTGAAAACAAAACGGGATGATTTAAACGCACCATCGTTGAATCATAAATGACTCTTTCAGCCTTTGGGAAAGCCCCACTCAAATCTTCAGCTTCACTAACTTCTAATACCAAATTCGGATTCTCACGCGCCGCCGCATTCAATAATTTCACCAAACAAGTCGCATCTAAATAAACAACTTCTTCTATTCGTAATTGTTTCTTACCGTCCGGCAATAAAGACGCATAGCCTTGGATTTGGTCTTTACCATCATAATAGGCCACGATTTTACCACCTTGGGCAATAATCTCTTTGCGATACTTCACAAAATAAGCTAAATCACGCGCATAAAAACCATTAAAACGACGAATAAATACCGAATACACCTTCAATAAATCCAGAGCCTTTGGATTATAATTCAAACCGAAAACATTGGTTCGTGGTAAATCCCTTGCTTGCATTTTAAAAGCCGATCGACGATAAATCGTTTCAAAACCATAAGGTTCATATAATCTTGGATTATAAGCTTGAATTAACGTAACCAATTCCGAATGTTCACAAGCATCTAGTGTAATATCCATCAATTGTTTCATATAGCCACGATGCCGATAACTTGGATGTGTACACACACCTAAAATCATCGAGGTTCTTAAAACCTGACCATGTAACACAAGATTATGTGGCGCCCGTATCAAAGAACTAACCACCTTGCCATCCTCAACCACGACGTAACAATGTTCCGCTTGAAACAAATACTTAAAATAATACTCGGTGTATCGAGAATCCTCCTGCTTAAAACAAAGATTCCATAATTGCTTAATTTCTTCCGTTTGTGAAGAAAGAGCTCTTTGAATCATCTTCATCACTCCTTTTTATACGATATTTCTTTATTAAGTATAACGGATGAAGTGACATCTTGGCATAGCGTAAATTGTCTCTTCCTGTATCATCTTCACGATTAAGCAGTTCCACACCTGGATATTCATGCCCCAACCACTCTTTTAATATCATTGGATACAAGCCACGAATCGAGCTATCCGCTTTCTCAATATTCTCCTGTGCCATGCGTTTTGTTAAGAGAGAACCAATCGCAAAAGCCTTCACTTTTCCATCAATTCGAATTAAACCACCCTTATATGGCAAAACATCTACCAAGTGTAAGATTTTCTCTACGCCCATTCTTTCACTTTGCAAAAAATCATCGGGGTCATCCGAACGCCAATTCTCTAAAAATTCCAAACATTCCCCAACATTTTCAGAGTTTATCTTTTCATAAGTCCAACGACCTTCGTACTCCTTCAAAAAGCCATTAATATGATTGCGCTTCTTTTGTAGCTTCTTACCTGAAAAAGTTCTTAATTTATCGGCTTCATACACATAATCCGCCGCCGACCTTTCTTCCACTGCAGATAAATCCGAGAATACCTCTAACACAAAATCCATCACTTCTTTGGTGTAACAACTCAAACAAAAAGGAACACCATAAAAATCAAAGATTTGCCGAGCATCCAATAAAGCCTCTCGCAAATAACCCTCTTCCGCTAAAGGCATATAAACAAATAGTTGCCCTTCATGAATTCCCAATAACAATAGGTAGTGTTCTTCTTCTTTCACAAAGAGAGGATATTCCTTTAACCACAACATCATATTCACAATATTATGATTGGATTCCTCATAGTCACTTTTTTCTAAATAGGTTTGTACCCATTGCCAATCTTTTAAAGAGATTGGCATAAAATCATTTTTAATATTTTCTACTAACATGTTACGTATTTTACCACAATGTTTTAAAAACCGTTTCTCACAAGCTCATGAATTTTCACAAAGCGGTGCTTCATACCCGATTTTGAAATGGGCATACCTGTTTCCCGTTCATACAACAAACATAATTCGACTAAAGAGCTTTCTGGATATTCCTTACGCAAACGAATGACTTCCGCTAGCTTCTTATCGACTGCAACTCCTCTTTGTTCTAAAAGATGAATATCTTCCAGCTGTTTCATCGCCGCATTTTGACTCTTAACCTCATTAGCAACATCCATATTATTCAAACGAGTAATTGAATTACTAAAATCCCTTGATAAACGAATGTTCTCGTAATTCATCACTGCTTCATCCGCTTCTATTAAACGCAAAAAATCAGCTATTTTTTCTGCCGACTTCACATAAACTACCCATTTATTTCTTCTTTGGATGATTTTTGCCTGAATGTAAAACTTATTCATTTGGGCTTGTATAAATTTTGCATGACCTTGACTATTAGCACTAATTTCCAAGTGATAGCTGGATTTCTCCGGATTATTAATAGAACCGCAAGCCAAAAAGCAACCAGCTAAATAGGCTCGACTTTGGGAAGAAGAAACGACCATTTTCGCTAAAGGCTTTGCCAATAAACCACGACTGCTCCAAAGCCCTAAATCCTCTAATAAAGGTTTTGCTTGGGCATAGATGCGAAGACCATAAATAATATTCTTCTTCAAATTCATCTTTTTCTTAATGAACAATTCCAGCTCTGATTGATACAATTCTTTAATTAAACGAACAATCAAACGAGCCACCGCCGCATTTTCAGTGGAAACTATCAGTTGAAAACCGCCGTTAGATAAAACCAAAGAAGAACACAACTGCAAAAGGGACGATAAACAAGCTCGTCCATCCTTCTCATTCATCTTCTTCGCCGCTACTTCCGCTTTCACTTCTGTCGCAAAGGACATCTATCCCTCTCTTTCTATCACTTCGGCTATCTTTTTCGGATTATGACGAATTAAACCATTATCAAACATAAGTAAAGATTCCATAATCAAACGATACGAATGGTTCGACTCTGATACATATACCGGATAACTACCATTTTTTTCATAAGTATCCAATATCTTTTGTGGGATAGTATCACTTGTTCCAATGACCACATCCACTTTAGCTCCATGATCGAATAGGGCTTGCACATGGTCTTCTAAACAATAACCATCGGTTTCTCCCGGTTGACTCATCGCATTACAGATATATATTTTTTTTGCTTTGGTATTCTTCAAAGCTTCTCTTACCTTCGGAATAATCACATTTGGTAAAATGCTGGTATAGACAGAACCAATTCCATAAATCACCACATCCGCTTTCATAATCGCATCAATGGCTTGTGGCGTTGCCTGCACATTTCTCTCATAAAACACTTCAATAATATGGTTATCCAAGGTAGGAATATTCGCTTCCCCTTTCACAACCACACCATCTTCCATTCTTGCGAACAAAGAAATCACTTCAGTTGTAGCAGGAATAATTTTACCTTGCACATTCAAGACTTCCGTGACTTGTTGAATGGCATCTAAAAAGTTACCGCTTTGTTGCGTTAGGGCAGTCAAAATTAAATTTCCAAGGTTATGACCGGCGATATCCACTTCTGTTCCATCCGGATCTTCAAAACGATATTCCATTAAAACTCTCATCAAAGATTCACTCTTTGACATCGCAATCATCACGTTACGAATATCCCCCATGGCCGGAATATGAAACTTCTTGCGCAAACGACCGGTGCTGCCACCATCATCCGCTACGGTCACAATCGCTGTTAATTCCACCTTGTCTAATTCTTTTAACCCACGACAAATCGTTGCTTGACCATGTCCACCACCAATAACCACTATTTTCTTCTTATTCATGGAACCATTCCTTTTCATCACGGTGTTCTTTGTAACAATGGTATTTCTCTTTGTAGACATCAAATAAGTAATTAGTGATAGTGACAGAACGATGCTGACCGCCCGTACAACCAATACCTACGGTCAAATGATTCTTTCCTTCCTCACGGTATTTTCCAAATACATAGTCACAATAGGTCATTAAATATTGTAAAAATTCTTTCGTTTCTTCCTTCTCCATTACATACGTATAAACATTTTCATCATTACCGCTAAACCCACGTAAAGAGACCTCCCAGAAAGGATTTGGTAGGAAACGTACATCAAAGACCAAATCTGCATCCATTGGTAAACCATACTTATAACCAAAGGAAATAAAAGAGATTGAAAAGCCTTGTTTCTTAGAAGTTAAAAAATATTTTTCTAATTTTGCCCTTAATTCCTTTTCAGTTGTAAAGGAAGTATCCATTGTAATGACATCTGGGCTTCGATATTGTTGAAAGGTTTGGCGTTCCATAGAAATTGCTTCTTCTAACGTGTTCGCACTATTCGATAACAACAATGGATGAATACGTCTTGTGCTCTTATATCGCTTTAATAGGATGGAATCTTGAGCATCCAAGAAGAGAATTTGTAAACGAATGTCCGCTCCACGAAAAAGACGTAAAAAGGTTGGGAAATCTTGGGCTGTCGTGCTTAAAGCCACTTTTTCATAACGGGGATCAATACTGGATTCAATCATATCCGCCAAAAAACTCATGAGCTGTACAGGGTAGTTATCAATAATATGGTAGCCCATATCTTCTAAAATGCGTGTCACTGAACTTTTACCCGCTCCACTCATTCCACTAACTAAAATCACTGATTTATTTTTCATGTCCCATCCTTTCCAAAAAAAGCCTAAAAAGGCTTTTTACATTTTGTCATAAGTCCAAGCGTGATTAGCCTTTAAAACGTCTTTCAATTCATCCAATTGATGAATAATCACATTTGGTTTTTCTTTCTTTAACTGTGCTAACTTTCTTTGCTCGGTATTAAAACCAACCGCAAAAACACCGGCTTTCTTAGCGGCTTGAATATCAGACACATTATCACCAATATAAATCGCATTGGAACTACTAACCTTCAATCTCTGACAAGCAAAGAAAATACCTTCCGGCGACGGCTTTGGATGTTTTACTTGATCACGACCAACCACCACTGAAAAACAATGGTCTAAATGAAGTTGCTTCAACCAAGATTCACAACTCTCTGTCAAGCGTGAAGAAACCAAGCCGATGGTATATCCCTGTTGCCAAAGGTATTCCAATGTTTCCTGTGTTTCCGGGAATAAAGAAACTTCCTTTGACCAAGAAAATGATCGCTGATATTGACGATATTCTTGCACCAAGACATTCGCATCTTGATTTGGGAAAAACTTTTCGATTTCTTCCTTCAAAGAAGCCCCAAAGACCTCTTCTTGTCTCTCCATAGTGAAGTTTTTCAAACTACTATATTTCTTAAACAAGTAAGCATAACAGTACAACACCATTCGCCGACTATCCATAATCGTTCCATCTAAGTCAAACAATAAAATTGGTTTATCCACTTTGCGTTGATACACCCAATACATCAAACAAAGACCAAGTGCTTCTGTTATTACTTCTAAAATAAATTGTGACTTCAAATTTGGATCCCATTTAAATACCGTTGTTATAAGGGTACTTAAACCAAGCCAAATGAATGTTAACGCAAAGGCTTGTCCACGTTTAAAGCCATGGCGATAAGGGCGAAATAAATACCAAATCATAAAGGCGCCCACCGTATCTAAGAAAATCGCAAACCAAACACTATTTCTTTCCAAAGCACGAGCCATACGAATTATCGCACTAGCTCCTAGGTACAATGGTGCCACAAAATCTAATATCTGCAACGCTGATAAGTGTCTTTCTTTAGCATGAAGACTAATGAATATCGTTGCCCCAAATAGCCCCCCAACAATAGAGAAACCACCATCATTTAAAGCAAAAATATACGGCAAATACTTTAAATAATTATTTAAATTTTCAAGCACCCAAAAAACACGGGAAATTAAGATGGCACCTAAAATTGTAACAGCAATAATTTCCACATTGAGCTCACGCCGAATTCCTTTTTTCTTCGCCTCCTGATAGGAAAGCCAAGCCACAAAGGAAGTACCAATCAAAAAACTAAGCGCATAAAAAGGTAGTGAAAAACTTCCTAGGCTCAATAGAGTTGTCGAATCAGGGAACAGTTCCATTACACTTCCTCCTTGCCTGCTAATCGCATAAATCTTTCTTCAATAATTTTGGCACCGGCATTACCGGTGCGCACCAGCATAAAATGTTTCACAGCTGTTTCCACAAGCACTGCCAAACTGCGACCGGCACTGATTGGTAATGTTAGCTTTGGAACGGAAACACCTAAAATTTCCATGTGTTCCAAATCTTCACCGCCAATGCGGTCGTATTCCTTTTGATTATCAAAAGGCACTAAATCAATGACCAAATCAATTTTAGATCGATGACGAATGGCAGAAACACCAAACATCTTCTCAACATCGATAATACCAATACCACGAATTTCTAATAAGCCCATCAATAATTCCGGTGTTCTTCCATACAAATCATTATGAACATACGAAATGTCCACCCGATCATCCGCCACTAAAATATGACCATGGTGAATAAGTTCTAAAGCCGTTTCCGACTTACCCATACCACTGGCTCCGGTGATTAAAACACCAACTCCATCCACCGAAACCAAAACGCCATGTCTTGTATCCTCTTCCGCCAATTTCTCATCTAAAAAAGAAACTAATTCAGCGGTAACTTGTTTGGTTTCTAAAGGCGTGCTTAGAACAGGAAAGTTCAACTCTTTCGCTATCGCTATCATAACTTCCGGAATAGGATTATTCTGGGTTACGATAATAGCAGTGCTATAATAGTCCAACAACTGGCGAAAACGTGTTTCTTGCAGCTGGATGGACATACTATTAATATACCGAATTTCTTTATTGCCAATTAAGACCAAGCGTGAAGGAACCGAATCACCAAACTCACCCATCAACTCAAAACCGGGACGGTTAATATCGTTATCCTTAGTGAAATTCTGTAAAGAATGTTCATCCCCTGTTACTTGGACAAAATGGAAGAAATTGACTATTTCTTGTATTGTGACGATTTTTTTATTGGGCATACAAACTCCTAAGCAGTATTATAACATTGTCTTACCAGAATAAAAACCAAGTTGCCATCTGGTGACAAAAGAGCCTTTTTCTTCAAAGACTCTTTGTTTATTCATGATTTTTTGTCCATTCCATGACCTTCTTTAAGTATTTCCCCGTCCAGCTTTCTTTCACTTCACAAATCTTTTCAGGACTACCTTGTGCCACGATGGTTCCCCCTTGGTCGCCACCCTCCGGACCAAGGTCAATAATCCAATCCGCATTCTTAATCACATCTAAATTATGTTCAATAACGATAACCGTATCCCCATTATCCACAATTCTTTGTAAAACAGAGATTAGACGATTAACATCGTCTGTATGTAAGCCTGTTGTTGGTTCATCTAAGATATAAACCGTTTTGCCGGTTGGACGCTTTTGTAGCTCGGAGGCCAGTTTAACACGCTGGGCTTCACCACCGGATAGAGTAGTTGAAGATTGTCCTAATTTCAAATATCCTAAACCGACATCCTGTAAAGTTTGTAGCTTATTCTTAATTCTTGGATGATTTTCAAAAAATTGTAGTGCTTCTTCTACCGACATTTCTAAAACATCATAGATGTTTTTTCCTTTGTATGTACACTGTAAAGTTTCTTCATTGTATCGTTTTCCCCCACATACCTCACAAGGAACTGTTACATCCGGTAAGAAATTCATGGAAATAATCTTAACTCCATCCCCTTGGCAATGTTCACAACGCCCCCCTTTTACATTAAAAGAGAAACGACCACGATCATAGCCACGCATTCTCGCTTCTGGTGTTTTTGAAAAAACATCACGAATTTCATCGAAGACGCCAGTGTATGTAGCAGGATTGGATCTTGGTGTACGACCAATTGGATTTTGATCAATTTGTACCAATTTATCCACATTTTCTAAACCTTTGATGGATGTAAAAGCACCTGGGTGAACTTTTGTACGACCTAAATTTTTTAAGACCGCTTTTACTAAAACTTCATTGACTAAAGTACTCTTACCACTACCGGAAACACCTGTTACTAGAACCAATTCACCTAATGGGAATTTCACATTGATTTTCTTCAAATTGTGCTCACTGGCAGCTTTGATTTCAATAAAGGTTTTATTACCTTTACGTCGTTTCTTTGGCATTGGCACAATCTTTTTCCCACTTAAATACTGACCCGTGATGGAGTTTGGATTGTTCTTTACATCTTCCGGCTTACCATTCGCCATCACTTGTCCCCCATGAACACCAGCCCCCGGGCCAATATCCACAAGCCAATCTGCCTCATTCATCGTTTCCTCATCGTGTTCAACGATAATAAGCGAATTACCTAAATCCCGCATTTTCTTTAAAGTCGCAATCAAACGTTGATTATCTCTTTGGTGCAAGCCAATCGATGGTTCATCCAACACATACAATACACCACTCAATTGTGAACCAATCTGCGTTGCTAGACGAATACGCTGTGCTTCACCACCAGATAAAGTACCGGCCAAACGATCTAAGGTTAAATAATCCAAACCAACATTTTTTAAGAAAGATAAACGAGCCGATATCTCTTTTAACACCAGTTCGGCAATGGTTTTCGCTTCTTTATCTAGTTTTAAGCTTTCTAACCACGTTAACGCCTTAACAACTGATTGAGCTGTGAATTCATAAATGTTTTTATCACCAACTAATACCGATAAAGCTTCTTGATTCAATCGTTTTCCATGACACTTAGGACAAGGACTCTCTACCATAAAACTATGATACCATTCTTTACTCATGGAAGAAGTCGTTTCCACATAACGACGCTCAATCATCGTTTTCACTCCTTCAATATATTCGTTTCTGGTATAACTTCTACCGGAAGAAGAAGTTATTTTATAGGGGATTGGTTTATCTGAACCATATAAAATCGCATTCATCTGCTTCTCAGTGAATTGTTCAATTGGTGTATCTATATCTATCTTATAAGCCTTTAATAACGTCGCAAAAGTCTGCCATTCAATGTTATCCGTACCAACAATATTCTTATAATAACGAATACCACCTTCACGAATGGTTTTATGACGATCTGGAATTAAGTTATCCACATCCACTTCCTCTGTAATTCCCAAACCATGACACATATCACAAGCCCCTAAAGGCGCATTAAAAGAAAATAGGCGTGGTTCTAAATTTGGAACTGTAAAATCACATAAAGGACAAGCAAAATGAGAAGAAAAGGACAACTCTTCACTACCATTCAAAACCAAAGCATGCCCATCGGCTAAACCCAAAGCCGTTTCTAAGGAATCATGAATACGTGAACGAGCCTCTTCTTTTTTAACCACTCTATCCACTACCACATCAATATCATGGCGTTTATTCTTTTCCAATTCTTTTATTTCTTCTAACAAAAAGATGGAACCATCCACACGAGCACGAATATACCCGGCTTTCAACCAATTTTGAAATTCCTCTTTAAACGTTCCTTTTTTATTACGAGCCACCGGTGCTAATACACTCAACCGACTACCATCTTCTAATTTCATCACCTGATGAACCATCTCTGTAATGGTTTGACCGGTAATCGCAATATGGTGTTTTGGACAATAAGGAACTCCCACACGAGCGTATAAAAGACGCAAATAATCGTATATTTCCGTTACAGTACCTACCGTTGAACGAGGGTTATTGGAAGTTGTTTTTTGATCAATGGAAATGGCCGGGCTTAAGCCTTCAATTAATTCCACATTTGGTTTTTCTACCCCACCTAAGAATTGTCTGGCATAAGCAGAAAGTGACTCAACATAACGACGCTGTCCTTCGGCGTAAATCGTATCGAAAGCCAAACTGGTTTTCCCCGATCCCGATAAGCCCGTCATGACAACCATTTTATTTCTAGGAATTTCCAAGCTAATATTCTTTAAATTATTTTCCTTTGCGCCTTTAATTACAATTCTATCGTTATTCATGTTTCTTTACCTCTTCTTGTAAATCAGCTAAGAATTGCCAAGCTTGTTTCGGACTTAAATCATCCATATCCACGTTGTTTAGACAATCCTTCAGCTTAGAAATGGTTGAATCTTCCTTCTTCATTTCCACAAACTGAAAACCAGCTTGTTGAAGATGTTCGGTATTTTCTAAGTCTTTTTGAATATCTTTCGCTCTTTCTAAAACCGATTCCGGTAACCCGGCCAAGCGTGCCACATTGATTCCATAAGAATGCCCGGCCGCTCCTTTTTCCACTTTATATAAGAATGTTACATCTTTATCTTTTTGTTTCACAGACACGTGTTCGTTGATGACACAATCCAAATAATTTTCCATTTCGGTTAATTCGTGATAATGAGTGCTGAACATCGTTTTTGCTTTAACCACATGAGCAATGTATTCCATCATGGCTTGAGCTAAAGCCATACCATCATACGTGGAAGTACCACGCCCTATTTCATCAAATAAAATCAAAGAATGAGAAGTAGCTTCTTGCAAAGCCTGATTCGCTTCTTTCATTTCCACCATAAAGGTTGAATGACCACTTAAAATATCATCACTTGCTCCAATGCGGGTAAAGATTTTATCAAAAATAGGCATCCGACATTTCTTTGCCGGGACATAACAACCAATCTGCGCCAATAAAACAATCAAAGCCACTTGACGCATATAGGTACTTTTACCACCCATATTTGGCCCTGTGATTAAATCTAAGTACTTTTCAGCATCTAGGTGAATAGCATTGGCAACATACCTTGGATGCTTCATTTGAGCATCTAAAATTGGATGCTTTCCATCAACAATATCCAAGACAAGCTCATCAAATATCGGACGTACATACTGATGCTTCTGACTCATCTCAGCCAAATTCGCATAGACATCAATTTGGGCTAAGGCACGGGCTAATACTTGTAATGACCACAGCTTATTCTTAATAGCGTTCATTAACTCTTGAAAGAGTTTCTTTTCTAATTCTACTGCTCTTTCTGCCGCATGTAAGATACGGTCCTCTTCCACCTTTAATTCCCGGGAAATAAAGCGCTCATTATTGGTTAAGGTCTGTTTGCGTGTGTAACCCCATTCTTCTTTTACTGATTGTGCCGCCGCTTTTGAAATTTCAATATAATAACCAAAGACCTTATTATAAGCAATCTTTAGTGTCTTAATTCCCGTTCTTTCTCTTTCCTTGGCTTCTAAATTCATAATGAAATCCTGACCGTTTTTTTGAATAGAACGGGCTTCATCCAATTCCGCATTATACCCGTCTTTAAATAATCCACCATTAGACAACAGCAATGGCGGATTTTCCACTAAAGCCACATCAATTTCTTTATATAAATCCGGTAGGACATCTAGTCTTTGAAATTCCGGGAATAATGCTTCCGGTAAACGGTCTAGAACAGCCGGTACTTCAGCCAAAGTTTTCCCTAAGCGTTGTACATCTACTGCATTAGCTGAACCAATGGCACAACGGGTGATAATTCTTTCTAAATCATAGATACGACTTAAACTATCGCGAATAAAAGAACGATCCATAAAATTTTCTATCATCCAGCCAACTTTATCTAAACGATTTTCAATCTTCTCTTTCTGAATAAGAGGTCTCTCAATCCACTTCTTTAATTCTCTTGAGCCCATAGCACTGGTACAATGGTCTAAAAAAGACCAAAGAGTTACTGCCTTGGCACTTTGACGAAGTGGTTGCACCAATTCCAAATTTAAGCGTGTTGAAAAATCCATGTATAAGGCATCTTCTTCTTTTTCTAAACTCGGTTGACGTAAATGAGTAAGAGTTTGTTTCTGGGTATTTTGAAGATAATTCAACATTCTTCCATAGGCTTTTAATAGTGCTTCTTTTTTAATATCAATGGTTAAGGAATTATAACTGGAATCAATCTTGGTTTCTTCACTAATGGAAATTAAAATCCCCTGTTCTTGAATTTGTTTCTGAAGCTTTTTATCAAAGTTAGAAGAAACCACACACTCACGAACATCTGCTTTTAAAAGACTTTGTATCAAATGAAGATTTTGATGATTGATTTCTTGTAAATAGTTTTCTCCCGTACTCATTTCCACAATGGCTATACTATAGCCATAAACCATATCTTCAATCGCCGCTAAATACACACTTTGTCGATCATCTTGTATTTCATCCACCATCGTTCCTGGAGTGATAATACGAACAACATCTCTTTCCACCAATCCTTGACTTTCCTTTGGATTAGTGAGTTGTTCGCAAATCGCTACTTTATAGCCTTTGTTCACAAGCCTTGGAATATAAGCGTTGACAGCATGAAAAGGAACACCACACATGGGAACTCTTTCCTCCACGCCGGCCGATTTTCCGGTTAATACTAAATCTAATTCTTTAGAGGCTGTTAAAGCATCTTCAAAAAACATTTCGTAAAAGTCACCCACGCGATAAAACAATAATGTATCGGGATAATTCTTCTTAACACTAAGGTACTGTTCCATCATGGGTGTATATTTTTCTGCCATACTGCCTCCTAAACTTCGTTTATTATAGCATTAAAAATAAGGGATATTTCTCCCCTTACTTTTTCACTTAACCGCTGTTCATTACATTTCAATTTCTTAAAGGCACAAACGTTCTCTTGGCTAGCCTTCCTTGTTTATCTTTAATTAAGAGAAGCTTTCAAAGATGACGATACACCTCTCAATAAGCCCGAAGCTATCTCAATTTTCATACTAATTAAAATCAGCTTTTCATTTTCCTAAGCCTCTGGTTGACTCCTTATTTCCTTTAATATATCCATTCTTAAGATCGTTGAACACGCCCCAAATGAAAGCTCTTCCCCATAAGAACTATGGCACACTTTCATACACCCGGTATTTCTTAACAAAGCCACATCCAACAAACCAGAATCATACAAGCGAACCGTTAAACTATAAATGTTTGAATCTAACTGCCGGATATTCGAAACCCCACCCAAAGCCATAAGAACATCATGAACCATTCTCTTTCGCTTACCCGAAAAGAAAATATCCAAAGCCATATGTTTGAAATAAAAGCGAGTTGCTAAAATATACAAAATCGAAAAACCAACACCAATGACTAAAATCCAAATCAAACTTTGATAAAGAAATGGTTTGCTAAAGTAATATAAATATTCGGTTAATGTGCCCGGCATTGAAATAATGGTATTAGCCTCATTCGTAAGATAGCCTAAACGAATTTGCGTTATCTGCAATACCCCATATAATAAACCATTCATACCCACATAGAAGATAAATAATAGTGGACTTAAGAACAATAATACCAACTGAATTGGCAATGAAATACCGGCCAGCCAAGAAGTCATGGTTAATACAAGATAAACTTTAATCATCTTCTTACGCTTCACTCGATTGGTTTCTAAAGAAAAGAATGTCCAAATCAAACTAGGAATGATGATTAGGTTCAGCGCATAAAAAGGAGTAAAGAAATGACCGGCTAAGGCAGTGGTTTGATCCACACTCATTTGTGCTGTCCAAATATACGCATCACCTTTAATCACTCCACCGGCTAAATTCACCCAACTACCACCATTCAAGCCGTACCAAAAAGGCTGACGAATCAAAGCCCCAAGATGAACTGTCTGTAAAACCCTATCCAAAAATCCATACAAACTCATTCGGAAAGGATTATTCGTATCCACTGCTATATACGTATTCACATGTTCCATTTCCTTAACCAAAAAAGGCCAAATAAAACCAACACCAACACCAATCACTGAAAATAATATTGCCATCTTTAATAATGACTTCATATCTACACCAATTATATTTGTTCTTTCGGTTCTTTGTATAAAAGAATAAACAGCCATTACCAATAAGACCCCAATTAAACCCGTTTGTAGAGGATAGCGCAAACTAGAACTCGTTATCGTTAAGCGGTGGATATCAAACAAATTCGCATAAGCATAATTCGGCAATGAAAAAGAAGGGGCTACCAAAGTTCCAACAATATAACTAATATAAGAAACGGTTACCTCGATTCCATCTCCCTTTTTATACGCAAATGCCAATAATACAATAAAAGGGAAATTCACCAGCACAAAACGTGCTATCTGCATCAATAACGTTCCTAAGGCAAAAATATATTCGCTTTGAAATAAAACATTGATGCCATAATAAGAATTCATCAAAACATTTGATAAACCAGATAAAAGAAGAGACAAAAGTAACGCTTCTAATGGTACTTTTAAAACATCATAAACAGAATACCAAGCTTTCATTTTCCCTCCTAACTAAAATAATGATTGTAAATTATCCAAAGGATTTAACCAGTTCGTTCTTAAAACACGAACTTTCTTTTCTTTGGAATAACGTACTTCAATATCATGAATTCCTTTTAAAGAAACCACTTTCGAGTCTGCTCCCAAAACGGCATCTTCAAAATCTTTCGATTGAAAACGAAGCACTGTATTCCACGGAAAAACGATGGGCACATTTAAAGACTGGTATTTCTGATTATGAATACCGGCAATTTCCACCATCTGCATCGCTTCTACACCATTCGCAATAACCGCTCCACCTAAAGAACGATTATAGGCAGTTGAACCAACTTGTGTACTAATACACACACCTGAACTTCTTAAATTCTCAAAGAAATGACCGTTTACCAACACATCTGTAATTTGCGTATGCATGACATTTTCAATACGTATTTCATTAACACCATAAATCACTTCATCATGGATGTTCGTTTCTAATAAAGGAAGAATTTGTTCGTAATAATCACCCTCTAAAGCCTCTAAATATGCATAAAAATCTTCTCGGTTATATTGCGCAAAAAAACCCAAGGTTCCCGTTTGAATGGGATAATACAAAGGTTGCACATCCACATATTCATGAGCCGCATGGATAAAAGCACCATCACCGCCAATCACAAAAACCAATTCCGGTTGGATTAAATCCTCTTGCCAACCTTTTTTAAGCATATGGTTTTGAATATCTTCTTTTAACTGCATCGATACTCCATCCGGACGAACAATGCAGACAAATTTGTTCATTTTCTTCATAAGGATAGTATACCAAGTTTCTCACTGGAATACTAAAAAACCAAGCTTTTAAAACTTGGTTTAAGAAATTATTGTACCCGGTTCCAAACCATTGACTTCCACTAAGCCAATGCGTCCTTCTTCCTTCCCCGCCAATAACATTCCTCTTGATTCCACACCCCGAATCGTTACCGGCTTTAAGTTTGCGATTACAACGACTCGCTTACCAATGACTTGACCGGGCATATAGCTTTCTGCCAAACCACTCACAATTTGGCGCACATCCCCGTTACCTAAATCCGCTGTTAATACAAACAATCTATCCGCATCCGGATGTCTTTGACAAGTCAAAACCTTCGCAACTCGTAAGTCCAATTTATTGAAATCATCCATTTCTACCATTGGTTTCTTAGGCATCGCTTTTTTCTTTTCTTCTTGAACATACTTGGCGTTGATTTCATCAATCTGTTTCGCAACCTCTTTTTCATTCAAACGTTGGAATAAAATTTCTGGTTGTTCAACCACTTGAATATCCGTTTCCAATTGACCGAACACATTGCAAGATTCAAAGGTTATTTGTTGCGTATTCAAACTAGCTAAAATTTTCTCCGAGGTTTCCGGTAAGAAAGGTCTTAATAAAATGCCCCCAATACGAATAGATTCTAATAAGTTGTAAAGAACCGTTGCTAAACGACCAATCTTTTCACCATCTTTAGCCAATACCCATGGCATTGTTTCATCAATGTATTTATTACAACGAGAGAATAATTCCAAGATAACATCCAATGCGTCCTGTACCTTTAATTCTTCCATCTTTTCTTTCACTTCCGCTACTTTGCTTAAAATGGTTTCTTTAAATTCCACATCTAATTCTTCGTCGTTGCGTGGATTAGCAACCATACCATTGAAGTACTTATTCTGCATGGAAATTGTACGATTGACTAAATTACCCATATTGTTCGCTAAATCCGAATTGATTCTTTCCAGTATCAAATCATAGGTAATATGACCATCCTGGGCAAATGGCATTTCATGCAAAAAAATATAACGCATGGCATCAACACCAAAAACATTAACCATATCATCCGCATAGATGACATTACCCAAAGACTTCGACATCTTCGATTCACCTACCATCAACCATGGATGACCAAATACCTGTTTTGGAAGTGGTAAATCCAGCGCCATCAACATAATTGGCCAATAAATTGTATGAAAACGAACAATATCTTTACCAATTAAGTGCAAATCTGCCGGCCAGTATTTTTTAAATAATGAACCATGATTTCCATCCACATCATAACCCAAACCGGTAATATAATTGCTTAAAGCATCTATCCAAACATATATAACATGCTTCGGATCAAACTCAACCGGAATTCCCCACTTAAACGAAGTACGAGAAACACTTAAATCCTGTAAACCGGGTTTTAAGAAGTTATTCACAATTTCATTCTTGCGACTTTCTGGTTGAATGAAATTAGGATGGTCTTCAATATACTTCATCAAACGATTGGCATATTTACTCATACGGAAGAAATAAGTTTCTTCTTTCATTGGTTTGACTTTACCGTGACAAACCGGGCAACAACCATCTTCGGTTAATTGGCTGGCTGTGAAGAAAGCTTCATCCTCTTCACAATACATACCCTCGTACTCACCTTTATAAATATCACCTTGATCATAGAATTTCTTAAAAATCTTTTGGACTTGTTTCTCATGGTCAGGATCAGTTGTACGAATGAAACGATCATATTGTACATTCATAACATCAAACTGTTTCTTAACAACAGTCGCTATTTCATCCACAAATTCTTTTGGTGTCTTACCTTGTTCTTGGGCTCTTTGTTCCACCTTTTGACCATGTTCATCCGTTCCGGTTTGGAAATGAACATCATAGCCTTCCATTTTCTTATAACGTGCAATTGCATCGGCTAAAACAATTTCATAAACATTACCAATATGTGGTTTGCCGGATGTATACGCAATCGCTGTTGTAATATAATATGGGTTTTTTTCGCTCATCAATGGAGTCCTCCTTGCACAAATGAGTGCTTTTTATCCATTATAACAAACTCTTAGCGCTTATTTACCTAAATAATGCTATTTCACTTGCATATTTCTTTACAATTAAAGTACAATTAGCGTGTATTTGAAACCTTAAAAATTTTCGTAATACATAGTAAGGAGATTCATTGAATGTTAACTGGAAAAGTTAAATGGTTCGACGACCAAAAAGGTTACGGCTTTATCACATCTGATGAAGAAGGAAAAGACATTTTCGTTCACTTCTCAGCCATCAAAGAAGGCGATGAAAATGGACACAAAACTTTAAAAGAAGGTCAAGCTGTACAATTTGAAGTCGAAGAAGGCGATAAGGGACCACACGCTTCAAACGTCGAAAAGTTATAATTGACATTATGATTTAAAAAAGGGTGCCAGCACTCTTTTTTAAATGACCGGCACATTTCAAAAACTTTTTAATTCTATTTAAACATATCAAAATTATAATCTTCGTATACCCTAGAAACAGGAGCGTGACCACGAATCGCTATAATCGTCTTAGCCAACATACTTGAAATAGAGATAACCTTTACCTTTGTGCTTCTAACTCTCTTTTCTTGCTCAAATGGAATTGTATCGGAGATGACCATTTCCTTAATTGGTGAATTTTCAATCTTTTCAATCGCATCACGAGAGAAAACACCATGGGTAATACCTGTGTAAATTTCTTTTGCTCCATAATCCTTTAAGATTTGACAACCAGCTACCAAAGAACCGGCCGTATCACAAATATCATCAATGACGATACAAGTCTTATCCTTGACATCACCAATCACATTTTGTGCTTCTACGGCGTTTGGTTGTGGTCTTCTCTTATCAATAATGGCAATTGGGGCACCCAAAATATCCGCCATTCGTCTGGCACGCGTCACCCCACCATGATCGGGTGAAACAACCACTAAATCTTCATTTGGAATTTGCAATGTCTTAAAATATTCTCCCAACATTGGAACAGCTGTTAAATCATCAATTGGAATATCAAAATACCCTTGAATTTGAGCAGCATGTAAATCAAAAGTAACCACACGATTAGCACCAGCCACTTGCAATAAATTAGCCACTAATTTTGAAGTGATTGGCTGACGAGGTTTTGCTTTACGATCCTGTCTGGCATAGCCGAAATAAGGCATGATAACATTGATTTCACCTGCCGAAGCTCGTTTACAAGCATCAATACAAACCAAAACTTCCATCAAATGTTCAGTTACCGGCGTGCAGGTGGATTGGACAATAAATACCGAACGACCCCGAACGGATTCTTGAGGTTCAACTAAAATTTCACCATCTGCGAAATGCTCAACCTTAATTTTTCCTAGCGGAAGATCCAATTCCTTACAAATGGATGACGCAAGACCTGTGCTAGAAGTTAGTGCGAATACAACTGTTTCTTTTAACATTGGAACTATTTCTCTCCTTAACTGTTTAGATTATAGCCCAATTTAAGCGTTTTCTAAATGGATAAAGTGCTATTTTCCATAATTTCTTTGTCTTTTACAAAAACTCCCGGGTAAAGTATCGAACCTGTATGAACAACACTATGTCCATAAATTGAGACATTTGGGTATAGAAAAACATCCGCTTCTAATTTCACATAAGGTCCAATATAGGTGTTCTCCGGATCCACCATTTGTACACCAAACTTCATCCACTTCGTATTGATTCTTCTTTGTAAGTACTTCGTTGAAGAAGCGACTTCTACCAAACTATTCAAACCTTCCACTTCGTGGGCATCTTCCACTATTTTCGCTTGCACTTGATAGCCTTTTTTACGAAATATTTCCACCACATCGGTTAAATAATATTCCTTTTGAGCATTATCGTTCCTCAATAATTCCAAAGCTTCAAATAATTTCTTTGTGCGAAACGCGTAAATCCCTGAATTGATTTCTCTTACTTTCAATTCCTCTTCACTAGCGTCTTTAGCTTCCACAATCTTTTCAACGGTTCCATCTTTTAGACGAATAACCCTTCCATATAAACCGGGATCTTCTAAGACCGCTGTTAAAACAATCATGTCACAATCTTCGGGCATGTCATATAAAGAGGCATATGTTTCTGCTCGTACATTGGGACAATCTCCGCTAGCCACTATGGTGATACCATCTTCTTCCTTTAGCTGTGTAGCCTGTTTCACAGCGTGACCTGTTCCCAGCTGTTCTGCTTGTAGTGCAAATTCGCATTGACCAGCCAATTGTTTCTCAACTTCTTCGTGCTGAAAACCAACGACGGTCACAATCCTTTCACTACCAGCCTCTTTTAAACCATCCACAACCCACTGCACCATTGGTACATCCAACAATGGATGTAAAACCTTCGCCAGCTTTGATTTCATGCGAGTTCCCTTACCACCCGCCATAATAATTGCTGAATTCATAGTTATCCCTTTAATACATGTGTTCTTCGCACAAAGTACCCTTTCCTTCTTAATTTTTTAAACGCACTATTGGTTAAATCTGCTGATTTGGTGATACCAAAAACCGTTGAACCGGAGCCGCTCATTAAACTTGCATCAAAACCTAATTCCAATAATTCTTGTTTAACTTCTTGTATTTCGGGTACAAGACGTGTCGCCACCGGTTCTAAATGGTTTCCTAAGCTGGATAAGAAAGTATCATAGTCACTTTCTTTTAAAGCCCTTGCTAATGGAAGAATATCCAAAGGTATTTTATCTTCATCCCCAATTAATTGAAAGGCTTTTTTCGTTGAAACACCATTTTTTGGTTTGACTAATAAGAGTTCAAAATTTAAATTAACTTCAATTGGTGTTAAGATTTCCCCTTTGCCTTCAACAATACAAGCTTGATTAAATAAGCAGAAAGGCACATCTGATCCCACATCCAAAGCTATTTCAATCATTTCTTTCCGACTCATATTTAATTTCAACATACGATTTAATAAACGAATGACCGCCGCCGCATCGGCTGAACCGCCGGCTAAGCCGGCTCTTACAGGAAGTTGTTTCTGAAGTGAAATAGAAAACTTATCTTCAATGTTGTAGCGATTTCTGATAATCGTTAAAGCTTGGTACATCGTATTCTTTGGATTTAAAGGAATGTATCCTTTATTACAAATTAACTCATCCACATCGGATGGCACGATTTCCACTTGATCATAGAAATCAATCGGAACCATCACCATTCTCAAATCATGATAACCATCCAATCTAGTTGACCCAACTTCTAAAGCTAAGTTGATTTTAGCGTAGGCTCTATCCCGCATATAGTACCTCAAATAAAGCTTGGTATTGACAAGCACTCAAATTCTGTGGTCTTTGACCGGCTTCAATTCCACATTTTGTTAAAGCCCAATCAATTTCTTCATTGCTGAAATTCTTTTGTAGGTTATTACGAATGGTCTTTCTTCTCTGTCCGAAACAATCCCGAACAAAACCAAAATAAGCCTCTCTGTTAAAGGATGGCATTATTGCTTTCCGCTGGAATTGAATAATCACCGAATCCACTTTAGGACTTGGATTAAAAGAACGACTTGGAACGGTAAATAGCTTCTTAATATCATAGTAACTTTGTCCCTCAACGCTTAAAGCCGAGTATTCACTATCGTTCACCTTCGCATTGAAACGATCACCCACCTCTTTTTGAACCATCACTGTAATTGTTTCAATAGCCTCTTCTGCAAACACTTTAAATAAGACAGCTGAAGTAATGTAATATGGTAAATTAGCACAAACAACAACTTTTCCATACTGTTTCTTCCATTCTTTTATTTTTTCACGCAAATCCACTTTTAAAAAATCTTGGAATTGGATTTCAACATTCTTGAATTCCGAAAAATTGTCTGCTAATACTTCTTTTAAACCCAAATCAATTTCATAGGCAATCACCTTTTTAGCAACATAGGCTAATTGTTCAGTTAGGCTACCAATACCCGGTCCAACTTCTAAAACCACCCCATCCACATTGGCTTCATTCGCCACCCGTTTTGTGATAATGGGATCCACTAAAAAATTCTGACCAAAATTCTTCTTGGCTTTTAATTGGTATTGTTCAAGAATTTCTTTGGTTCGGGATGGGGTTGAGATTGCTTTTGCCATGATTTTGTAAGCTCCTGTACTTCTTTTCTTTGTATTCCATAGTGTTGTAGACGTTTTAAAAAAGTTTTTGCGTTGGCTGTACCTATGTGCAATTGATTACCAATATATTCTCTTCTTTCACTTGCCAAAGGATTGGCACTTAAGCCTAATTCCACTAAGTCTTTCATCTCTATATCTGAGTTTTTAGTTGAAAAGGTTGTCATCACATGATGTAAAGATTGAATTAAATCCTCTGCCTTAGCATGCTCCACACCAACCTTCTTTCGTGTTTTCGCTTTATCTTTAGGAATAAAGGCTTCTTTAACGCTTGGAAATTTTTCTTTTATTTTAAAACGGATTTGATTGCCCGGGGTATCCGGATCAGTAAAAACAATCACCCCTGTTTTATGTAATGCCTTTTCAATTTGTTGAAAAACTGTTTCGGATAAAGAAGTTCCACCCGTTTCTATCGTTTCACAATCAAAGATTTCTTTTAAAGCCATCGTGTCGTGTTTTCCCTCAACGATAATGACTTCTTGTATTTTTTCTTTTTTCATTAGCTATAGTATAACCGTTTCCCAATTTCTAATTTCATAGAAACAAAATGCTTACTATCAATCAATTCCAGTTTTTTATTTAATCCCTAAATCAGTCCTTGTGCCATCATCGCTTCCGCCACTTTTTCAAAGCCGGCAATATTCGCTCCTGAAACCAAATCCCGTTTAAGACCATAACGTTCACTTGCTTGATAAGATACATCCACGATATTGTACATGATTTCCCTTAACTTTTGGTCAACTTCTTCACAGCTCCAACTTAAACGCTCACTATTTTGACTCATTTCTAAAGCCGATACCGCAACACCACCTGCATTCGCCGCTTTAGCCGGACCAACTAAAACACCATTCCCTTGCAAATAAGCAATCGCCTCATTCGTAGCCGGCATATTCGCTCCTTCGAAATAATACTGAGTGCCATTTTGAACCATGATTTCCGCAACAGATAAATCAACTTCATTTTGTGTCGCACATGGAATACAAATATCTACCTTCACTTCCCAAGGTTTCTTTCCCTCCATGAAGGCACAACCAAATTTATCGGCATACATCTTCACATTGGCGTTTTGTGAAGCCCTCATTTCTAATAAGAAATTAATCTTTTCTTTGGTATCAATTCCCTCCGGATCGTAAACATAACCATTGTGACCGGAAATTGTAACGACTTTAGCGCCCAATTCAGTTGCTTTCTTACAAACACCCCAAGCCACATTTCCATAGCCTGATACCGCAATGGTTTTCCCTTTTAACACAAGCCCTTCGTGTTCAAAAACACGTTGAATGTAATACAATACCCCAAAGCCCGTTGCTTCCGGACGAATTAAAGAACCACCAAATGTCAAGCCTTTACCCGTTAACACGCCATTATCAAAACTGTCACGAATTCTTCTGTATTGACCAAATAAATAACCAATCTCACGACCGCCTACACCAATATCACCCGCTGGTACATCCGTATTTGGTCCAATATGGCGATATAATTCGGTCATAAAAGCTTGGCAAAAACGCATGATTTCCGCATCACTCTTACCATGAGGGTCAAAATCACTCCCTCCTTTTCCGCCACCAATCGCTAAAGTGGTTAAGCTATTCTTAAAGGTTTGTTCAAAGCCTAAGAATTTTAAGACGGAAAGATTCACAGATGGATGAAATCTTAAACCACCCTTGTATGGACCAAGCACGCCATTGAATTGAATTCGATACCCTGTGTTCACATGGACCTCACCCTTATCATCGTTCCAAACAACACGGAAAAGAATTTGTCTTTCCGGTTCAACTAAGCGTTCTAATAAAGCCGCTTTTTCATATTCCGGGTGCGCTTTTACAACCGGTTCAATCGTCTTTAAAACCTCGGTGACCGATTGTAAAAACTCTGGTTGATCTTTGTGTTTTTCACACGTGTTATGGATAACACGTTGTACATATTCGTTCATGATAGCCCCCTTATTTTTAAGAATGTTTTCATTGTACACCTATCCAATCTGAATATAAATCCTTTCAAATCTTTAAAAATAGAATGAGTATTCTGATTGCTCTGTTTTTCTTCTATGAAAATTCTTTTACTTTTTAGTAAAAAAATTTAACCAATTTTGCTGAATTTGAGCTGTCATTTCTTCCTTAGAAATACCACGAAGCTCTGCCATTTTTTCAACAATGTAAGGAATATAACTAGGTTCGTTACGGTGACCACGATGGGGAACCGGAGTCATATAAGGCGCATCCGTTTCACTTAATAAATAACGAATATCCATCCCCCTAACCACCTCCGGAGCATGTTTTGCGTTTTTAAAGGTTAAAGCACCCCCAATGGCTAGGTAAAAACCAAACTTATTAAACTCCTTCGCCATTTCCGGTGAACCTGGAAAACAATGCACCAAACCACGACCACCATGAGCTTTCATAATGTCAAAAGTATCTTGTATCGCATCACGACTATGCACCAAATAAGGCTTATTCAACGCTTTCGATAACTCAATCTGTTTTGCGAACAAAAGTTTCTGTTTTTCACGAAGCTCGGGGTCACTTACCCAATGGTATTCCAAACCAATTTCACCAATCGCACTTATTTCTGGTTTTGCACATAAATCACAAAACTCTTGCCAATAGATTTCATTATTCTTTTCTAAATCCTCGGGAAAAATACCGGCCGCAATCAAGAATGGATTGCCATGGGCTTGATTGAATTCAATCGCCTTTTTCGTTTCTTCATTATCCAAGGTAATCACCATTAAATCTTTAACCCCTTGATTTAAGGCTCTTTGTAATACAACTTCACGATCTTTATCAAACTCTTCTGCCATCAAATGAAAATGACTATCTAAAAATCTCATCCTATTTACCCAAACAGAAACGAGAAAATATTTCATCCAACAAATTCTCTCGGCTTCTGCCCCCACTCATATCTTTCAAACAATTCCAGCTTTCTTGTAAATCAACCGTAACCAAATCCAATTCCATACCAGCTTCTAAAGCTTCAATCGCTTGATCCATTGCTCTTAATGAAGCCTTTGCTAAACCAATTTGACGATCATTAGCTAAAGTATCTCCATTTGCCGCAAGGACTTCTTGTTGGAATAATTCTTCTATCTTTTCAATCAATTCTTCCACATCTCCATTCGCCGCACTGATTTGAACACCATCGTACTTAGCTCCTAAGTCCTTCTTGTTATAAATAATAATTCTTGTCTTATCCTTAGTTTGTTCCAAAAGCTCTTGGTCTTCTAATGTTAATTCTTGAGAACCATCTAAAACCAATAAAATCAGCTGTGCCTGTTTCATCATTTGTTTGGATTTTTCAATACCTATTTGTTCGATTTGGTTATGGCTTTCACGAATGCCGGCAGTATCAATCAAATGCAAAGAGAAGGAACCAATGCGAATGTTTCCTTCCACAATATCTCTTGTTGTACCGGCAATATCTGTCACGATTGCTTTATCTTCTTCCAATAGTGCATTCAACAAAGAACTCTTACCAACATTTGGACGACCAACAATCGCTGTTTGGATACCATTTTTCACTACCTGTGCTTTTTCCGACCGGGTAACTAATTTCTTTAATTGATTTCGCCACACACGTGCTTTCGGTAAAATATCCGATTGCACTAATACTTCCACATCATCGTATTCCGGATAATTGATGTTCACTTCAATATGAGCAATCATTTGAATTAAGTCCTCTTCCAGCGGTTTAAGAACTCTCAGGATAGAGCCTTTTAATGTATGAATTGCCGATTTCGTATTGATTTCATCCTCCGCCACAATCAAGTCTTGAATCGCTTCCGCTTGCGATAAATCCATTTTTTCATTTAAGAAAGCTCTTTGCGTAAATTCTCCTCTTTTTGCAAGACGCGCTCCTAAGCCTAGGATTAATTGTAGAATCTTATGTGTTAAATACACACCCCCATGGCAATTCAATTCCACTACATCTTCACCGGTATACGAACGAGGATGATGAAAAACAGCAACTAAAATATCATCCACCACTTCTTCTTGCTCAAATACCTCAGCCCGCACCAAACGATAGCCTGCCACCTTAGAAACATCTTTATGACAAAGCTTTTCAACCATAGAGAAAGTGTCCGGTCCGGAAATACGAATGATGGAAACGGCCGCCATCGCATCAGCTGTAGATATTGCAACGATTGTATCATTACTCATGTTTTTTTCCTCCTAGACTTTGAATACGACCATTCCCTTCCGGTTCTAAGCCTTGATAGTGAATAGCAGGATTCGCCTTTAGAAGAAGAGCTAATAATCTTCTACCTTCCGATAAATCTTGACAAGACATTTTTACATGATCATTAAAAATGAACGTGTATTTGCCATGTTTACCTTCTTCCACTTTCATGGATTGAATATCAGAAACATTTATTTCTTGAATAACACCTTGATGATACGATAATATACGATTTTCTAAAATCCAAGACTTATCCACCATACCACCTTCTTTATAGGCATCAAGGTTTTCAATCGTCTTTAATTGTTTAGAAATACGTACTTTTCCCAGGTAATAAAAGAACATAATGACTGCTAATAAAGCAACTAGAATAATTAAAACCGTGGTTAAAGATGAATTATGTTTCTTATCTCTGATATAGGCAATCACAAAAATCAAGAAGGTTAATCCCGGTAAAATAAGAGAATATTTTAGACTATGTAACGATTGGTAATATTTTTTAATCATATAAACCTCCAAGAAAAAGCAGGCCTCTGCCTGCTCTATTTTACTATAGTTTACCAACTCGAATACGATTTAGCGCTTTTTTTAATGCGATTTCCGCTCGTCTTAAGTCAATATCCTCGCTCTTATGTTGAATTCGATTCTCAGCTCGATTTTTCGCTTGTTCGGCACGAGCTAAATCAATCTCTTCTTTAGACTCAATCGCATCGGTTAAAATTTCAGCTTTGTTTTCACGGAAATAGAATAATCCGCCTGTAACAGCGTATTCCTCTCTTTTTCCATCCAATACCGAACTCAATTTACCAATCACCAAATTGGTCACTAAGGGCATGTGGTTTGGTAAGATACCTTGTTGACCTTCTGTTGTTTCAATGGTTAGAATATCCGAATCAAATTCGCGATATAGTTTTTCAGGTGTGATTATACGACAATGAATTTTAGTCATTATAATTGTTCAGCCTTTTCTACCACATCTTCAATAGTGCCGACACTCAAGAAAGCCACCTCCGGTAAATCATCGTATTTACCATCTAGGATTTCACGGAAACTACGAACGGTATCTTTCACTTTGACATACTTACCTGGTAAACCGGAGAACTGTTCCGCTACCGAGAATGGTTGAGATAAAAAGTTACGTACACGACGAGCACGAGCAACCACTCTCTTATCATCTTCCGATAATTCTTCCATTCCTAAAATAGCAATAATATCTTGTAGTTCTTTATAACGCTGTAAAATTTCTTGCACTTCCCGTGCCACTTGGTAGTGTTCCTCACCAATCACGAGCGGATCTAACATACGTGAAGAAGAACCTAATGGATCTACCGCCGGATAAATACCCAAAGCCGCAATCGAACGATCTAAGACCAAACGAGCATCCAAGTGCGAGAACGTCGTCGCCGGCGCCGGATCCGTTAAGTCATCGGCCGGCACATAAATTGCTTGCACCGAAGTAATTGAACCTTTATCCGTTGATGTAATTCTTTCTTGCAGCTGACCCATTTCCGTTGCTAAGGTTGGTTGATAGCCAACCGCTGAAGGCATACGACCTAATAAAGCCGATACTTCTGAACCCGCTTGTGTAAAACGGAAGATATTATCGATGAATAATAACACTTCCTGTCTTTCTTCATCACGAAAATATTCAGCCATCGTTAAAGCTGTTAAAGCAACACGCATACGAGCACCGGGAGACTCATTCATTTGTCCATAAGTTAAAACCGTATTCTTTAAGACACCTGAATTTTTCATTTCATGGTACATATCGTTACCTTCACGAGTTCTTTCCCCAACCCCGGCAACAACAGAACGACCCCCATGCTCAATCGCAATATTGTGGATAAGCTCCTGCATTAAAACGGTTTTACCAACCCCGGCACCACCAAACAAACCAATCTTACCACCCTTTGCGTATGGGCAAAGTAAGTCAATAACCTTAATTCCTGTTTCAAGAATATCCGATGTTGTTCGCTGTTCAGAAAAGCTTGGTGCTTCTCTATGAATTGGTAATCTCTTGTCCGTTTGTACAGGACCTAGACCATCAATTGTTTCCCCCAGCACATTGAACATTCTACCCAGTACTTCATCACCAACCGGCACTTGGATTGGAGATCCTGTATCAAGACATTCTACGCCACGAACCAAACCATCGGTTGAAGACATCGCAATACAACGCACCACATCATCACCAACATGTTGAGCAACTTCCGCCGTCATAAAACCATCTTGGTAAGGAATGTGAATTGCATTACGAATGGCCGGTAAATGTTCCGTCGCAAATTGTATATCAATGACAGGTCCAATCACCTGTACAATCTTTCCTTTTTCCTGCATTCTTGACACCTTAACTTTCTACACTTGCGCCACCAACAATTTCAGTGATTTCCTGCGTAATCGCCGCTTGGCGTATCTTATTGTATTCGAGCTGTAATTGTTGCGATAATTCATCCGCATTATCCGTTGCTGTCTTCATTGCTATTCTTCGACTACCCTGTTCCGAAGTGGTGCTTTCTAACCAATGAGAATACAACACCGATGTTAGCATCATTGGGATCAGGGCATTTAATAGCACTTCCGGATTTGGTTCAAACAAAGTTTCAACCCTTTCTGTTTTTTGTGCAACACCATCAAAATGGAATGGTAAAATTGTCTCTACGATTGGTTCAAAACGCATCGTATTTACAAACTTTGTATGTAAAATTTGAATTTTACCAATCTTTCCTAGTTGGAAATCATACACCGCTGAATCCAATAGCTTCTTTAATTCACTAAAGATTACATGGTCTGATTCAATCTTAGCCCGAATTGGATAACCGGCTTCACGAATTAAACGACGTAAAGAAGATCCAATTAGTACAATCTCACTATCTAAAGAAACCTGTGCCTTTAATTCTTTCATCACATTCGCATTATAGCCGCCCGCTAATCCCATATCCGAACAAAACACAAACACAAGCGCCTTGTCTTGTTTGTTATGAACCATAAATGGACTTTCAATTTGTGGACTTTTCACCATAATTTCATTCACAATTGATTGTAAACGAGTGGAAAATTCACGATTACTTTCCATTCTCGAGCGTTGACGGAATAATTTCGCATTGGAAATCATTTCCATTGCCGAGGTGATTTTACGAGTACTACGAATAGAACGAATACGACCTCTAAGTGCTTGCCTTGATTCCGGCATAACTACTTAGCTCCTTTAACTAATAAGAAATCTTCTAAAACTTGTGCCATTCCTTCTTTTAAAACAGCACGTTGTTCATCGTTTAAATTCCCGGAGCTTTCAATCTCATTTAATAAGTCTGCTTTTTCCGTGTGGAAATAACGAAGAATACGATTTTCTAATTCTGAAATATCCTCTAAGTCTACTTGATCAAACACATTGTTCTTGGCCGCAAAGAGGCTTAGCACCTGATCAATCATGGAATAAGGCTTGTATTGACCTTGTTTCAATAGTTCCGTTAAATGCGCACCATGGTTGATAATCCTCTTAGTGCTATCATCCAAATCAGAACCGAATTGTGAAAATGACAGCATTTCATTGTATTGCGCCAACTCCAATTTCAAAGAAGAAGAAACTGACTTCATGGCTTTGGTTTGGGCGGCTGAACCAACACGGGATACGGATAAACCGGAGTCCACCGCCGGACGAACACCTGACGCGAATAAATCCGCTTGTAAGAAAATCTGACCATCCGTAATGGAAATGACATTCGTTGGAATATAAGCCGAAATATCGCCCGCTTGGGTTTCAATAATTGGTAAAGCCGTTAAAGAACCACCACCCAATTCATCGGATAACTTCGCGGCTCTTTCTAACAAACGAGAGTGTAAATAGAAGACATCACCAGGGTAAGCTTCACGTCCGGGCGGGCGACGTAATAATAAAGACATCGTACGATACGCTACTGCATGTTTGGATAAATCATCATAAATAATTAAGACATCCTTGCCTTGTTCCATCCATTCCTCACCCATCGCACAACCTGCGTATGGAGCTAGGTATTGTAAAGGAGCGGAAGCGCTGGCCCCTTCATTAACAATCGTTGTGTACTCTAAAGCACTATTTTCACGAAGCTTTTGTACGAAACGGGCAACCGTACTTTCTTTTTGCCCAATCGCTACATAAATGCAATACACATTCTTTCCTTTTTGGTTCAAAATGGTATCCAAAGCAATCGCTGTTTTGCCTGTTTCACGATCACCGATGATTAACTCACGTTGTCCTTTACCAATTGGAATCATGGAGTCAATCACTTTTAATCCTGTCATTAAAGGTTGAGAAACGGATTTACGTGTCATTACCCCCGGAGCAATACGTTCCACCGGTCTTGTTTTATCGCTTTGAATTGGTTTTCCACCATCAATGGCTTGCCCCAACGCATCCACAACACGTCCTAATAAAGCATCACCAACCGGTACTTCAACAATCTTGCCAGTACGACGTACCTCGTCGCCTTCTTTGATACTACGGTCATTACCTAATAACACAGCACCAATATGGTCTTCTTCTAGGTTTTGCACCATACCCATAACACCATGACCAAAGTCTAATAATTCCGAAGACATTGCTTGGCTCATACCTTGAACCATCGCAATACCATCCCCAACGCTGATGACATAGCCGACATCACTGGATTCTACTTTATTCCCATATTGTTCAATCTCTTGTTTAATGAGAGAACTAATTTCTTCCAGTCGGATATTACTCATCCTCGTACTCCTTTCAATAATTTCTGTTTTAATTGTTCGATTTGGTATTGTGTAGAAATATCCATAACTTGATTTCCTATCTTTACCTTAATTCCAGCAATTAAACTTTCATCTACTTCGTTATGAAGTAAGATTTGATAACCTGAATCCTGTTCGAGCTTTCCTTTTACTTTTTCCATCTGATTAGCGCTTAACGGTCGCGCTGAATAGACCGTTGCGACTTTCATCTTTAACTCTTCATAAGCTAATGTTTCATAAGCCTCTAGGCTATCCACTAAGTATGGAACCCGCTTACGATCTACCATCAAATGTACAAAATTTAACACATCCATTTGTAGAGCATTCTTAAAAAGACGATTCAAAAAATCGTGTTTTTCTTGTTTACTAATTCGTGTCGCTTTTAAAACACTTAATAATTTAGGCTCTCTTTGAAACACTGATTTAAGCTCTTGTACTTCCATTAAGAAAGCATTCACGCAATTCTTTTCTTTCGCTACTTCAAACAAACCTTGTCCATAGCGTATCGCCAGCTCATTATTCATGGCTATTTCCTTCCACAAATTGAGTAATCGCTTCTTCGTCTATATCCGTTGCATGTTTTTCACCAACCACCTTGGCAGTTGCACTTAAAGCCACATTCACGATTTCCGCTTTAATCGTATTTTCTAAATCACGACGTTCTTTCGCAATCTGTTCACTCGCTCTATCCTCACGAATTTTCGCTTCTTGTTGTGCTTGATCTAAGATGAGTTGACGTTCTTGTTTCGCTTGGACGGTTGCTTTTTCAACCATTTCTTGCGACTTTAAAGAAGCCCGTTCCAACTGTTTCTTTGCCAACTCACGATCGCTTTCAGCCTGTGCTTTTGCGGATTCACCAGCCAATAAATCAGACTGCAATTTATCGGATCTTTTTTGTAAATAAGCTTGAATGGATTTCCAAAGAAATTTACGCATCAATAGAAATAAGACGAAAGTACTCAGCAATTGCGCAATCAATGTAAATACGTTTGGAATTAATTGATTGACAATATTGATTGACATTCAAAATCTCCTTAGTAAGCGAAGATAAGTAACACCGCAATAAACAAGCCGTAAATCGCACAAGTCTCTGATAAAGTAATACCTAAAATCATTGTTGAACGAATTTTGGATTCAGCTTCTGGATTTTTACCAATGGCATCACATGCGTGAGCCGCAACAGTCGCTTCTCCTAAACCTGTTAAAAATCCTGTAAATACAGCAATCGCTGCCCCGATAGCAATTAAACCTTTTTCCATAATATCCTCCTTAATTTTTTTCTGTATCTGGAATTTCGTTACCAATCAAAATGATTGTTAATGTAACAAATACGAGTGTCTGGATAAAACCGGCAAATAAATCGAAATAGATATGCAAGAGTGGCGCCATAATAGGAGCCATAAAGTTAAAGTTTGAACTCGCTCCAAACAAACCAACAATCGCTTTCGAAAGATTTTGGGTTCCCATATAAACCAGTTGCATCATAATCGAGCCACAAGTAATATTACCAAAAAGACGCATGGCCATGGATAACATCGTTGAGAATTTACCCATAATATTCATTGGTAGCATTACCGGGATTGGCTCAAAAAAGCTTTTAAAGTATGCTTTTACACCACTGTATCTAAAGATAGTGATTTGAATCAGAACCCAAGTAATAAACGATAACAGAATGGTTACCGAAAAGTTTGATGTTGGACTTTCAATGCCAAACAATCCGGAAATATTACTTAAGAAGATATACATCCAAAGCACTAAGATATATGGTGTCAGCATCTTAGCTTTCTCTTCCCCCAAGGAAGCCTTCGCAGTATTTAATATCATCGTTGCCAAACTCACAATGACCGTCACAAACATGGACGGCTTTGCCATCGGATCTGCATGATCAACTTTTTTTGAAGTAAAGATAATCAAAAAAGCAACTACGACAGTAATAATCGCAATATTAAACACTGTTGTTTGTAGTTCCATACACCCTCCTTTCTAAATCACTTCCGATAGATAAATACTTATTTTTACACTTAATAAACCGGCGAAACAAGTAAAGATATTACTTACCATCGGAAAGACAACCGAAAAAAGCATGGCGACTGCCATCAATAGATAATTTACTCCAAAATGAGCGTTTGCGCCACTTGAAATGCCATTCTCTAAACTTCTTTTCGCAAAATTTTTCGTTGTTTCCAAGCAAATTCTCGAAATAAAACAACCCAGAAGCCAACCGAGTAAATATTTTGGACCTAAAAAGATAGTCAAACAACCCACCAAACTAATCCACATCCATGTCTTTTCGATTTTCATAAGTATTATTCTACTCTTTTCTAAACAAAAACATAGGGGAAATGTTCATTTTTTAATAATCATTTCCCCTAGTTTCTATTATTCTTGATCCAAACAATGCAATAAAGCTAAAATGCGATTTAAATCCTCATTACCTTCATACGAAATTGAAATCTTTTTATGACTTAATTCCACCTTGGTTCCTAACTTACGACTCATTTGGTTTTGAATATCCATTAACTGTGGATCTTTTTTCACTTTCACAAGAAGCGGCTTCTTATCATCAGCCCCCTTAGCACATAATTTCTCTGCCTCACGAACCGATAGACTTTCATTGACCATTTTATGTGCTAAACGAATCATTTCATTTTCATCTTGTAGCGTTAATAAAGGGCGTACATGACCAACCGTTAATTCTTGGTTCTTCAATAAAGATTGCACTTCTGGTGGCAACTTTAATAAACGAAGTATATTGGCACAATAAGCTCTGGACTTACCCACTCTTTCCGCTAATTTTTCTTGGGTATAATCCAATTTATTCATTAAGGTTTGAAAGCCAAAAGCTTCTTCAAGTGGACTTAAATCTTCTCTTTGAATATTTTCTAATAAGGAAATTTCCATCATCTGTTCATCATTAAAATCCACAATGATAACCGGTACTTTTTCCAAGTGAGCCATCTTAGCGGCTCTTAATCTTCTTTCACCGGCAACGAGTTGATAGTCGCTTCTTCGCTTAATCACCAATAACGGTGTGAAGATACCATGCTCTTGAATGGACTTGGCTAAATCCTCCAATGCCTTTTGGTCAAACTCTTTTCTTGGCTGATAAGGGTTTGGTTGAATTTTATCAACCGGAATCTCATCCTGTTTGGTTGACACAAAATCCTGTGATCCATTTTCAATTTGACTCATCAATTGGGAAACATCCGTTCCAAACAAAGAATCCAACCCACGTCCCAATCCATTTTTCTTTTTATCCGGCATTCTTTCGTCCCCTTTCATTTTGTGCAACAACTTCTTGAGCTAAAGATAAATAGGCCTTCGCTCCGGCACAATTAAAGCTATAACTAAAGATATCTTGCCCTCGGGCCGGGGCTTCAGCCAAACGAACATTTCGTGGAATATAGCTTTGGTAAACCTTTTCTTTAAAACATTTGCGCACTTCTTGTTGCACTTCAACCGAAAGCTTTGTGGTCGCATCGTACATTGTTAATAAGATACCATCAATGGTTAACTTTGGATTCCAAAGTCTTTGTACCAAACGAATTGTCGCTAACAATTGGGTTAAGCCCTCTAAAGCAAAGTATTCGCACTGAACAGGAATAATCACTGAATCCGCGGCTGTTAAAGCATTGGTATTCAATAAACCCAAGGCTGGTGGGCAATCAATAATAATATAATCGTATTGGTTACGAGTCACTTCCAGTTTGTTTTTAAGAAGCTGTTCACGACCAACATCGTAATTCACCATATCAATATCGGCACCACTTAAGTCAACGGTTGATGGTAACACATCCATTGGCGGCATATCCAAACTCACCTTGACATCGTCCACAGCCTCTTCACGCATCAATACATCGTAGACTGTTTTTTGAAATCCACTTTTACTAGCACCAATTCCATGCGTCGCATTCCCTTGGGGATCAAAGTCAACTAGTAAGACTTTTTTCTTTGCGTAGGCTAAACCGGCCGCCAAACTCATAGCCGTTGTGGTTTTTCCTACACCACCTTTTTGATTGGTTATCGCAATAATCTTTCCCATAGAATCCCTTCTTTTACTTCTTCATGGAGATGATGATTTTCACATCGTCCCCTTCTTCTATCACATGAGACTTTAAATCTAAGCCCATATTCTTCAACTGTTCGACTTGATAGTTAATTGTGTTAATCGCTAATTTAATATTCTTCGCATAGCCTCGTTTCAAATGAATTTTCTTTATCTTTTTTGTTTTATTCATATCCGATAAATAAACTTCACTTTGACGAACATTCAAGCCATTATCGACAATATAGTGATAAGCTTCTTTTTGTTTATCTTCCGGAATTGTCAATAAAGCACGCGCATGACGCTCGGTAATCTTATTGTTAATAACACCTTGTTGAATTTCTTCCGGTAAGTTTAATAAACGAATTTTATTGGCAACGGAAGATTGGCTTTTCCCTATCTTGCGTGCCATTTGTTCCTGAGTTAAGGAAGCTTGACGCATTAATTCCACATAACTCTTCGCTTCTTCAACGGCACTAAGATTTTCACGCTGAACATTTTCAACCAAAGCCATCTGGGCGGCTTGTTCTTCCGTTGGTGTCATGACAAAACTAGGAATGGTCGCATAACCTAAATATTCACAAGCACGAAAGCGCCTTTCGCCAGCAATAATTTCATATTGATTGCCCATATGACGAACGGTAATTGGTTGAATTAACCCCGTTTCTTGAATGGATTGAGCCAACTCTTTTAAAGCCCCTTCATCAAAATGTAAACGCGGTTGATAGCGAGATGGAAGCACCTTATCCATGGGAAGCTGGACAATTCGTGATTCATCTTTCTTTTCAAATAAGTCAAAAATAGTTGCCATACTTCCTCCTACAATGGTTTCTTTTTCATTTGGCCATAATTTCTTGGATATTTTTTGTTAGTTATTTGTTTTTTTTGGAATAAAAGATTCACTCTTTTTTCATTCTGACCGATTGTTTCTTCTTGTTTTTCAATCAATTGAACATCCAATACATCTAAAGCATGTTTAGCTACTTCTAATTCTTGCCTGCCTTGTTTCCCTTTTAAAGCCAAAAAGTAACCATGGACTTGAATCAAAGGAACACAAAGCTCGGATAATAACGATAAATTTGATACCGCTCTAGCGGTCACACCGGCAAATTCTTCCCGATGATTTTTAACATAATCTTCCGCTCTTTCGTTCACCACTTTAATTTTTTCTAAATGAAGTTCATCAATCACATATTGCAAAAATTGACATCTTTTACCCGTTGGTTCAATTAACGTCATTTCTAACTCCGGTTTCATAATCTTCCAAACCAAACCCGGAAAGCCGGCCCCTGAGCCCACATCCGCCCAACGACCTTGAATAAGCTTATTTTTTAAAGGCAGAATACAATCCCAAAAATGTTTCTCAATAATCTGTTCTTCCTCAACGATAGCGGTTAAGTTCATCCTTTCATTCCACTCTCTTAGAAAGGAAGAATATTGTTGAAATGCGACAATAGGACAATCCAAACCAATCGTTTGACAATTTTGACTTAGTTCTTGATAATTCATACCTACTCCATTTTAACACTATCTATACAAATGAGCGAACGAAAATTGTGGGAAAATCAGTTATCCACAATTTGCTTACTTTCCCCGGTAATAAATTGTGCATAAGGTAGTGTTTCTACCCACTTACAGAAAACTCTCCACTCCGGTAAACGGTGGTCTTTTCTTTGTTTGTATATTGTTTTTAATTGACGATAGTTTGTTGTCATTCGAGCTGTTAAACGGAAGCCACATGGATTTGAATACAAGATTTCTAGGTATTTCTGCTTCAAATCATTTCTTTCTTCTTCACGAACATCCACTTTATTCTTTTGAAATTCTTGTAAGTCATTATAAGCTTTGACCTTTTCCTTCATGATTTCAATCATGCGTGGATCCACATAAGACATATAACTCTTTCCCAAATCAAACTTAGTAATCCGATGCATGGTCGATTGAGAGCTGATAAAATCCAGAAAATGATAACGCTCTGCTTCTACCCATGCTTTATTACTAAAAGTCAAATCAAATTGAACAATAATTCCATTTAAGAAATTATCATGTCCCGAACCGGCGATTGCTTTCGCCAAGGCAAAGGTACGGGGTACCACTTCCTCAGTTACCTTTGAAAGATCCGTTGCCATTGGGTATTTAGAACCACGCACAGCACTTTTAAAGCCATACACCTCCACACGATTAATCACATCCTGAATTTCCATTGTCATTCTCCTTCTACTTATTTTTCAAATACATCGACAATACTGCAATATCAGCCGGATTCACTCCTGAAATACGAGAAGCTTTCCCCAAGGTTTCCGGCTTAAAGTCTTTTAGCTTTTGCCTGCCTTCAATAGAAAGGTTTAACACATCATCATAGTTAATATCCTCCGGTAAAGGACGATTATCCATTGCTTTTAACTTTTCCGCTTCTCTTCTAGCCTTTGCAATATAGCCTTCATACTTAATATCAATATCCATCTTTTCGGCAATTTCCTTATCAATTTCTTTATTTTGAAGATGAAATAAATCTTGTGTTTGAATCCTTGGTCTTTTAACTAAATCTTCACCATTCATCGAAAAACTCAAATCTTCATAACCTTGAGTGGATAAATATTCCTTCACTCGTGCATCATTCATAGAAAATAAAGCTTTCTTCAATTCTTCTTTCTTTAGGTCTAAAAGAGATTGTTTCTTAAGGAAAGATTCATAACGTTCATTTGGGATTAAACCAATTTGATGACCAATCCCCATCAATCTTTCTTCTGCATTATCGTGTCTTAACAAAAGACGGTATTCCGCTCTGGACGTCAATAAACGATACGGTTCTTTCGTCCCTTTTGTCGTTAAATCATCCACTAAAACACCAATGTATGCTTGATCACGACTAAAGACAATTGGTTCCTTTTCATCTAATTTACGCACAGCATTGATACCGGCTAACAAGCCTTGTCCCGCCGCTTCTTCATAACCGCTGGTGCCATTGATTTGACCGGCCGTGAATAGGTTTTTTATGACTTTGGATTCAAACGAGGATTTCATTTGAATTGGATCTAAAGCATCGTATTCAATCGCATAAGCGTATTTCACAATTTTACAGTTTTCAAGTCCCGGTAAAGTATGCACCATTTGAAATTGAATATCTCTTGGCAAGGAACTGGAAAAACCTTGAATATAGGTGGTTGGTAAAGAAAGAGATTCCGGCTCTAAAAACAGTAAATGTCGCTCTTTGTCTTTAAAACGAACTAATTTATCTTCAATGGAAGGACAATATCTCGGTCCTACTCCTTCTACCACACCAGAATACATACTGGACTTATTTAGGTTATTCAGAATAATCTCATGAGTTTCTGGTACAGTATGCGTCATATAACAAGATATTTGTTCTTGAAAAGGACGAACATCTCTTTCTTTGGTTAAGGTAGAGAAATGGTAGAAACCTTCGGTTCCTGTTTCCAGCTTTGTTTTCGTAAAGTCAATGGTGCCGGTCAATACTCTCGGTGGTGTTCCCGTCTTTAAGCGAAAGGTACGAATCCCCGCTTGGCGAAGTGATTCCGATAGGTTATTAGTGGTTGGTTCTAAATCAGGACCACCCACTTTTACCTCATCCGAAATGATATTTTTACCAGCCATATAAGTACCGGTGGTCATAATGACAATCTGACTGGAAAGAATAGAACCATCTTTTAGTTCCACACCCTTCACTTCTTGGTTTTTAACCATTAAACGCTCAACGAAACCTTCAACGACAGTTAGGTTTTTCTGTTTTAAACAAAGCTCTTTCATCATAGTGGAATACGCTAATTTATCCGATTGCACACGTAAAGCACGAACACCCGGTCCCTTCGCTGAATTCAGCATTTTAAACTGTAAGGCTGTTCGATCTGCTGTGTAGCCCATTTGTCCGCCTAAGGCATCGATTTCTCTCGTTACAATTCCTTTAGCTGGACCACCAATCGACGGATTACAAGGCATTTTTCCAATGTTGTCTTTGTTAATGGTGATGAGTGCTGTCTTTTTTCCTAAACGGGTCACAGCTAAACTTGCTTCAATTCCGGCATGACCTGCCCCAATTACGATAATGTCATAATCGACCATTTAATAAACCTTCTTTACTAATTCTTTTACTTCTTCATCTTTACCGAAAATCTCAAATTGAATTTCTAATTCTGGATATTCTTGACGAAGCTCGGTTAAAATACATACCCAACGACCAATGAAAATTTGGATATTCTTTTGGCGTGATTTACTTATTTTTGGGATTGGTACTTTAATTGCTATTTTGTTTTCACTTTCAATTTGGTAACAAAAATCTTTTCTTAGCTTCCAATGTTCCTTTTTATACAAAAGAAGTTTCTGCTCATGTTGTAGATGTTCTGAAAAAACATTTGGATATAAGTGAC
This sequence comes from Bulleidia sp. zg-1013, assembly GCF_019798045.1. Taxonomy (NCBI): domain Bacteria; kingdom Bacillati; phylum Bacillota; class Erysipelotrichia; order Erysipelotrichales; family Erysipelotrichaceae; genus Bulleidia; species Bulleidia sp. zg-1013. The sequence goes on from NZ_JAGXEX010000003.1 coordinate 69,055, forward strand.
TTAAAGATAAGAATCGTTGTTCAATCGCATCTATGGTAAACACTTCCTCGGTTTGTTTATCAATGGAGTTACTCCAAATATTAATCCCTTCTTCTTTTGCTATTTTCAACAAATCAGAAGTAGCGGAAGCCTGTTGGTGATCAATGTACGCAAAACTCTCTAAAGACTTGGATAAATTCAAACCAACTTCTTCCGGTTCAATTGGACGCGCAAAGAAAATCACATTCTTTAATACCAAACAATTCATTTTCGCAGGTATTTTATGACGTGCTACTTTATGGATAGCTTGTTCCAATGATTTAAAGGAATAGTAACCTGTCTTTTCTTCGTATTCTTGCCACATTTGGCGCAACGATAAACGCTTCATTTCACTGAAGTGACCATAACCAATGAGTTTCTTTTCGCTGGAGTAGTGCGTTTTTGCGTAGAAAAATAAGAGATCTCCTATATGAAAATCACTGAATTTTCTCTTGGTTGCAATGCGCCAAAAAAGGATTTCTTTATGTTGACTTAAACGATGGTATTCCACCATATCTTCATCGCAAACATACACAATCGAACTCATACTTCACCTCCTAAAACAAGCCGAAACTCTTACCCCTTTCATCAATACCCATGCGATTGGCAGCCGGTACTTTTGGTAAACCGGGCAGAACCATAATCGAACCGGTTAAAACAACTAAGAAACCGGCCCCTAAGGAAACACGAATATCCTGTACATGCAAATCAAAGTTTTCCGGAGCACCCATTAACTTTGGATTATCACTAAAGGACATCGGTGTTTTTGCCATACAAATCGCCAACTTATCCCAGCTATTTTCTTTCATTTTCTGTAAGGAAGCTTGGGCTTCCGGGGAATAGATAACAGATTTTGCTTTATAAATTTTTTTCGCTATTGTTTCTATTTTTTCTTCGATGCTTTGATTTAATTCATAGAGTGGTTTAAAGTTTGTTACTTGCTCACAAACGGATAACACTTCTTTGACAAGGTCTTGTGTCCCATTAGAGCCTTTTGCCCAGCCCTCTGATAATGCAAACGGGTAATTTTTTTCCTTTGCCCACTTCTTTAAGAAAGCTAATTCTGCATCCGTATCGGTCACAAAACGGTTGTTTGCGATTACAACCGGTACACCAAAGGTTTTTAAGTTTTCAATGTGTCTTTCTAAATTCACAAGTCCTTTTTCTAAAGCGTGTAAATCTTCGTTAGCTAATTGGTTTGCATCAGCACCACCATGAAGCTTTAAAGCCCGAATTGTTGCAACAATCACTGTGGCGGATGGTTTTAAATCAGCCATACGGCATTTAATATCAAAGAATTTTTCTGCGCCTAAATCAGCCCCAAAACCAGCTTCCGTAATTACATAATCACTTAATTTCAAGGCTGACTTCGTTGCTATAATGGAGTTACACCCATGGGCAATATTCGCAAAAGGCCCACCGTGCACAAACGCCGGTGTACCTTCTAAAGTTTGCACAAGATTTGGCATAAGAGCTTCTTTTAACAATAAAGTCGCCGCTCCATCAGCCTGAATTTGTTTGACAGTGACCGGCTTTTTCTCGTACGTATAAGCAAGAACACATTCACCAATTCGTTTTTGCAAGTCTGATAGCGAAGTAGCTAAACATAAGATAGCCATCATTTCACTAGCAACTGTAATGACGAAATGATCTTGTCTTTCAATACCATTTACTTTCTTATTTTGGGCAATCGTTATATCTCTTAAAGTGCGATCATTCATATCCAAACAACGCTTCCAAACAACCGTTTCAGGGTCAATGTTTAATGGATTATCTTGATAAATAGAGTTATCCAGCATCGCAGCAATTAGATTGTTCGCAGCAGTAATAGCGTGCATATCCCCCGTAAAATGCAGATTAATGGATTCCATTGGGACAACTTGTGAATAACCACCCCCTGTTGCACCCCCTTTTAAACCGAAAACAGGTCCCATAGATGGTTCTCTTAAACAAACCATAGCTTGTTTACCTTTAGCATTTAATCCATCAGCTAACCCAATGGTAACAGTCGATTTTCCTTCTCCGGCTTTCGTCGGACTAATCCCTGTCACAAGAATTAAATGACTCTTCTTTCCCTTTAAATTATTTAAATAATTTAAATTCACTTTAGCTTTGTCTTTCCCATATAAATATAATTCTGCTTCCGGGATTTGTAGCTTCTGGGCAATTTTTTGGATGGGTAAAACTTTCGTTTCTTGAGCAATTTCTAAATCCGTTTTCATTCTTTTACCTTTCTACGCTCGGCTAAAGCGTGGCTTAAAGTGATTTCATCCGCATAATCCAACATTGCACCCGATGGCAACCCGTGGGCAATTCTTGTCACTAATAAATGCGGATATTCTTTATCCAATACTTTTGTTAGATAAAGAGAAGTGGTTTCACCGTCTAAAGTGGCACTCATCGCTAGGATAATTTCACTCGCCTCTTTCGCTCTTACTAGTAACTCTTTAATTCTTAAATCTTCCGGTAAAATTCCTTTTGAAGCTGAAATCAATCCATTTAACACATGATAAACACCTTCATATTCACCCATGTTTTCAATCGCAATAATATCTTTTGGAGATTGAACCACCAAGATTTTTGTATGGTCTCTTTGCTTAGAAGAGCAGATAGAACAACGCTCCTGTTCTGCCATATTTCCACAAATAGAACAAGCTTGTACCTTATTTTTCATATCCACAATTGATTTAGCGAACTTTACTGCATCTTCTTTTTCCATTTCATATAACGCAAACGCATAACGTTCTGCTGTTTTTTCGCCCACACCAGGTAATTGGCGTATTCTTTCAATCAAATGATTTAGGCTTTCCGGATATTTCATGTGGCATCCCCCTTACATAATTGTTACATTTTCTTTACCAAATAATTCATTTAATCGATTTTCAATTTGGTTTTCTTCATCATGGCTATTTTGGTATCGATGCACTTCATAAGCCTTTGGCAATTGGTTGTTCTTGCGTAATTCTTTGAAAAGTTCAATCGCTTCATCAAACTCTTGCTTTGTAAAAATATACGGCATTTTATCCAAAGATAACTTTGTCCTCATGAATTGGTACATCGCCTCATGGAAGCTACTTTCCATCATTCTTTCTTGAAGTTGGCTACCTTCACTAACAAATAGAACACAATTTTCTCCAGCCGCCATTAGTTGAACTTGATCCATGGCAGAAATAATTCGATTATCTTCCACCGTTCCTTTTAGTTTTGCTAGTCTAATGATTTCTGTATCATCCGCTTTTGCTTGTTTATTACATTGAATCAATAAACCTACAATCTCTTTTGTTGTTAGATGTAATTCTTTTGTTTCCATAGGAAGTTCCTCTCGAACTTCTTCTTTTAGAGTAACGATTGGTTCTTCGTTTACTTCTACCGGTTTTTCAACAATTTCGATTTCGTTTATGTTTGAAAGTTGACTTAATTGAATGCATAAAACCTCAAAGTATATAGATTGGTTTTTATTCTGTTTGAATTTTTCTTTAAAACCAATGAGAACATCCAAAACATTCATCCAATCTTGTTTTGTAAATAGTTGGCTTGTTTTAGAAACTTCTTCAAAAGTTAAAGCACCCAACACTTCTTTACTTCTTGTGTTCACATATAAAATGATTTCTTTGACTACTTCAATCCATTCATCTAAAAACTTTTCTAAATTTATACCTTGTTCTTGGTATTGCTTGCAGTGGTGCATGATATCTAAATAGTTTTTCGCTTGAATTAAATGCAATAGAGTAATCTTTTCTTCTACGGATGTTAGTCCATATATTTTTTGAATATCGCCGGCTTTAATAGTATTTGATGTATAAGCAGCACATTGATCCAACAGAGATAAAGCATCTCGCACACCACCATCCGCTAAACGGGCTAAATCTTTAGCGGCTGTTTCTTCTAACTGAATACCTTCTAACTTAGCCACATTTAATAAATGATTTTGTATCAATGTACTAGGTACACGACGGAAATCAAATCGTTGGCAACGGCTAATAATGGTTGCTAACATCTTTTGTGGATCAGTCGTCGCTAAAATGAAAATCACATTTTCTGGTGGTTCTTCTAATATTTTTAATAAGGCACTGGAAGCCGCAGAGGATAATTGATGAACCTCATCAATGATATACACCTTATAAAGACTTCTCATTGGTGCTAAATAGGATTTTTCGATTAAATCACGGATATGATCCACACTTGTTTCATTTGCGGCGTTAATTTCAATGATATCCGGATGAACTCCTTTATTCGCTAATTCACAACTTTTGCAGTGATTACAAGGCTTTTTTTTCTGTCCTTCACAATTAACCGCTTTTGCAAACAATCGTGCCATAGTGGTTTTACCCGTTCCTCTTGGTCCGCAAAATAAATAGGCATGTCCTATTTTGTCTTGATTGACCGTGTTTTGAATGGCTTGAACGGTGTATTCCTGACCAATAACTTCTTCAAAGTTCTTTGAACGATATTTTTGATATAGTGCTTGTTTTCCCATAAACTTCTCCAGTGAAATTATAACAAAAAAATCAGACTTATTCAGTCTGACTAAATCTCTTTTTTTGAAAATAAGAACTTAATAATTGAGCACATTCTTTTTCTAAAATACCTGCCCTTATCATTGGATAATGATTTAAGCCCTGAATCTCTTCTAAGTCAATCTTTGTTTTTAAAAAACCGGACTTAAAACTACTGGCTCCATAACAAACTTTTCTTAATCTGGAATTCAATATAGCACCAGTACACATTAAACACGGCTCTAAAGTCACATACAAATCACAATCATTCAAATTCCAACTATCTTTTACTTTAGAAGCCTCTAAAATAGCTTCTACTTCAGCATGATAAATAGCACTATCTTTACTTTCTTTACGATTATGACTTCGAGCAATGATTTTATCTTCACAGACAATGACACAACCAATAGGAACTTCATCTTCTAACTCTGCTTTTTTTGCTTCCTTAATAGCAAAAGCCATGTAGTATTCTTCTTTGTTTTTCATAATTAAAAAGTGGCACACGCAATTAGTAGCACTTATGGCTGCTGCCTTCCGACCCTGACCAAGTTCATGAACTAACTGCTGTACCACTAATAGTGTACTATTTCTAACAAATATTTTCAAGTAACTGTTTCACGTGAAACAGTTACTTCTTTGGATGAATTACTTTTTGACCACCCATATAAGCTTGTAAAGCCTGAGGAATTGTAATATCCCCATTTTCTTGATAATGATTTTCAAAGAAAGCAATTAGAGCACGAGGACTCGCGACTACTGTATTGTTCAAGGTATGAGCTAAATAATTACCCTCTTTTCCTTTAACACGAATGCTTAATCTTCTCGCTTGGGCATCACCTAAGTTTGAACAACTGCCTACTTCAAAATATTTCTTTTGACGAGGTGACCAAGCTTCTACATCACAAGACTTAACTTTTAAGTCGGCTAAATCTCCTGAGCAACACTCCAATGTACGCACAGGAACTTCTAAGCTACGGAAGAAATCAACAGAGTTTTTCCATAATTGATTATACCAATGCTTGCTATCATTTGGATGACAAATAACCACCATTTCTTGTTTTTCAAATTGATGCACACGATAAACACCACGTTCTTCAATACCATGAGCACCTACTTCTTTTCTAAAACATGGACTATAAGAAGTTAATGTTCTAGGCAAATCTTCTTCTTTGACCATTTGACCCATAAACTTACCAATCATAGAATGTTCAGAAGTACCGATGAGGTATAAATCTTCTCCTTCAATCTTATACATCATATTTTCCATTTCATCAAAACTCATGACTCCAGTTACGACATTGGAATGAATCATAAATGGTGGTACTACATAGGTAAAGCCACGACTAATCATAAAATCACGAGCATAAGAGATAATCGCTGAATGCAAGCGAGCTACATCCCCTTGTAAATAATAAAAACCATTACCCGATGTACGACCGGCACTTTCTTGATCAAAACCACCAAAACTTTGGAAAATATCAGCATGATAAGGAATTTCATAGTCCGGTACCGTCGGTTCACCATATTTTTCAATTTCTATATTTTCAGAATCATCTTTTCCAATTGGTACCGTCTCATCAATGATATTCGGGATAAGCATCATTCGCTTACGAATTTCCGTTTCCATTTCTTTTTCTTCAGCTTCTAAGTCAATAATTCTTTGGTCAATGTCTTTTACGGATTGTTTTGCGACTTCAGCTTTTTCTAATTCTTTATTACGCATAAAACCACCGATTTCTTTTGAAATACGGTTTCGGTCACCACGTAATTTATCACCTTCTGTTTTCGCTGCTCTAAATTTTTTATCTAGTTCATATACTTCATCAACCAATGGTAATTTTTGATCTTGAAATTTCTTTTTAATATTTTCTTTCACAATTTCTCGATGGTTACGAATCAATTCAATGTTAATCATATTTTTCCTCCACAAAAAAAGACACCAATATATAGGGGCGATTTCTCGCGGTGCCACCCTAATTCAATTGTTTCACGTGAAACAATTTATCTCTTCTCTACAATAACGGTGTAAACCGAGCTAATATTACTTAAAGCGGATTCAATAGTACTCCGGATTACCTTTCATCAACCGATAACTTTCTAAACAAGAGTATCTACTTACTATTCTTTAAACAGCTATCAAAATTAAACCACTTCAACCACTTTCTGTCAAATTAAAAAGGAGCCTAGGCTCCTAATTCAGTTTAAAGAATTTCAATGAATTTCTTTGTGTCAGTTTCTTTTTGTTTCTCGGTTGGTAGTTCAATATGAAGAACTCCACTATCATAACTTACTTTAATATCGGATTGATCAATTGCTGTACCAACATAGAAAGTACGACTTGTAGTTCCCGAGAAACGTTCTTGGCGAATTACTTTTCCATGATTGTCTATTTCTTCATTGTGACTAGAACGACTAGCTTCAACTGTTAAATTTCCATTAAATAGACTAACTTTAATATCTTCTTTCTTAACACCCGGAATTTCCATATCCAATAGATATTGACCATCTTTTTCATGAACATCTGTTTTCATTAAGTTGTAGCTATTGTTCATCGAAGATGCACCAAACATATCATCGAATAATTCTTCAAAACTGTTTCTTCTTGTAAGTGTGTTCATAATTACCTCCTAAGGATTATTTCCTTACACCATCATTGTATTCTATTTTTTAGCACTGTCAACTATTAAGTGCTAATTTTTTAAAAAATATTTTCTTATTAATTTAAAATTATCAGTAATTATCGAATAAATTTTCTTATCACAAACATATAAAAAGTGCTGATTATTCAGCACTTCCTTCCTCCATAATCTCTTCTTCCACTTCTTTATCCACAATCGCAACCGTTGAAACACGGTCTTGATTAACACGAATTAGGTGAACACCCATACTAGAGCGAGAAGATTCTGCAATCTGATTGAGTGAAATACGAATCACTATTCCACCTTCTGTCATAATCATCACATCTTGGTCATCACTAACAGCCTTCATGGAAATCAAATTACCTGTTTTTTCATTAATCTTCGCCGCCTTAACACCCTTTGATCCACGGTTTGTTAGGCGGAAAGAATCAATAGCAGATACTTTACCAATACCCTTTTCACTAACCGTTAAAACATTGAAGCCTTCTAAAGTAGTAGCAACACCGATAACAAAAGAACCATCTGTATTAAAACCCTTCATACCACGAGCAATACGACCTTGCGGATGAACCTTCTCTTCCAAGATACGGATAGCTTTACCATTAGCACCGGCAATCAAGACTTCCGCTTGACCGTTCGTTGCTTTCACAAAAGCAAGTTCATCGCCCTCATTAAGAATAATTGCTTTCTTACCATTCTTCATGATACTTTCAAATTCAGAAATAGCAGTTCTCTTGATAATACCCTTCTTTGTTACGAAGAATAAGAATTTAATTTGTTCATCATTCTTCTTAACCGGTACCATAGCTTTCACTTTTTCATCCTTATCCATATGCACAAGATTGATAATTGGAATACCTTTTGAAGTTCTCGAGAAGTTAGGAATATTAAATCCTCTTAAACGGAACACACGACCTTTGTCAGTAAATAGAAGTAAGAAATCGTGTGTCGACATATTGATAACTCGTTCAATACTGTCGTCTTTATTCAATTCCATTCCTTTGATTCCTTTACCACCACGATTTTGAACCGAATAAGTATTGGTCGTTAATCTCTTAACATAACCATTGCTTGATAAAGTCACCATAATATCTTCAACAGGAATTAAATCTTCATCTTCCATTTCCGCATCCGCATCAATGATTTCTGAACGTCTTGAAGAACCATATTTCGCTTTAATTTCTGTTAACTCATTCTTAACAATATCAATCACTCTTTCCTTATGAGCTAAGATATCTTCATAATCCGCAATCTTAAGTAATAAATCTTGATATTCTTTTTCAATCTTGTCACGTTCCAAACCGGTTAAGCGTCTAAATTGCATATCCAAGATAGCTTTAGCTTGTACTTCATCCAATGGGAATTTATCCATCAAATTTATTAAAGCTTCTTGTGCATCTTTCGATTGACGAATAGTATGAATTACTTCATCTAAATTATCTACAGCAATACGTAAGCCTTCTAAAATATGAGCACGATCTTTCGCTTTCTTTAATTCAAAAGCCGTACGACGGCGAATCACTTCTAATTGGAAATCAATATAACCACTTAGAAGTTCTTTCATACCAGCCAAACGAGGAGCACCATCAAATAAGACAACATTATTAACACCAAAATTCGATTGTAAGGCTGTCATACGGTAAAGCTGATTTAAAACAACTTCTGCTTGAATATCTTTCCGTAGTTCAATAACAACACGAATCCCCTTCATATTGGATTCATCACGTAAATCAGTAATGCCATCAATCATTTTTTCTCTTGTTAAAATACCAATTCTTTCCACAAGAGAGGCTTTGTTCACCATGTAAGGAATTTCATCCACAACAATACGCGTCTTTCCATTCGCCATTTCTTCAAAGTGAGTCTTAGCACGCATCACAATAGAGCCGCGACCTGTTTCAAAAGCCTTACGAATACCCGAACGACCTAAAATATAAGCACCGGTTGGAAAGTCAGGTCCTTTCATTACTTGCATTAATTCTGTAACCGAAATTTCTGGATTTTCCATGTAAGAAATGATTGCATCAATCGTTTCCACCAAGTTATGAGGTGCCACATTTGTAGCCATACCAACCGCAATACCGCTTGAACCATTGACTAATAGGTTTGGAAAACGAGCCGGTAAAACCGTTGGTTCCTTTTCTTCACCATCGTAGTTATCCACCATATCAACAGTATCTTTTTCTAAGTCACGAAGAATTTCAACGGAAATCTTAGACATACGCGCTTCGGTATAACGCATCGCAGCGGCACCATCACCATCCATAGAACCAAAATTACCATGTCCATCTACAAGTGTTTCACGCATATTCCAATTTTGTGCCATATAAACTAAAGCACCATAAATTGAACTATCGCCATGAGGATGGTATTTACCCATCGTATCCCCAACAATACGAGCACACTTACGATAAGGCTTATCCGGTCCATTGTTCATTTCATTCATCGCAAATAAAATACGACGTTGAACCGGTTTTAAACCATCACGAACATCCGGCAAAGCACGTGCCACAATAACAGACATTGAATATTCCAAGAAATCACGACGAATTTCCTTACTCAATTCTGTTTCAGTAATATGACCAGAGTCAAAATTACTTTCATCAAATTCCATAAAATCATCTAAAGCCATCTTGACCTCCTACTAAATATCTAATTTCTCAACAAAGTGAGCATTCTCTAAAATAAAATTCTTGCGAGGTTCAACCTCTTCTCCCATCAACATTGAGAAATTCTGATCCGCATATTCTGCATCATCGATTGTTACACGAATTAAAGTACGTGTTTTAGGATCCATCGTTGTTTCCCATAATTGACTAGCATCCATTTCACCAAGACCCTTATAACGTTGAATACTTAAACGATCACCCATTTCCGCTTTTAATTCGTCCAATTGGCGATCCGTGTACGCATAACGAACACTCTGACCTTTTTGTACCTTAAATAAAGGTGGTTGAGCAATGTACACATAACCTTGTTCCAACACCGGTCTTAAAAAACGATAAAAGAAAGTTAATAATAAAGTACGAATATGTGCACCATCCACATCGGCATCGGTCATAATAACAATCTTATGATAACGAAGTTTTGAAGTATCTACTTCATCATGCACACCTGCCCCAAAGGCTGTAATCATCGAACGAATTTCTTGGTTTTCAAAAGCCTTTTCAGGACGTGTTTTTTCCACATTTAAAATTTTACCGCGCAAAGGAAGAATGGCTTGAAAATGAGAATCACGACCATTTTTAGCAGAACCGCCTGCTGAATCCCCCTCGACCAAGTAAATTTCCGAGATGCTTGGATCCTTGGAGGAACAATCCGATAGCTTACCAGGTAGAGAGCCGACTTTAATTGAACTCTTACGGGTGATTTCTTTCGCCCTTTTTGCGGCCAAACGAGCTTGGGACGCAATCACAATCTTTTCCATGATTGCTTTCGCTTGATTTGGATTTTCCATTAAGAAACGCTCAAACTGTGTACCGAAGATATCCGATACAATCTTGCGCACTTCACTATTTGTTAATTTGGATTTAGTTTGTGAAATATATTGTGGATTAGGATGTTTCACAGAGATAATCGCTGTTAAACCTTCCTTACAGTCATCTTGTGTCACATTCTCATCTTTTTCCTTTAAGAAATTATTTTCTCGAGCGTATTTATTCACAATACGTGTTAAAGCCATACGGAAACCTTCTTCATGCGTTCCCCCATCCACTGTTGTGATGTTATTACAGAAAGTATAGATGGATGGATTATAGCTTGTGTTGTATTGACAAGCCACTTCTACTTGAATATTATCTTCATAACCCTCGGAATAAATAACATCTTCATGAACTTTATCCTTATTTTCGTTAATAAACTTCACATATTCCTTTAAACCACCTTCAAATAAATAATCATAATTTTGTTTCTCAGGATTGCTTTCTCGTAAATCATGGAACTTAATACGAATTCCTTTATTTAAGAAAGCCAACTGACGAATACGATTTCTTAGGGTATTGAAATCATACACCCTTGTTTCCGTAAAGATGGTTGGATCGGCTTTAAAACGAACTAAAGAACCGTGTTTATTGACATTGCAAGTACCAATTTTCTTTAATGGTTCAACCGGATGACCACCATTCTCAAAACGAACAAAATAAATATTACCTTCGTGATAGACTGTTACTTCCAAGAATTCACTTAAAGCATTCACTGCTGAAGCACCAACTCCATGTAAACCACCGGAAACTTTATAAGCACCACCACCAAATTTACCACCGGCATGTAAGACTGTAAAAATTGTTTCAATGGTTGAAATACCTGTTTTCTCATTCATCCCTGTCGGCATACCACGACCATCATCTTCAACAGATACAATATTATTTTCATCAATGGTAATTTCCACTTGACTAGCATAACCGGCCATCGCTTCATCAATACCATTATCAACAATTTCCCAAACAAGATGATGCAAACCAACAGAAGAAGTAGAGCCAATATACATACCCGGACGCTTACGAACGGCTTCTAAACCCTCTAAAACCTGAATATCTTCATCTTCATAAGCATGATCCACTTTCATGTCCAATGTTTCATTAAAGACAGCTTGGCTTTCTTCTCTATTTTCAAATTTATCTGCCATATAAACCTCCTATATTTTTACTTTTCCATCTTGAATGGAAATGCAGTTCAATTTTTCCAATTTCAAACTATCCGGTAAATAAGTTGTCGTAATAAAACACTGGTACCCATTTTTAACTGCATCCAGCAAGCGTTTTTGACGTTCTAAGTCTAATTCACTTAATACATCATCCAGTAAGACAACCGCTTTACGCTTTGAAATAAATTCAATGTAATGAAGAATAGCTAATTTAAAGGCTATCATCACTAATCTTTTTTGACCTTGTGAAGCAGATAATAAAATATCATTATCAGCCAATCGAAATTGAATATCACCACGATGAATCCCCACATTTGTAATATGGTATTCTATATCTTTTTGTCGTGAGAAAAGATGAGCTTTTAACAAAATTTCTTCATCAATTTTATCTACTTCAATACCATTGTTCATCACAACTTGTAACCGCAATTTCATTCCTGACAAAGATTGAAATAAACGTTCAATTTCTTGATTGATAAACTTCAAAAAAGAAGATCTTCGCTTTAAAATTTCAACTTCTGATGTAACCATTTGTTTATCAAGAATATCCAACATTGTTTCATCAATGCTTGCTTTTTTTAGTAAAACATTTCTTTCTTTCAACAAGGTATTATAACGAGTTAAATGAAATAGATATTTCTTAGATAACTTCATTAACTCTTGATCCATGAATTTTCGCCTTGCCCTTGGCGCTTGTGAAAATATATAAATATCCTCCGGACTAAACAATACAACATTCAATCGACCAATAAATTCACTTGTCTTTGATACATTTGTTTTACCAATAAAAAGGCTTTTCCCTTTTTCATGAAGAATACAACGCAAATAACTTTCTTGTTTTTCTTCTTTTAGCCAACAAACAAGGTCAGCGTATTCTTCTCCATTTTGAATTAAAGCCTGGTCTTGACTAGTTCGAAAAGAACGACACAAAGATAAATAATAAAGTGCTTCTATTAAGTTTGTTTTGCCTTGTGCATTCTTTCCAACAATCACATTGATATTTGGTTGAAAGGAAACTTGTAACTCTTGGTAGTTTCGATAATGGGACAGGCGTAAAGATTTAATATACATCTTTAATCATCAAAGTTTCTCCTTGATAGCTAACCTTATCACCGGAGTATAACTTTCTTCCACGACGCATTTCGACCTCACCATTTACTTTCACAAAACCATCTTGAATGACTAGTTTCGCTTCACCTCCGGTTTGTACAAAACCATTGAATTTTAAGAAGTTTTGCAAAGTTATGTAGTCTTGTTTTTGTTTCGTCATTTTACCTACTTTCCAAGTCCTGAAAACCTTGTTAATTATAACATAAAAAGGCTTAGAAACCTAGTTTCTGAGCCACTGTAAGAGCTTAATGATTAGACTTTAATGGTAGCACTAATTGGATAGTTGAAGAATCATCTTTTGAAGTTAAAATAAATGGTTTCATAACACCCTTAAATTGAACTAAAACACGTTCACCATGCAAACCGCGAAGTGCTTCTACTACATAAGCACCATCAAAAGAAATATCTAAATCTTCACCGCTATGTTGTGCTGACAATTCTTCACGTGATTCACCAATTTCTTGTGAACGACTAGTTAAAATAGCTTGATTATCAATCAATTGAAGACGATTTTCCTTGACATCTTCACTTCTTAAGAAAGAAGTACGGTCAATCGCATTTTTTAAATCATAACGACTAATTTCCAATTCCGCAATAAATTGTGTTGGAATCAATTGAGCTGTTGCTGGATAATCACCATCTAAAATACGACTTTGAAAAATCATATTTTGAGTGCGAATTTGAACTTTTGAGCGATCTACCGCAAAGGAAACAATTTCTTTTGCATTTTGTAAAATAGTGTTCTTCATAGCACTTAAAGATTTTTCCGGAATGGTAACGTTAAATTGATTTGAACTTTCTAAATCAACCACTTTACGAGCCAAACGATAGGAATCCGTAGCTGTGCATACCAATTGATTGTTCTTTAATTCAAAATTTACACCCATTAAAACCGGTTTCATTTCTTGTTTTGAACAAGCAAAAATGGTTTGATCAATCAAGTCTAAGAAAGTATCTTTATCTAATTCAATTTCTAAATTAGGTTGACTAAAATCAATTTCTGGATATTGACGAACAGCCATACCATTAATCTTAAATAAGGCTTTATTACCTTTAAATTGAGTGTAAGTTCCATCAATGGATTCTATATAAATTTTATCACTATCTATTTTCCTAACAATTTCTAACAAATATTTCGCTTCAATTAAAAGCTTTCCTTCTTCTTGAATATTCAATTGATTATCATTGCTTTTTTCAATTTTCTTTTGAATGGAAATATCCGCATTACTAGAAGTTAGTACTAATTCATTGGAATGAATATCAATTTTAATTCCTCTTAGAGATGGTTGTGGTGAGTTAGAAGATACCGCATTACTTAATTCAGTTAAAGCAATCGTAAATGGATTTTTTTTGATTGAGAATTTCATATAAGCTCCTTTTTATTATTTAAATATTAAGATTTATTCTTATTAAGATTGTGGAAATGTGGAAAAGTTATTAACATCTATATTTTAACGCATTTTTCACTAAAAATAACAGTGGAAATATTGTGGATAAAAATTGTGGATTAGTCAGCTATTTGAGTCTCTAAATCATGAATGGCATTCGCAAAGGCATGATCTGATTTAATTTGTTTCTCAACTTTTGTAATAGCAGAAATAACAGTAGAATGATCACGACCACCAAACTCTTCACCAATGCGAATATAAGGTAAATCCAAGTGCTTGCGACAAAGAAAGATAGAAATATGACGAGCATTCGCAATATTCTTAGTTCGATTGCGAGATTTAATTTGTTGGCTTGTTAGACCATAATAATCAGCAACAATGCGAATGATTTTTTTAGCATTCAAACCGGATTTCATAGTTTTAGAGGCTTGTGCCTTTAATGCATGCATAACGGTTTCAAAGTGAATGACATCATCATCCGGTTGAAATTGAATAGCATAGAATAAAACACGATTTAAAGCACCTTCTAATTCACGTACATTACCAGAAAAGTTAGAAGCAATATAATTCATTCCTTCTTCATCAATGGAATTATCATTCACTTTAATTTTTTGATTTAAAATAGCGCGCGCGGTCTCGAATTCAGGGGAATCAATTCCAACGGTTAAACCATTAGAAAAACGAGAAGCCAATCGATCTTCTAAATCCTTAATATCTTTTGGTTCGCGGTCGGACGTAATACAAACTTGTTTCTTATTGTTGACCATTTCTTCGTAAATGGTGAAAAAGATTTCATGAGATTTTTCTTTTCCGGCAATGAATTGGATATCATCAATCAACAAAACATCTAAGTTATACATATAACGTTTGAAAGCATCAATGGTTCCAGTTTGTAAAGCATGTACTACTGTTTCAACAAACTTAGTGGATTCGGTATAATACACCTTTTTTTCAGGTTGATGTTTCTTGATATAATTAGCGATAGCCATCAATAAATGGGTTTTTCCTAAGCCGCTATTTCCATAAATAAACAAAGGATTCCATAATTGCCCGGGATTAAGAGCTACCGCATAAGCTGCCGCTTGAGATTCTCGGTTACAATCTCCAATCACAAAGTTTTCAAAAGTACGATCTTTTTGAATAGTGGAAGAACTGAAGTTTGTTTCGTAGTTTTCTAATAGAGGCGAAGTAACGGTTTTAATATCTTTTGGTTGTACCAATTGAACCATAAAATTTGGTTCTAAATCATGGTAACGAGATTTAAAAAGAGTTGTAATGTCTTTTAAAGCAGAGGTTTCAATGCACTTAAAAGAAATAATGTTATCGGCTACTAAAATAGCTTTCTCACTGTCAAAAGAATATAAGTAGGAAGGATTGAGATAGGTCTTAAAAAAGATATCTTCCAAGTTTGTTTGTTCATGGAGATCATCGATTATTTCCTGCCAAATCCTTTTTAAAGATTGGTCTTGTTGTACTGTCATGTTGGTCACCTAAATATGTATCTTAGCTTCATCATTTTAGTCCTAAATAAGAAATAAAAAAAGACTAAATTGTGGAAAAATAAGTTATCCACAATTTATAAAAATAAAGAGATCAGAATTCAAGGCATTTTTATAACTTTCCCACATTATCCACAAAATTAAAATGAGTATAAGTTGTGGATACTCTTATCCACTGTTAAAAAATTAATTTTTTGTGGAAAATAAAAATAATTAAAGTAACTTGTCCATCCTTTCCACATTTAAAAAGATGAGTAAATACCAGTAAAAATAGACTTTTAAACAACTTTCCACAATTGTGGAAAACTAAGATTGTGGATGTGTTTATAGATTAAACAGTTATCCACAAATAAGAAATCTGAAGTTCTTCTTTTAAGGATAACTAGAAGTATAAATTAGTCTTTTTTCAACAATCTAATTTCATCAATTGAAATGATCAAATAGACTGGAATAATTAGCATAAGAAAAGAAGTTTATAGGGTAATCATATTAGTAGTTTAATGAATTTACTTAACATATCTATATTGGTTTTTATTAAGGAGAATATCTATATTTGTGAATCCTTTTTTAGATAATCAATCAATTTAAAAAGCAGAAAACTTAACTCTTCTGCTTAATTTGAAAATACATTTTATAAAGACATATTTGGAATTTCTTCTACTTCTTCTTCATGGTAACGAATACAGATATGACGATTAGCACCAACACCCTCTGATTCCGTAGAAATACCTGCCCAATCGGCTAAGGTTTTATGAATGACCTTACGTTCATCATTTGGCATTGGATCCAGTGCTGCATCCACATGACTTTGTTGAACCTGACGAGCTACCCGCTTGGCAATCGATTTTACCTTAGCATAACGGTCTTCTTTGTAGTGATTGATATCAATCATGACATCAATATGACGCTTAAATACCGCATTTATCGCAGCTTTTACAACAAAGTTTAAAGCCTGTAAGGTTTTCCCTTGCTTACCAATTAAGATAGCGTTATTTTCAGCGTTTAAGTTCACATGATAGGAACCACCTAAGTCTTCAATGGAAACTTCCATATCCAACTCAATTTCCGTGAAGAAAGCACCTAAATAATCAAATAAGAATTCTTTAATGTCTTCACTATCATAAATGTAAGCTTCAACACCTTCCACATCTTGATTTAAAATCGAATATTGCAATGTGCTTGGAAGAACACCACGTTCATTTGCAACGGCTTCTAACATTTCATCTAATGTTTTGCCTTTATAGATTTCCATATTAGCGACCTCCAATAGACTTCTGCTCATCAATTTTCTTTTGCACAATGACTGTCTTCACAATATCGACCAAGTTACGAACTAACCAGTAGTAAGACATACCGGAAGCCCAAGTTAAACCAAACAAAGCAATCATACCTACCATCAGGTATTGGGTCATGACTTGTTGGCTACTGCCACCAACTTCTTCTGGACGACGATGATGTTTCTTCGCTTCCGCTTCCGCTTTCTTCTTTTGTAAAATAAGCGGTAATTTAATTAGTGCAAATTGAGAAAGAATCATTAATAAGAATAAGATAACATAACCAGCAGAAGCTAGATTGCCACGCATCAATTGTTGCAAACCTTGCATTGGTGTTACTTGGAAGGTCATACCTAAGAAAGAACCATTCGCAACGGCTTCAGCACGTTGAATGGCGAAGAACATCGCCATGATGATTGGAAATTGAAGGAATTGAACCAACATCATAGAACCGGGATGAATATCATATTTATTCATCAAGGCTTGTTGCTCTTGAGCCATTTTCATACGAGCGTTGTCACTAGAAACACCTTCGTATTTTCTTTGAATCTTATTTAATTCAGGTTGAATCATCTGCATTCTTTGCATGGTTACTTGGGATTTAAAAGTAAACATTGCTAATAAAGTAGTAAGGGTAACCGTTACTAAGGCAATAGCACCACCAACACCAACTACATTTGACAAGTTGTTGATTAACCAAGCTAATGGCCAAACAAAGATAGCTGAGAACCAACTTTCTTTTTCAAAAACATATTTGAAAGTGGTTTGGCTGGTAATTAAGATTACCTTACCTTGAGCGTCATGAGGAACTGAACAACCACTGATGGTCACAATCATTCCGACAATGAAAGCTAAAGTAAGCAGCTTTTTCGTTCTTGTTGATAATTTCATAAGGACTCCTTGTGTAATGTTTAAATTATATCTTTAATTAAAGTTCTTTCCAATAGTTTTTCGTTTTCTTCAAAACACTTGTTTGGATATGCAAAACGAACAATCAAAACAACATCATAGGGATAGCGTTCAAAAGGAATCATTCCTTCCAGCATCATTCGAATTTGACGCTTGTATCGATTTCTTTGTACCGCATGACCAATTTTCTTTGGAATAGAGATACCAATTCGGGCTTGATCTTCCACTTTTTTTCGATAATAGAGCACAAAAGATGCATTCACTTTTTTCTTACCTTGGTGAATGAGTTCTTGAAACTCTTCTTTTTTCTTAATACGATTCACTTTTTTCATAAGACAAATAAAAAGTCACCTTTAGGCGACTTAAGCAGATAAAACCTTTCTTCCCTTTGCTCTACGTCTAGCAAGGACCTTACGTCCACCTACAGTAGCCATACGAGCTCTAAAGCCATGGGTAGCTTTTGTTTTTCTTTTGCTTGGTTGGTATGTTCTCTTCATCATGCCACCTCCAATACTTTTTTACATAACTGAAAACATTGCGAGATAATTATAGACAAAACCTAAGATAGTGTCAAACTACTTTTGGGTGTGAAAATACTCCTCAAAAGTAAGGTCAACACCACCTTCTTTCACCATTTTTTTCGCAACATCACTACCAACATAACGCCAATGCCAAGGCATATAAGTGTAGCCTGTAATCTTTTCTTTATGATTTGGATAGCGGAGAATAAAGCCATATTTATGCGCATTTTCAACCAACCATTTATAGGTACTTGTTTCAGCAAATTTAACTGTATTATGCCCATCAGCTTTATCGGTAATATCCAAAGCTAAACCTGTCTGATTCTCAGAAAAACCGGCACTGGCGGTTGTTTTATTCGCTTCTTCTTCCCCTAATAAATTCACCCGATTTTCGTAATAATCTTTTTGTTGGTCATAATTACGATAACCAGCGGTAATAAACATAGGAACCTTATCTTTTTTTGAAGCCTCAAACATTGCCTTGGCTTGATTAGCCGCTTCTTTTCTTAATTGAATAACATCGGCCGTACTATTTAAATAAGGACTAGATAAATCCGAAGGCACATAATCCTTTGGTAAACCATGTGTTTTATCCACTAAAACCGTAATGCTATTCGCTTCCGTTAAAGCTTGTGGTAAAGTTTTCTTTTGTGTATTCGTTGTGGTATTTTTTTGTTCAGGTTTAACAAAAGGTTTCGTTAATTGTGGATGGTTCAACAGAAAAATCGATACAGATAATATCACTATACCTACTACAATTACAGACTTCGCTATCACATTTAAGTTCATTCTTTTCTTAGACATAAAACTCCTTCATGTTCACTCCTTGCCATTGTACTGTATAATAATAAGCAATACAAATGGAGGATGTACACTATTATGCCAAAATTTTTAAATATTGCGATATGGGTTTTAATTGGTTATTTCATTGTTCGTATCTTTCAGACAAGCCGGAAAAACACCAAAACAAAAGGTTTAATCGAAGTCATTCGTTATGTGGATGATGAAGCTACATTCAATGATAAAATCGCTATTTTGGAAGATCAATTTCGTGATAAGAATGTTGAATATTTTCAAAAAACAGAGGTTTTAAAGCTTTGGGGTACGCTCAATCATGGAAGAACCGGTTCCTATACTTCTATATTAGAAAACATACAAGTAAAACAATTAGTGAATTATGATAAAGGGGCTTCGGTAGGTTCTAATGAAGATAGTTTCTTTTATCTATATTTATCCATTCCCAATCTTCTTTATGGTTTAAATGAATTGGACTTAATGAATGAATTATTCCGGAAATTAGAACCAATTACGGAACAATTACCTTCCGAAATGGTTGTTCAACTTGGTTTACAAGTGAAGAAATACTACCAAAGACAAGAGGACTTAGGAAAAGCCTTCTATCAATCTATCTTAGAAGGAGATTATGAAACTTTGAAATATTCTAAAAATATGATTAGTGTTTATAAATCTATTTGTTCTAGTTTGTTAGCGAAGATTGCTCAAGATGAAAATGATATCGTTACCCAAGACACTCATGCAGAAGAAATCCAACACTTCGCCTCTTTTAGTGTTGGACAGCGTTTCTTAAAGAACCTCGGCTTCCGGCTTCCAAAAGAAAAAGAGGAAGAAAAGGAAGAACCTACGGAACAGGACATGAATGAAACTATGGTGATGGAGAAACTAACCGATCCGGAAGATGAGAATCAAAAATGAAATTGATTGTTGGTTTAGGAAATCCGGGTCGGAAATATGAAAAAACCAGGCATAACAGTGGTTTTTTAGTCGTGGATGAATTGGCTCGTTTGTGCCATACTGATATTTCTCAAAATAAATGGAATGCCTTGATTACACAAGTTCGCATTGGTTCCGAACAAGTCATCTTAATGAAACCGCAAACTTTTATGAATGAATCGGGGATAGCTGTACGTCAAGCCTTTGATTTTTATAAGATAGCTTTAGAAGATATGCTGGTCATTCATGATGATATGGATTTAAAAGTAGGTTCACTTCGCATCCGTAAAAAAGGAACCAGTGGTGGACAAAAGGGAATGAAGTCTATTCAACAACACCTGAATAGCCAAGATATACCACGCATTCGTGTTGGTGTCGGTCATAGCAATCCGGGGGTTCATGAAGAAGTGCCGGATTGGGTATTGTCGCCGGTCTTTCCAGAAGAAAGAGAAACGTTTCAACAAGTTATTGAACAAGCGGCGAAAGCTTGTTATGAATGGGTGAATGAACCAATGGATTTGGTGATGAATCGTTTTAATAAGAAGGGTTAATACAATGAACTCTTCTTTTGGTTGTATAATCACTAAGCAAAGGAGCATTGATTTTGTTGATACCGAATTGGTTAGTTCAAGTCACAAAAGAAAATAAAGCCTTAGATCAAATTCAGAAAAAGAAATCTCCGATTGCGATTTCATCTGTCATTCAAGAGGCTCTTTTAATCGTGCTTTCTTATAAACAAAAGCCAAGACCAATAATAGTCTTAAAATCCAATTTATACCTAGCTCAACAATTCTATGAAAGACTAACTTCTTTTTTATCTGATGAAGAATGCTCTTTATTTGGAACCGATGAAAGTCTTCGCGTAGAAGCTATTGCGTCCTCGCCTGAATTAAGTGCGCAACAAGTCGATACTTTATCTTCTTTACAGAAACATCCAAATCAGATTGTTGTTACTTGTCCATCGGCTTATCTGCGATTTTTACCGCTACCTAGTCAATTCCAGGAAGTTTCCATTCATTTAAAAGTCAATGAAGAATACTCCATGAATGGCTTAAAAGAAAAATTACTGGCAAGCGGTTATCACCAACAATCCCATATTGACCAACCGTTAAGCTTTGCGATTCGGGGAGGCATCGTGGATGTGTATTCCATTAATTATGACCATCCTATTCGCTTAGAATTTTTTGATACAGAAATAGAATCCATTCGTTTCTTTGATGAAAATTCTCAAAAAACCATTGGAACTATTCAAGAAGTAGAGATTGTGCCAGCTTCAATTGTCTTTTTTTCAAAAGATCAAATCCAAGAAATTAAAGAGAACATTCAACAAGATTTAAACAATAATCCTAATGTGTTTTTACAAGATGAACTAAGAAATACCTTAGAGGCGATGGATGCTTATTTATTTGATAAGAGTATGTATCCATATTATGCGTTTGTTTCAAAAGTAGCTGGTCTATGGGATTATATGAATCAAGCGGAATTGTTTATTTCCGATGAAATCTTAGTACGAGATGCGATTAAGCGTTTAAAGGAAGACACCATTTCTTACATTCAAGAAATGGCACAGGAAAATAAACTGCTTCCTCGCTTTGCTTTGTGGCATGACTTGGAAAGAAGTGTACCAAAAGTACGTTGTTATTATGGCGATAGTTATGGCGATAATATTGCCCATATTGAAGAAGTTTATTTACCAAATGAACCTTTAGAAAAAAGAATTCAAATTGCACAAGGACAAATGACCACTATCTTTGTTTTAAATAAGAAAGAAATGCAAAGAGTGTGTGAAATCCTAAACCAAGAAAAGGCAGATTATCAATTTCTAAAGGGGAAAGACGAACTTGGTCAGGCTTCTTTGTATTTATATGAAGCAGATTGGTCACAAGGCTTCTTTTTAGCGGATAAAAATGTAGCAGTGTATACAGCACGTGAATTATTAGAAGTGCATCATCGTAAAGGTCGTTATGAAAATAAGTTTCGTAATGCGGAAGTGATTCATGCTTACCAAGAATTGGAACCGGGAGATTATGTGGTGCATGCGCATTATGGCGTCGGTCAATACCTGGGAATTGAAACCAAGGAAATTAAGCATATCAAACGAGATTTCCTAAGAATTATCTATAGAGCTAATTCGGAATTATTAGTTCCTTTAGAACAATTTCGTCTAGTTCGCAAGTTTGTATCAAGAGAGGGAGTGGTTCCTAAGTTAAACAAACTTGGTTCAGGAGATTGGGAAAAAACCAAAGCCAAGCTACAAAAAAATGTGGAAGAAATAGCCGGTCGTTTATTAGACTTGTATTCTGCTCGTGAACAACACATCGGCTATGCGTTTTCAAAGGATACTGAAGAAACAAAAAGATTTGAAGATGCTTTTCCATATGATTTAACCATTGATCAAGAAAGAGCAATGGTAGAAATCAAGAAGGATATGGAAAGTAATAAGCCCATGGATCGCTTGATTTGTGGTGATGTTGGTTTTGGTAAAACGGAAGTATCCATTCGAGCTTCCTTTAAAGCCGTTACTGACTATAAACAAGTGGTCGTTTTATGTCCAACAACCATCCTTGCTGAGCAACATTTTTCGACCTTTAAAAATCGTTATAAAGACTTTGCGGTTCGGATTGAAATCTTAGACCGTTTTGTACCTAAGAATAAACAAAAAGAAATAGTAGAAGATTTAGCGAAGGGAAAGGTGGATATTCTCATCGGTACACATCGTGTGTTGTCAAAGGATATTCATTTTAAAGATTTAGGTTTACTCATTATTGATGAAGAACAACGCTTTGGAGTCGAACACAAAGAAAAGATTAAGGAATTAAGAAATGGAGTGGATGTTTTAGCCCTAAGTGCAACACCAATTCCAAGAACACTTCAAATGTCTCTAATTGGCGTTCGTTCTTTATCTCAGCTAGAAACACCACCGTTAAATCGTTATTCCGTACAAACCTATGTGGTTGAAAAAAACCAAGCTTTAATTGTGGATGCGATTCAAAAGGAATTATCGCGTAAGGGGCAGGTTTTCTATTTATATAACAATATTGAATTTATTTACAACAAAGCTCGTACTTTACAGAAAGAGTTACCAGATGCGCGGATTGGCGTTGTTCATGGTCAATTAGGACGTGAAGAAATTGAAGATATTATGTGGCGCTTTCATAATAAAGAAATAGATGTTTTAGTAACTACAACGATTATTGAAAATGGAATTGATATTCCAAATGTAAATACCATCTTTATTGAGGATGCTCAAAATTTTGGTTTATCACAAATTTACCAAATGAAAGGAAGGGTAGGTCGTTCGAATCGCTTGGCTTATGCGTATTTATTGATTCCAACGCGAAAACAATTATCGGAAATTGCCCAAAAGCGATTACAAGCTATCAAAGAGTTTGCGAAATTAGGCTCCGGCTATAAAGTGGCGATGCGTGATTTAACCATTCGTGGAGCAGGAGATTTACTAGGTTCTTCGCAATCCGGATTTATTGATACCGTTGGCATTGATATGTATATTGAAATGCTGGAAATGGCGATTGAAGCTAAGAAGAACAATCAAGTCGTGGAAAAGAAAGAGGCGAAAGTGAAAAACAACATTCAAGTTTCTTCGTATATTCCAAAAGGCTTTGCGGCGGATGATTTTGATAAGCTGGATTTATATCAAAGAATTGATGCCTTGCGAACAAGTGAGGAATTAGTGGAGTATAAGATGGAAATTCGTGATCAATATGGTCGTTTACCAAAAGAGGTGGAAACTATTTTTGATAAGAAAGAATTGGATTTGGCTTTATCACAAGCTCATGTTCAACATTATCTTGAAACTGTTAAAGGTAAAGAGATTACGTTTAGTCCATTGTTTTCACAAAGTGTGGATGGAGTGAAATTATTTTCGTTGTATTCAGAGTTGTCAAAGGATATTCAATTGAAGTATTTAAATCGGGCCATTACAGTGATTGTTCCAAATAATGAGAGTTTAAAGGTTTGTACGAAAGCTATTTATCTAGCAAAGGAGGCAATTCGTCATGAGAGTTGATAAATTTTTAAAGATTTCAAGGATATTAAAAAGAAGAACCATTTCAAAAGAATTGGCACTTCATGAACGAATTAAAATCAATGATAAGATTGTTAAGCCCAGTCATGAAGTGAAAGTAGGGGATGTGGTAGAGATTCAATATGGATTAAGAGTGCTTGCGGTTCGTGTCCTTTCGATGCAAGAAAAAACAAGAAAAGCGGATGCGGCTGAGATGTATGAGGTTGTTTATGAGAAACACTTAAATCTTGATGAATAGTGTGTTTCGTGATAAATTCTAAATGAGGAAATTATGGCAAAGAAAAGTAAGAAAACACGTTTAAAACCACTAACAAAGCTATTTCTTTTAGGGGCAACTGTCTTTATGTTGATACAGGTTATTCGGCAAGTGAATATGAATTTAACTTTACAATCACAATTAGCGGATGCGAAGGAAAAGCTTCAAAAGGTGAAGGATGAAAATAATCGACTTAATTCTGAAAAAGAGAAATTACAGGATCCGGATTATGTAGAAAGTTATGCTCGTTCAAACTATATGTTATCAAAGGATGGTGAACAAATTTTCTACATTCCAAAGGGGAAATAGCTATGAAAAAAATTAGTTTAGTTCTTTTGGCCAGTCTTCTTTTAGTGGCGTGTGGTACGAAAAAGGAAGAACCAAAAGTGGAAGAAAAGAAAGCAGAAACCAAAGAAACGCCACAGCCAAAAGAGGAAAAGAAAGAGGAAGATAAGACAAAATCTTTATCTCCAGATGAAGTAACTGATTTTGACCGCAATGCAGTAACGACTTTAATTAATCAAGAATTGCGTAAGAAATTTGGTGGTGATGTTGACTTGGTGAGCCAACAATCCATCTCTTTTACAAAGAAAGACGCTATGATTACCGCCAAGGGTACGTATTCTTTAAAGGGTGTTCGCAATGGCTTTGAGTTCCAATTTCAAGATAAGAATGTGGAATATGTTTTAACTTCTTCCAATATTCAAACTTCAATGACACAAAGTAAAAAATCAGAAGAAACACAAACTACATTACCCAATGAAAAACTGTATAAAACTTACGAAATGCGCGTTGGTTCAGGAATTTCTTTTACGGCGAAGCATAGTGGTGCCGGCAGCGTAAGAGCAACAGCTAAAAAAGAGGATGGAAAAGAAATTGAAATCTTCAATGAAAGTGGCACGTTTGAAAAGACGGTCACAACGGATTTAGAAGCGGGGAAATATACGATTTCGGTCTACACAACCGGCGGTAGTTTCAGTTTCAATTATCACGGGAAATAAAGAGATAAAATTTTTTAGGTTTTAAAGGGGTATTGGATTATTAGAAAACAGTAAACTTTATTGATATGTGTCTGAAAAATGGGTACATATCATAGAGTTACTGTTTTCCTTTTGTATGGAAGTCATTATTTTAATAAATGAATATTATCTTCAGGAATAAAGTCTATTTCAGGATGATTCTCAAGATAACCGGCAACTAAATCCGCAAAATCAATACCATTGTTTTGAATAACGACAGCTTCTTTTAACATATCAAAATTACCTCCGCCAGCAGCTCGATAGCTATTTAAAGCAATAGTAAATTCCTCTTCATCTTGCACACTATTTCCCTGGAAAACAAGCTGAGTAATTCGTTCATTAACTGGTTTGCTTAAATCAATGCTGTAATCAACACCGTCTATCATATCGTAGTTGTAATTCATCTTCTTTGGATAAATAAAGTTTTGTGATACCTCAATATCATTTCCTTTTAAAGTCCAATAAGAAGCACATTGTTCTAAGTAGGCTTTCAATTGTGCCCCCGTAATCTTTTTAACAACTAAGGTATTATCATAAATATACGTAGAAACAATATCTCGCATGGTAATGGTTTCTTTAAAACCAACAGCACCATCATAAATAGCAGAACTAGCCAATTGTGCCCCTGTTGTTTCCATTTGAATACGATTGATAAAAGTAACTAAAGGCACTTTCTTTAAACGAGCTTGGAAGGTATCATGAATAGATAAATCCACTTTTGAATGACCAACAACAGTATCCAACCACTTTTGTGTTTCCCTTTCTTCTTTTTCCACTAATTTCATCATAGCTTCATCCGCCAACATATCATTTAATAGAATATGACTTTCAATATGATGATTTTCCGGATAAATATCAATCAAAGCTAATTCTTGTCCTTTATCAAGGGTTTGGGTGTAAATCGTATGAAATAACTTACCTGCTAAAGAACGATGTTGATGACCACTAATCAGGACATCAATACCGGAAATCTCTTTTAAAATACGATAGCCTTGGTTTTCTCCGCGGTCTTCTTCTAATAAAGAACCATTGTTCAAATCTCTTTCAAAACCACCATGGTACATGCAAATGATGTAGTCCGGTTGTTCAAATTTTTGTAAATACTCGACGATTTTCTTCGCACTTTCATACGCATCCACAAATTCTAAACCGACAATATTTTTTCCACTTTCCCAAGTTGGCGTATAAGAAGTCACAAGACTAAAAAAAGCTAGTCTAACACCTTCTACCTCTTTAACGGCATAACTTAAACCAAGAGGGACACCATCTCTTTTCACATTGGCACACAAACAAGGACTACCTACATGGTCAAGATGAGTTTGTAAGGCCTTTTGACCATAGTTAAAATCATGATTGCCTAGACCGATGAAATCATAATGCATTTCCTTCATGGCTTTGGTCATTGGATTAACATCATCAGCATGGAAATGATAATGATGACGAGTTAAAGGAGAACCTTGAATTGTGTCGCCGTTGTCCACTAAAATTGTGTGTTCATCTTTCAAAGAGTGAACGAGAGTCTTTAGACGAGCTAAACCGATGTTTAGGGATAAACCATTCGAGTATTGAGTTGGTAAGATGGTTCCATGGATGTCTGAAGTAGCTAAGATACGAATTCTTTTCATAGAGCTAAAATCCTTTCAATTTACTAATTATACAACAGCCGTGGTATGATTAAATTATGAATGCGGTTAGAAAAGAATTAAATTTAAGGGATTTAGGAAACATTCCAACTAGAACAGGACGAAAAATTAAAGAAGGTCTTTTCTACCGTTCATCGGGCTTAAATAAATTTAATGAACAAGATTTAGAGATAGTCAAAGCAATGGGTTTAAAAAAAATCATTGATCTTCGCTCTAAAGAAGAAAGGATGAAGTCACCTGATCCGGATTTAGGTGTACCAATTATTTATTTTGACAGCTATCGAGCAAAATATATGGATGATATTAATTTCGGTTTTGATGGTATGTTACGAAAAGGAAAAGAGGGACTTCACCAGCAAGAACTTCGGGTGAAATACTATGAAAATATGCCTTTTGGAAATCCTTATTTAAAGAAAGCGATGGAGCTAATTCAAGAGGATAATGTGCCATTCTTATTCCATTGTGCTAGTGGTAAAGATCGTACAGGTGTTATGGCAATCGTTATCTTAGGTCTATTTGAAGTGGAACAAGAAAAAATGATAGAAGATTATTTACTAACCAATTTGTATCGTAAATCCATCATTGATCAAGCTTTTTCGGAAAGAGCTTCTTTATTACAAGAATATCCGGAGTTAAAGGGACCATTATTAGAAACATTTGGTGTGAAATCAGAAATGGGGTTAGCGATTATTTCGTCTATCCTAAATCGATATGGTGGTTTTGATCAGTATTATGAACAAGAATTTGGTATTGATGCCGAACTTAGAAAAACGTTGATTGAGTGCTACACAGAGAAATAAAAAAGGATTAACTATCCTTTTTTCTGTTTAATAACAGGGTTGGCGGTTTAAAGTAATTGTTAATACAACAAAAATAGAACAAAGACTAAGTTTTGTTCTATCACAAAAAAGACTTCACTAGGAAGTCTTAAAATGAACTATTGACGACCATGTGCCAAACGAGCACGAATCTTTGTTGAACAATATTCAATAATAATAACTAATACAATTAAGGATAGTAAGAAAGCTCCAACCGCATTCCATTTACTATTAGAAATAGCTTGTGATAATGGTGAACCAATACCACCGGCTCCAACAATACCTAAGATAGTCGCATCTTTTAAGTTAATATCAAAACGATAAATAGCGGTTGAAATAAAGGAAGCACTTAATTGTGGTAAAATACCAATCCTTACTTTTTGGAAGGTAGTACATCCCATCGCATCTAAGGACTCTAGGATACCCGTATCCAAGTCTTCAATAGCGGTGATATACATCTTAGAAATCATCCCAATCGAACATATCGCTTGTGTCACAACGCCACAGAAAGGACCAGGACCGGTCACACGAATCCAAACCAAAGCCCAAATCAAAGCCGGGATGGTACGAATCAATAAGATAATAGCGCGAAAAATATACGCAATTGGTTTTGGTACGATGGTTGTGGAAGCTAAAAAACTAAATGGAATAGCTAGAATAGCACCAATAATGGTTCCTAAGACCGCAATCGCAATGGTTTGAAGAATTAAATAAGGAATTCCATTTTCCGTTAAGTTTAAGATTAAATCCCAGTTAGGGGAGAAAAGACCTTTGGTAACACCTTTCGCAACATTCATTCCGGCTTCTGTAAAGCCTGCAAATTTAAGGGAAGAAGATCCCCATAACAAGGCAATAAAGATAACTAGGAAAACCGCAAAATTACGTAGGAAAGTTTTCGGCTCTTTGTTTAACATTTGATCGATTTGGTTATACATAAAGCCTCCTTTAAGATAATTTCTTTCTAATCATATTATTCACAAAATCAATCAACCAAACCACAATGAAGACGGATAGAAGAATCATACCTAAGTCGCTATAAGCTCTAAATCCCGTTCTTTCACGAATAAGGATACCTAAACCACCGGCTCCAACATAACCTAGGATAGAAGAAGCACGGACATTTAACTCAAAACAATACAAGCAATCGTCAATGTAGGTTGGTAAAATTTGTGGCATACAAGCTGTCCAGAAAGATTTAAATGTACTTGCTCCCATAGAAATCATTGCTTCATAAGGTCCCATATCAATTGTTTCAATGCTTTCATACAACATTTTCGCTACAATACCAACAGTAAAGACAATAATCGCCACCGTGCCGGCTAATGTTCCTAAACTAAAGACCAACGCAAAGATAGAAGCATAAATCAAAGCCGGAACCGAACGTAATACTGAAAGAATAAAACGGAAAACCAATAAACCAGGACGGTTTTTATTGATATTACTAGAAGAAAGAATGGCTAAAGGTAAGCCAATCAAACAGCCGAAAATCGTACCTGCCACCGACATTTGAATGGTTTCGACAAGGGGAGTCATCACATGTGAAAAGTAATTGAAGTTTGGCTGGAAAATTTTACTTAAAATAACTGTAAATTCACCAATACGCGAAACCAAAAGAGAAAAATCAAAGTTTGTCATCTTGGCGGAGATATACACAACAACCACTAAAGTCACTAAGATAAAGGGCATACGATTAACCGGTTTATCAACGGTATGACCATTTTCTAAGCGAATGGTTTTGGCTTTGAATATACGATCAAATAAGGATGTTTTCATGCCTTAACCTCTTCATTGCCTTTATAGATATAATCCAAAGTTGCTTGGTCTAGATCTTTCACTAAACCATCATAAACAATATGACCTTTACGAATACCAATAATGCGCGTCGCATATTTAAGGGCTAAATCCACATGGTGAATATTCAATAGGATAGAAATATTCATTTCTTGATTGATGCGTTTGAAATCTGACATGACCACATCGGCCATGATTGGATCCAGGGACGCAACCGGTTCATCGGCTAAAATAATCGATGGATTTTGATTTAAGGTACGAGCTAAAGCAACGCGTTGCATTTGACCACCCGATAGTTCATCCACACGACTGTAAGCTTTATCAAGAATATTGACTTTGTCCAGTGCTTCCAGAGCGTGAAGCTTTTGTGCTTTGGAGTAAGAGGAGAACAATACTTTATACCAAGGCATATCCGGAACATTGGCCGCTAAAACATTGTTTAAAACAGTAGCGCGTGAAACTAAATTAAAGGATTGGAAAATCATACCAACTTTGCGGCGGTATTTACGAAGATCCTTTCCTTTTAGTTTAGAAACATCTTCTCCATCGACGATTAACTCACCTTCTGTAATGTTAATCATTCGGTTGACCGTACGAATTAAAGTGGATTTACCGGCACCGGACAAACCAATAATAGCGATAAAGTCACCTTGCTCAATTTTTAAGTCAACATTTTCCAGACCTTTTGTGCCATTGGGATATGTTTTAGAAACATTTTTAAATTCAATCATGTTGTTCTCCTTTTTACTTAAACGATAAAAAGACGATGCCTGAAAAGCACCATCCAGAATTCTTTTTACTTTTGATTTTGAACTGCTTTTAGAGCTTGACGAGCGCCGTCATAATCTTTATCGTTGGCTTTTGCGTATCCACTGTGCTTGTAAATACCGAAAATCTTCTTACCTTCCTCCGTCTTCGATAATTCCATAATCGAATCTTGGAAAGCGGTTATAAATTCTTTGTTGTAGATTTCAGGTTTTTTCATGGTTACGGTTACTGTATCGTTATAAACATTTTTTGTAACTCCGATAACATTCAATTCATTCCAGATGGAATCCTTGCGCCCCCATTCTTTTTGCCATTGCTTTTCATAGTCTTGACGACCATCTGCGTAACATACGATAACATCAATTTGTTCAGCGGCGGCTTGTTGGAATTCGGCGGCGTAGTTTAAGGTTGTTACCTTGGATAAGTCTTTAATACTCTTACCCTTGAATTGATCTTGTAACCACATAGTTGGATAAATATAACCGGCGGAGCTTGTCACATCACGAACAGCCCATTTAGCCCCATCTAAATCTTCCCATGTTAACTTTTCACCGGCGTTAACTTTAGCCGCCAACTTCTTACCATAAGTAGAAGGACCGGCGTAAATTAAACCTTTGTAATAAGTCACCGGCTTTGTACTGTTTTGCGTCTTATTCGCATCGCCATTCCAATCCTTAGGGGTCGTGGAATCGTTTTTGAAACCATGACGAGTAGCGGTTAAGACAACATCTGAATCATGGGAATAAAGAGCATAAGTTCCACCGGGTAACCAAGCTACATCAACTGAACCGGCGGATAAAGCTTCCCCGGCAGCTTCATAACTATCAGAAACGGAAATGTCCACTTTACCGATGTTATATCCCTTTTCTTTCATCTTTGCCTTGAATAAATCACCTAAATTAGAAGTTGCTTTGATGATTTCATCCGTTGGACGAGATGGAACGAATTGGAATTTAAGACTAGCAATGTCTTTTGTACCTGTGTCAGCAGGTAATGCACGTCCATTCGCATCCTTCTTAGTTGTGTTAGCGGCTTTTCCGGAACTACAGCCAACTAATAGAGCGGCTGTAAGAAGCGATACCGAGATCTTTTTGATGTTCATATTTTTTCCTCCCAAATTGAACAATTTCATTATACAGAAAAAACACCTTAATAAATTATTTATTTATTCACAAATGATGTTTCTTTTATCAGGTGTATAATAGAGCAGTATTGCGTCAGTAGCAGCTACCTGACGATAATCAAAATAAGGAGAAAAAATGAATACAAAAACATTAACGCATATAGCGATGATTGCGGCGGTGTATACCGTTGTTTCCCTGGTTTTAGCACCATTTACATATGGGACAATCCAAGTTCGTGTGGCGGAAGCTTTAACGATGTTACCATTGATTTATGCACCATCTATTTGGGGTGTAACGTTAGGTTGCTTCTTAACCAATCTAATTGGTGCGTTCATGGGTACGAATCCAACCGGTTTTATTGATGCGATTATTGGTACATCAGCGACTTTCTTAGCCGCTTATGGAACCTATTACTTCCGTGATAAGAAAATTAAAAATATCCCTATTCTTAGTATCTTATGCCCCATTATTTTGAATTTTATCTTTGTTGGTGCAGAGTTAGCGTACTTGTTTAACCCGGATAACCTTGTGGTTGGCTTCTTAATTCAAGGCACCAGTGTAGCCATTGGTGAAACCATTAGTGTTGTCTTAGGCTATCTATTGATGAATCCCATGAAACGATTTATCCGGTAAAGGACATTTATGACAAAAAAATTATTCATCACAACGCTTGTGTCACTCGTTGTTCTATTGCTTGGAATTGTTTATATTCTAAATAAAAATAAAGATATAAAGCCAAATGTAGAACAAAGCCAAGTAGAAAAAACACAAATAGAAAAAGCGGATACAACGACAGCTTCATCTTTGACTTTTATTGTGAATAAGAAACACCCATTACCCGAGAACTATGAGCCGAAGGATTTGGTTCGCGTTCCCGTTAAAACGAATGGGACTCCATGGATGATGCGTAAAGAAGCTTCGGATCAATTAGTCAAACTTTTTAAAGCTGCAGAAAAGGATGGCATTCAACTTCGTTTAGGATCAGGCTATCGTTCCTATTCCTATCAGAAACAGCTTTACAATGCTTATGTACAAAGAAAAGGAAAGGCGGCTAGTGATACCTTTAGTGCTAGAGCGGGTCATTCCGAACATCAAACCGGTTTGGCGGCGGATATTCTAGGTGCTGACACAAGGTATGATTTTACTCAAAACTTTGAAAGTCAAAAAGAAGCAATTTGGCTAAAGAAACATGCACATGAATACGGCTTTGTTTTACGCTTTATTAAAGGCAAAGAAGAAATTACCGGGTATATGTTTGAACCATGGCATTTTCGCTATTTAGGAATTGAGGTAGCTAAAAAGGTTCAACAAGCCGGAACAGATATTACCTTAGAGGAATATTTTAAAGTTGAAGGAGGAAGCTATCCAAATTAGTTTCTTCTTTTTCTTTATGTACAAGCAGATGCTATAATGGTTTCATGAAAAACGCATTATTTATTACGATAGAAGGTCCCGATGGATCAGGTAAAACAACGGTGAGTAAAGCCATTTGTGAAAGACTTCAAAAAGAAGGTTATCTTCTCCAGCTAACAAGAGAACCGGGTGGCTCCAAGATTGCTGAACAAATACGCTCGGTGATTTTAGACCCTGATAATACAGAAATGGATGCTCGTACAGAGGCTTTATTATACGCAGCTAGTCGTCGTCAGCACTTGGTTGACAAAGTGTTACCTGCTTTGGAAAAAGGAATAGCGGTTGTTTCCGAACGCTTTGTGGATAGTTCTTTGGCTTACCAAGGTATAGGTCGTCGTATTGGAATGGAAGCGGTTTGGAGGATTAATGAATTTGCGATTGAAGGCTGTTTACCGGATAAAACAATTTACTTAGATATTGATGCCGAAACAGGCTTAGAAAGAATTCAAAAAGGAAGAAACTACTTAGATCGTTTGGATCAAGAAGAAGCTTCTTTCCATGACCGTGTATTTAAAGGATACCAAGAAATACTCACTCGTTTTCCGGAACGCTTTATAAAAGTAGATGCCGGTCAAGACATTGAAAAAGTGGTGGAAGATACTTATCTTGTATTGAAAGGACTATTGGATGCTCAATAATCCGGCACTAATCAAAACATTAGCTTACCAACAAATTGAAAAAGCTCTAAAAAACCAAGACTTTTCTCATGCTTATTTATTTGTCGGGGATGCTGATCAAGATATTCGTGATTTAGCGACCTTTTTTGCGCAAAGTTTATTATGCACAGAAGAGAATGTGGCTTGTGGTAATTGTAGGGCTTGTGAAAGGGCGGCTCAAGGCTTACATCCTGATTATCAGCACTTAAATGGAGAAGTAAAAGCCATCTCTAAAAAAGAAATGGATGATTTACAAAGCTACTTCTCTAAAACAGCGGTGGAAAATCCAAAGGGAAGAAGGGTGTGCTATTTAGAACATATGGAAACAGCTAGTTTATCAGCACAAAATAGCTTGTTGAAATTCCTCGAAGAGCCAGCGGATAATGTTGTAATTATCCTAAGTGCACCAAAGGAATCGTCTATTCTATCTACTTTGGTTTCTCGTTGTATTCCCATTCATTTTCAAAGCGTTAATCGCGAAACATTGTCGGAAAAAGCTCTTACATTGGGTTATTCCAAAGAAGATGCTTACTTCTTATCCTTAATTAGTCAAAGTGAAGAAGATTTGAAACAAAACCAAGAAAGAGAAGAGTATAAAAAAGCGATTGCTATGTTGAAAGAAAGCCTAGAAAATCCGCAAGAATTATTGGTGGATTACCATATTTCTTTTAAACCGAAGGATAAAGAAAACCACTTATTTTTATTAAATGCCTACTTTCATTTTGTGGCTCAAACCATGCGCCAAGCCTTACTGAAAGAAGAAATTGGTCCAGCTTGGTTGATGGACTACATGCAAAAAAAAGAAGACGATAAGCTTCAAGCAAAGGTGTATGCTTTAATGATGGAAGCCTTGGATTGTTTGAATAAGTACAATGATCCGACCTTACTTTTTGAACAAACAATATATCAATGGAGGATTTTAGAAAAATGACAACCATAGAGAAACATAGCTGTACCTGTCCTCTTTGCCAAGGGGATTCAGACAT
Organism: Bulleidia sp. zg-1013; assembly: GCF_019798045.1. Lineage (NCBI taxonomy): Bacteria > Bacillati > Bacillota > Erysipelotrichia > Erysipelotrichales > Erysipelotrichaceae > Bulleidia > Bulleidia sp. zg-1013. The sequence goes on from NZ_JAGXEX010000003.1 coordinate 103,801, forward strand.
TCATTTCCCTTATAGCATAGCGGTTCGTTTTCGTAATGGCTCACGCCCGTATTCCTTTGGTTGCCAAGACGGCACTATTAAAAAAGGAAGTCATGTGGTTATTGAAACAGCCCAGGGTTTAGAACTGGCCGAAGTGGAAACCGATGCGATTGATACCTCTCGCTATAAACTTAGAATGCCACAAAAGGAAATTTTAAGAATTGCTAGCGAAAAAGACATGGCGATGAATGCCCGGAATATTGAACTCGAAAAAGAAGCCCTGGAAGTTTGTAAAGAAGGAATCGCTCAATTCCAATTAGAAATGAATTTGTTGAGTGTGCAGTACAACCTCGATCAAACAAAGGTTCTGTTCGTTTATGCGGCAGACCAAAGAGTGGATTTTCGTGAATTATTGCGTTTCTTAGGCTCTAAACTCCATTGTCGAATTGAATTAAGACAAATTGGCGATCGCGATAAAGCGAAAATGATTGGTGCTATTGGGATTTGTGGTCGGGAAACCTGTTGTTCAAGTTTCAAAGATAAATTTGATGTTATTTCCATCAATATGGCAAAGAACCAAAATCTTGCTTTAAATATCGAAAAGCTTTCCGGTATGTGTGGAAAATTGATGTGTTGTTTGAAATACGAGGATGAAGCCTATAAGATGGCTTGCCAATCCTTACCAAAAATCGGTTCGCATATTCAAATAGAAGGACAAGAGTATCGTTTAAGTTCCATCAATGTCTTACGCGAAGAAGTGCGTTTGGATAATCGTGAAAGCACAATTTATGTCAGCTTTGCGGAATTAAGAGGAGAAGAAAAGCCAATCCTTGAACCAAAAGCTCCCGTTGTCTCAAAAGAAACGGTTAAAAAAGAAACAGTGAAAAAAGAAGTTTCAAAACCAAAGAAAAAGAAGGATAGCGGTTTACCAAAAATGAAACCACAAAAAGAAGTGCCACAAAAGAAAGTAACGACCCGCAGCTTTGGTAAGAAAAAGGTGGCGGAATGATTCGCCAGAAATCTTTTCAAAACCAAAAGTCTACTTTATATCTAGTACCAACACCCATTGGAAATATGGCGGAAGTATCTCCTCGTCAAGTGGAAACGTTGAAAAAGGTGGATGTGATTGCTTGTGAAGACACTAGAAATAGTGGTCAATTATTAAAAACATTGGGTATTCATAAACGTCTTATCGCTTATCAAAATTTCAATGAAGAAAGTTCTTCTAAGGGAATTTTATCTTTATTAGAAGAAGGAAAGAATGTAGCGTTAATCAGTGATGCCGGTTATCCTTTGCTTTCTGATCCCGGTCAAAAGGTCGTTCGTCTTGTTAGTCAAGCCGGCTATAATGTGGTATCTATTTCCGGCAGTTCAGCTATTTTAAATGCCTTGGTAGCCAGTGGCTTGGTGGTTCAACCATTCTTATTTGTTGGGTTTTTAGGCAATCAAACAAGTCAAAGAAAGAAGCGATTGAAAGAATTGAAAGACTATCCAATGACCATGGTCTTTTATGAGGCGCCACATCGTCTTAAAAAGTGTTTAAAGGATTGCTTGGAAATACTAGGTGATCGTTCTTGTACTCTAGCGAGAGAATTAACGAAGTTACATGAGGAATACCTGCGGGGTACTTTTTCTGAAATTCTAGGGGTTTGTCAAGAATTAAAGGGAGAAATGGTTTTAGTGGTTGAGGGCAAGAAGGAAAGCAATGATGTGAATATGAGCCAAGTGGCTTTAGAGATTCAAAGGTTGGTGAATCAGGGTTTAAGAACCAAGGATGCCAGCAAACAAATTGCTGAAAAAATGGGTTTATCAAAAAATAAAGTCTACAATCTCTACTTGGAAACATTGCCAAAAGACTAGACTTTTCCTAAAATGAATAAAAAGAGGATAGAGTATGTTAAAGAATCCAACGGTATTAAAGTATATGATTTTCATTTTAGCGGGCATTATTTTAGTGCTTAGCATTGCGGTCATTTACTTAGTCTTTAAAAAGAATGAGTATTATGTTGAGGAAGAAGGAGAAGCGGTTAAACCGACTTCATCAGCTAAAAAACCTCAGCTTCAACCAATTGAACTGGATGTAATGGATGATGAAGTCACTAAGGTTGTACCAACTGTTCAAACCTCATCAACAAAAAAAGGTTTATTGTTTTTAGTGTTGGCGGCTAATCAATCCACTCAGAAAGCCTTAATGGAATTTCCTTGTGTGATTGGTCGTGATCCTTCCTCAGAGTTGGTGCTGAATGATCCGGCTGTATCGCGTAAGCATTGCCAAATTTTAAAGGAAGATGGTTCTTTTTTCTTAGAAGATTTAGCGGAGCATAATGGGACTTTCTTAAATGGTGAGAAGATGATACCGAATGTGAAAGTAAAATTAAATCTTGGTGATGAGATTATGCTTGGTCATGTGACCTTAAAACTGGAAAAAGACATTCGTGCTTAGGAATAGCCCTAAGTACTTTTTTTCACTATAATGTAAGGAAATTGGAGGCTTTTATGCAGATAAATGAAAAATACTATGGTTTTACTTTGAACCAAATTAGAGAAGTACCAGATTTAAAGGGAAGGCTATATGAATTTACCCATGATAAAACCGATGCGAAGTTGAATTGGATTCAAACATCGGATTCCAATAAAACCTTTTCGATTACTTTTAAGACCTTGCCATTTGATGATACAGGTGTCTTTCATATTTTAGAACACTCGGTTTTAAATGGTTCTAAGAAATATCGCACCAGAGAACCGTTTGTGGACTTGTTGAAACATTCTATGCAGACATTTTTAAATGCGATGACATATCCGGATAAGACCGTTTATCCTGTTTCTTCACGCAACGATAAGGATTTTATGAACTTAATGTCGGTGTATATGGATGCGGTTTTTAATCCAGCTATTTATGAAAACAAGAACATTTTCCTACAAGAAGGATGGCGTTATGAAATTCGTGATGCCAAGGAAAATCCAAAGTTTAATGGAGTTGTTTTAAACGAAATGAAAGGGGCTTTCGCAGATGTGTATTCCAATATCTTTAATGAAATGTACCGCCAATTGTACCCGTCTAATTCGTATAAGTACGTTTCCGGAGGGGATCCAAAAGCCATTCCTGATTTAACCTATGAGAATTTTTTAGAAACACATAAGAAGTTCTATCATCCAAGTAACGCAAGAGTGATTTTAGATGGGAATGTGGATATTGAAGCCACTTTGAAATTCATTGATGAGGAATATTTCTCTCATTATGAAAAAGGTCAATCTTTCACAATTGAAAATCAAGAAATATTACCGGCTCGTACATCTACGATCGAAATCGAATTAGCACCGGAAGAAAGTGTTGAAAACCGCAGTTATATTAGTTTTGGTAAGATTTTGGGTAATTTTAATGAATTAAAAAAGAGAATGGCAATGTCCATTGTTCATTCTATTCTTGTTGGTACGAATGAAGCACCTTTAAAGAAAGCTATTTTAGAGGCTGGCTTGGCACAGGATGTGGACTACGCTTTAGAAGTTGAATTACAACAGCCTTTTTCCATTTTAATGATGGTGAATACCGAAGAAGTGAACTTAGAAAAGATAAAAGAAGTTATTCGTTCTGTTACGAAGGACTATCATTTTAATCCAAAGGAATTGGAAGCTAGTATCAACGGCTTGGAATTTCATTATCGTGAAAAGAGTGAACCGGCCGGTTTGTTGAATGCTCTTCATTCGTTAGAAACATGGTTATACGATGGGGATGCGATGGATGGTATTCACTTATCACCAATTTTTGATGAATTAAGAAAAGCGATTTCAAGCTCTTATTTTGAAGATGTGATGAAAGAATTCTATGGTGATGAAGAGCATTGGGCAACCGTGATTGCGAAGCCGTCAAAAACCATTGCTAAGAAAAGAGAGGAAGCTGAACAAGCTCGCTTGGTAGCGGATAAAGAAAAATGGGTTGATGTGCAACCATATATTGATGAACAATTGGCTTTGGATGTTTGGCAAGCAACCCCGGACACTAAGGAACAATTAGATACCATGCCAAAATTGGCGTTGAGCGATGTTAATCCAGAGATAATGCGCTTTCCAACCGAAGAGGTATCGTATCGTGGAATAAGAGTTCTAGTGCACCCTTCTGATCCATCGGGTATTGTTCACTTTAATCTATATTTCTCATTAGCCGGTTTACCAAAGGATAAATTGCCGGAGGTTTCTTTCTTAGCTCGTCAATTACTAGGTAACTTAGCAACGGAACAGTATTCTCTATCAGAATTAACTTCAGAAATCAAGAATTTAATTCCGGTGTTGAGCACGAATGTGACTTGTTTCACACCATATAACCAAGTGGATGGAACGCAACCTTTCCTTGAAGTGACCGCTTCAACCTTGGAAAAAAATGTGGATCAAGCGATTGCTTTAATTCAAGAAATCTTATTCAAGACTAAGTTTGAAAAGGAATTAGTCCTAAATCTTCTAAGACAAAATAACGAATCTATTCGCCAAGCATTGGTAAATAGTGGTAATACGTATGCCATGTTAAGAGCGAAGGCGCATACTTCTGCCGAGGGTTTCTTTAATGAATACACGCTCGGAATAACTTATGGTATGTATTTACAATCCCTTGAGGATCATTTTGATGAGGATTGGGATGGTTTCTTAGAAGCCATTCAAAATTATATTTCTGTTATCTTTAGTCGAGATCGGTTCATCTTATCAGTGGCCGGTATTGAAAAAGAAAAGTTTGAGGATTTCATTTTTGCGTTAAATACGGTAAAAACAAATGGGACGGTTGTGCATTATCCTTTATTAACAGATGAAAAAGAAGCTCTACAAATTTCCGGTGGGGTTTCTTATACAGGTACATCGGCTAAGGTAGAGGAATATAATTCTCGTTATCGTGCTGTGGCTCATTTAGTAACCTATGATTTCTTGTGGACTGAAGTTCGTGTAAAAAATGGGGCTTATGGAACCGGTATGCGAAATGATCGTTCCAGTTTGAATACGTTCTCGTATCGTGATCCTAGTCCAACGGTATCTTTAGAAGTAAACCAAAAGATTGCGGATTATTTAAGAAGCTTTGCGAAGAATCCGGAAGCAGAAAATGATTTAAATATCATTGGTTCGATTGCGGCTGCGGAGCCATTGATGAATTATCGTAGTCAAATAAAGGTAGGGGATAATTTAGTGTTATCTTCGATTACGGATGATATTCGCCAAGCTGAACGTGAAAATCTTCTAACGATGAAGAAAGAGGACTATCTTCCTTTAGCAGATATTGTGGAGGAAATGATGAAGGATAGCTATCAGGTTGTGATTGGAAATGAAGCAATGCTATCAAAGTTAAAGGACTATAAAAAGTTATCGATGAAAGAGTAAAGGATGTGGAAACACATTCTTTTTTAAAGAAAAGCTTGCAATAATATCAATCTGTTCTATAATGAGAATAGTTCTCAATAAGTGTATGAAAAGAAGACAAACAGAACAAAAAAAGGCTATTTTAGAAGCCATTCATGGAGAAGGGAAACATCTTTCTGCTGAACAAGTAAAGAGTTTATTATCTGAACAAGGTTTGGATATCGGTTTAGCGACGGTATATCGCAATTTGAATCAGTTGGCTGAAGACGGTGTTATCCGTAAGATGGTTGGTGAAAATTTCAATCTCTTTGACGGAAATCCTAATCCACATGATCATTTTGTTTGTTTGAAATGTGGGAAATTGATTGATTTAGGTAATCTTCCTTACGATTCCTGCCCGGATCGTCAGTTGGAGATGGCTTGCCCTGAGTTAAAGCTTATTTCCCATACAACGCTTTTTGAGGGATATTGTCATGATTGTCAAGAGGAGGACAAGAAAAATGGAATTAAAGGGATCGAAGACAGAAAAAAATTTGAATGACGCATTTGCGGGTGAATCGATGGCTCGTAATAAGTACACATTCTTTGCTCAAAAGGCTCGTGAAGAAGGATATGAACAAATCGCAAATATCTTCTTAGAAACAGCTCGTAATGAACAAGAACATGCTCGTTTATGGTTCCAAGCTTTGTGTGGTGGTGAAATTCCTACAACGGCTGAATGCTTACAAATGGGTGCTGATGGTGAAAACTATGAATGGACCGATATGTATAAGAAAATGGCTGAAGAAGCCCGTGAAGAGGGTTTCACAAGAATTGCCGCTCAAATGGAAATGGTTGCGAATGTGGAAAAAGGTCATGAAGAACGTTACAACAAGTTAAAGAGTAATGTTTTAAATGATCGTGTATTTGAAAAGGATGAAGAATCTGTATGGCAATGTGAAATTTGCGGATATACAATGACCGGTAAGAAAGCACCTAAGATTTGTCCTTTATGTGGATACAAGGAAAGTTTCTTTGAACTCGCCAAAGAAAATTACTAATCAATTTTCAACAAAGACCGCTTTTTAGTAGGTACAATTAGGGTTCGTAATTTCTGAAAATATCGGCATGGTTTGGTAAGTGATTACCAACTATGTCGTTTTTTCATGTTCTGACTGTGTCATAGGAAGTAAAAGATTCGCAAATAAATACTATAATTATGCTATATCATTAGAACAAGAGAACGGATAGATGGATAAGCCATCAGAAGAATCCAAAATACATGAAATCTTTAATTCTACATACGCTTGAAGGAGTGTTATTTAAAAATAATCTTGTTTTAGAAAAAGATTTTAATTTGGTATACAGCTATTTTAATAATTTCTTAAAAGATGAAAGAAGGGTTTAATGATACTATGTGAATACAAAAGGTAGATAAATATGGATTGTATATTACTAGTTGATGATGAAAAAGACATTGTAGAAGCCTTAAAAATTTTTCTTGCAAAAGAAAACTTTGAAATAAAAACAGCTACGAACGGGAAAGAAGCTTTGGCTATTATCCAACAAGAAAAAGTAGATTTAGTTTTAATGGATATCATGATGCCGGTCATGGATGGTGTTGAAGCCACGAAAGAAATTCGTAAAAATAAAAATATTCCCATCATTCTTCTAAGTGCTAAAAGTGAGGGAGAAGATAAGGTATTAGGCTTGAATATTGGAGCTGATGATTATATTACAAAGCCTTTTAATCCCGATGAGGTAATCGCCCGTATTAAAGCACAATTAAGGCGCTTTAAAGAATTAGGAATGCAACAAGAAGATAAAGACATTTACAGCCTTGGCGGCATTACTTTAAATGACCATTTAAAACAGGTAGATGTGGACGGAAAAGAAATCTCATTAACTGCCGTGGAATATGGCATCCTTAAATACTTTATTCAAAATCCTAAGAAAATTCTGACCTCGAATGATATTTACCAAGAAGTATGGAAAGAAGAACCAATCGGATCTGAAAGTACTATTGCGGTTCACATTCGTCATTTAAGAGAAAAGATAGAAATTGATCCATCACACCCTCGCTACATCAAAGTGGTTTGGGGTAGGGGTTATAAAGCGGAGGCTGATTATGAAAAATAAACTATTAGGAAGCACCACCATTAAAATCTTGGCATGGATGATTCTAAGTTTAGCCAGCTTTAGTTTTTTGATAGGCATATATGGCTCATTACTATCATCGGTTGCTTTTCGACAAACGCATGAGAGACAATCCGGTTATTTCACAACCTATGAAGCCAAAAATAAAATCAGGAATGAAACCCGGCATTTTCTAACGAAAATGGATAGTTTAGGCTTTAAAGCCACATCCGCAGCTAAGTATTTTGGCAAAGATAAAACAAACTTATCCATGACCATAAAAAAGGGAAATGAAACATTGCTTCAAAATTTCCCTTATGAAAACAATTCAAAGACCGTGACGGGTAAGTATTATTTCCGTAAATACCAAACAGGAGATAAAAATATGCCCTATGACTTTATCCAAAGTGAAGAGGGAGTAGCAGAGTATGTAGTGGAATATAAGGTTGTTCAACCATTGATGGTTATTGATTCATTGTTTCAAGGTTATCAAGTATATACCTATCTGGAGCAGTACCAAAGTCAGATTCAATTTCTATTGTATGGTGGTTTGGTGGGTATGGTTCTAGCAGCTACTTATTTATTAGTTGCGGCGGGGCATCGTAAAAATACAGATGAAATTGTTTTGACTTTTTTGGATAAAATACCATTGGAAATTAGTATTTTCATGCTGTTTTTTTTGCCAATTATGTTTTTGAGAGACTCAGGAATATCCGATTATATCGTAAGAACTTATTTGGCTAATTACTACTATGCGCTTTTTGTGAGTAAAGATAGAATTTTGAGTCTCATAATCTGTTTAGAAATTTGTGGCATATTGTTAGGTATGTTCTTATTAACAGTGGCGGTTCGTATCAAAGCTAAAGTCTTTTGGAAAAACACTTTATTATACAAGTCAATCCGGTGGGCAAGAAAACTATGGAACCACCTGAAAGAAAGAACGAGTTTAACGTGGATTGCGTTTTTCTTAGTAACAGTCTTCTGGCTCTTATTTGGTACTTATCGCAATAGATTATTTCAATTTGTGTTAGTTTTAGCATCCTTTGTGGCAGTTTTAATGTTTGTTCGTCAATCGGAATTGTTATCAAAGGTTATGCGTGAATACGCTAAGGGAAATTTTGATTACACGGTTTCAAAAGAAGGATTAACCCCTATTTTTTCTACGCAGTTAGATGATTTATTCAAGGTGAAAGAAGGGGTTCAAAAAGCAATTGCTGATCAATTAAAGTCGGAACATTTAAAGACGGAATTGATTACCAATGTGTCCCATGATTTAAAAACACCATTAACGAATATTTTAAATTATGCTCAAATTGTTAAAGAAGATGAAAAGGAAGAAGAAAGAAAAAAACACATTGATATAATGATTCATCATGTGAATCGTTTGAAACGATTAACGGAGGATGTATTGGTAGCTTCCAAGGCTTCAACGGGGAATATGCCTGTGCATATCAACCCTATCCATTGTGAAGAATTATTAGTTCAAATCATTGGTGAATACAGCGATCGTTTTAAAGAACGTGAGTTAGAAATCATTAAGATTAACCCAAATCCGGATTTAATGGTACAAGCTGATGGAGAGCTTTTATTCCGTGTTTTTGAGAATTTATTTTCAAATCAATTGAAATATGCCTTGGGAAAGACACGCATTTACTTAGATGTTATTGAAAAAGAAGATACCGTTCTCTTTGTGATGAAGAATGTTTCAAAAGAAGCATTGAATATCAGTGAAGAAGAATTGATGGAACGTTTTGTGCAGGGGGATGATTCCAGAAGCCATGAGGGAAGCGGTCTTGGTTTAAGCATAGTGAAAAGTTTAGTTCAGCTTCAAAAAGGTAACTTTTCTATCGAGATTAATGGGGATTATTTCCAAACTAGTATAGAACTAAAGAAGGTTTCTATAGCGTCAAATAAAGAAAACAAATTCATCTGATAAAAACTTGCGATTTTGCAAGTTTTTTTGTTACAGTAAAATAAGTTGAGAGGGTATAAAATGAATGTATCTTATCAACCGCTTTGGAAGATTTTAGAAGATAAAAAATGAAGAAAAAAGACTTGATTGAGATAGCAAACATTTCAGAGAATTGTGTTGCTAATATGGCTAACAATAAATATGTTTCAATGGCGAATATTAGCCGTATATGTGAAGCTTTAGAATGTAGCCCCAATGATGTATTTCGGTTCTGTGCAAGTGATAAAAGATGAGGAGGATAGGACTATGACTAAAAATTCAAGAAAAAAGAATACCGTTCTTTCTCCTGTAGTAAAATGGGTTGGTGGCAAAAGACAACTATTAAGTGATATAGTTCCACTTATTCCAAAAAACTTTTCTACTTATGTTGAGCCTTTTGTAGGTGGAGGAGCTGTCATATTTGAGATTCAGCCTAAAAGGGCAATTATAAATGATTTTAATAGTGAACTTATAAACATTTATAAGGTGATTAAAGAGAAACCTAATGAATTAATTTTAGCTTTAGAAAATCATGAGCGACTTAATTCAGAGGAATATTTTTATGAAGTTAGGGCATTAGACAGAAATGAAAAATATGGGGAAATGAACAATGTAGAAAAAGCCGCAAGAATTATTTATTTGAACAAAACGTGTTACAATGGTTTATTTAGAGTAAATCAAGCAGGTCAATTTAATTCTCCTTATGGTAAATACAAAAATCCTAATATAGTTAATATGCCCGTTGTATTAGCTATGTCGAAGTATTTTAATGAAAACAATATAAAGATAATGAATGGAGATTATAAAAACTCCTTAAAAAATTTAAGGAAAGGTGCATTTGTATATTTTGATCCACCATACATGCCGATTTCATCCTCATCTTCTTTTACAGGTTATACAGAAAATGGATTTGATAAAAAGCAACAAATAGAACTTAAGAAAGAGTGCGATAAATTAAACTCTAAAGGAGTAAAATTTTTATTATCAAATTCAGATCACCCTTTCATTAGAGAATTGTATAAAGATTATGAAATTATTACTGTAAAAGCAAAGCGTTCAATAAATAGTAATGGTAATAAACGTGGAGAAATAAATGAAGTATTAGTAAGGAATTATGATTAAAATGAATGTGAATGAAGCTTGGAGTAAACTTTTTGAAAAATATGATATTCTTAGTAAAATTCAGAGCGAGGGTGCGTTTTTCATTACTGCAAATCAAATAAAAGAATTTAAGGAACCACGATTAATGGCGAAGTGGGACAGTTCTGAAAATTTGCCCAGTATTTTCAAAAAGCACAATATTAATATTTTGCCAATTAGTAGAAACGGATATGTTTTAAGTGATTTTAAGTTGTATGAACCAATTCCTGAATTAGGGGAACATATAACAGAAATGCAAAAAGTTGAAATTCCAGAATATGAAACTATTGATATTGGTAATATATCATCGGAGGCGAATGCGATTAATGTTTTAATGCTTTCAAAAATATTAGATGATTTTTTAGATGAAGATGATAATGTTGCCACATTTAATGGAAGAATGGGAACAGGAATTTTCAGTTTTCGTGTAGATAGACATAGAGGGAGTTCTTTTAAAGTTGACGTAAAAAATGCACAATGTGAAATTGATGGAGGAATGGAAAATAATAATTCAGTTGTTATTTTAGAAGCGAAAAATGTTGTTCATCCTGATTTTCACATCAGACAGCTTTATTATCCGTATAGATTGTGGGCAAGTAAAGTTGTCAAGCCTATTAGACTCGTTTTTTCTATTTATTCAAATCAGATATATAGACTATTTGAATATGTGTTTGAAGATAAAGACAACTATTCATCAATAAGATTGGTTAAATCTAAAAATTATTCTTTACAAGATACAGACATTGCTTTAAATGAACTTTATGATGTGTATTCGGATGTAAAAGTTATTTATGATGATAATCAAAATAATACTAATATTCCTTTTATACAGGCTAATTCTTTTGAAAGAATTATATCACTAATGGAGATTTTATTTGAAGAAAATAAAACCACAGAAGAAATTGCTGAAACTATGGAATTTGATTTAAGACAGTCAGATTATTATTACAATGCTGGTAAGTATCTTGGATTGTTTGAAAAGAAAGATGTTGAAGACGAAGAAAAGATAGTAAAAAAAGTTTCATTATCCAAATTAGGAAAAGATACAGTAAAACTTAGATATAAAGAACGCCAATTAAAATTGGTCAGTTTGATTTTAGAACATGAAATATTTAATAGGCTATTTATAAAAGTTTATAATAGTGGAGAGTTACCTACAAAAGAAGAAATTCAAAATATTATGAGAGAAAATAATGTGTGTAATGAGGGGCAGATAGTTAGACGTTCCGGTTCGGTTTACTCATGGCTTAAATGGATATTTAACTTACAAAATATATAAAAGATAGAAGTATATTTTTATGTCGTACAGACAGAAGTTTATTGTTGAGATAGCAGAAATGTTATCTCTTTTTGTTGCTCATAATTAAAAAGAAAGGACAAGAAAAAAGAGAAATAGACGGCTTTATGAGAAAGCAACAGTCTTTGAAAGTATCTTTACCGAAAGCAAGGATTTCACTAAAGATAAATTTTATCAGCTCATCATATTTCTGAATATCAAAGAAATAATCAATCCCGTGTTTCACTTGATGACAATGGGCGTAAAAAGATTAATAGAAAAGTCAATCATTATTCTTTATGTTTATTTCTTTGTTAAATCAGCACAATAGAACATTTCCTGCTTTTATTCAGTTTAGATATGACACACGGTTTAATATTTATCAATAGATTATAGTTTTCTATTTAGAAGCAAAAAATATTGTTGGTTAATTTGTAAGTGCTAATAAAAATAAGGAATTTCTAAAGTTTTTATTTAGGCATTCATAACTAATTAATTATACAGGATAAAATAAAATAAAAAAAGACTATTAAAAATATTGTTTTTAAATAAAATATAAGTGGGAGAGAATATCATGAAAAAGAGAATGATCATTATGGCGACAGTATTACTGCTGGCAGGCTGTTCTAAAAAAGTAGAGAAGAAAATAGAACAGCCAAAAGAAACAGTAAATTCACACTTTAAAGTAATAAAGCATTATGAAATTAAAGCAACAGTAGGAGAGGGAGGTAGTTTTCATTATCTTGATGGCAATAAGCTATATACTTCAATAGAGAGGGAGAATAGTCCTATATTCCTAGGGTATCAATCGAAATCCCTCGGGTATATCGATATAACCAACGGGAAGTATATACCTATTTATCATTTTAAAGGGCTTGTGCGGTGCTGGGACTTTTTTGTGCATGAGAAGGGCTTTTACTCTTCTGAGTTCAAAGAAGATGGCGAAAAAGTTACGGTACAGTATAAAACAAATGGTCAAAGTAAAAAGATAGATGAAGGAGTTTTGGTCAATCCATGGGCGATACCAAACTTTCAGAAAATTGGAGGAAATCGATTACTTTACCAAATCATTACCAAAGAGAAGGGTCATTACTTTTATCATTTAAAGACAGTCAATCTAAGCAATCCAAGTGATATTAAAATATTGTATAAAGGAGAAGTTTATCCTAAAGTTTCTTATAATTATCAATATTGTGTTAATCGGAATAAAGTAACCTTTAATAAAACAGATGGTAAAAAAGGTTGGCATCTATCGTTGGATTTAAAAACCGGGAAAGTAAGCGATATAACAAGTGTTATTAAAAATCCAACTTCAAATACCATATATCTTGGGAACAACCAATATTTATTCGAAACGAATAGAGGGCATAGAGGAATTATTTATGATGTAGAAAAGAAAAAGGAAATTCTCAGTTTTGGAGGATCTACAGGTTATTTAGTAGGTATCGGAGATAGATACATCTTTGCGGTATTTGGACTAGGAGGCGAACATTCATTGGATGACTCTGGCGAACTAGTGGAATTAAAAGATGGTAAGACAAGAATTGTAAAGGTAAAGGGTTATAAAAATGTAGGCTCGGAAGGTTCACTGATGTTTTATGGTAATGGGAAACTAGTTACCGCAACTCAAAAATTGGCTAATTATAACAAGGCAGATCGCCATCACGTAATGATTATTGATTTATTGGAGGAGAGTAATGAAAAAAATAGTTAAAACCATAGTGGCTATATGGTGTACATTTGTGAATGATGTGAGACCAAAAAAATATATAGAGAGAAGTTCTGTACAATGAAAGTGATAACCAAACAAATAAAGGAGGTTCACTTCAACTTGCAAAACTTTTTCAAATGATGAATACCATGAATAGATAGAGTTATAAGTGGCTAATGAGATAGATACTGCTTTAGCAACATGTATGCATGCAGATAACATAGGAATACATAAGTGCCTTAGTTGTATTTTCACCAATAACCATTTATTAAAAACAGTGATTTAAATTTATAAGGAGGTGAAAATTTATGAGTTATAAAAATTTTCAGAGGTACAGAAATGGAGATGGGATTTGCCTTTCAGTAGGTAAAATTGAACTAAGTAACATTTAAAAGTTTGAAAATTTTACAGAGAGTGAGAATAAATTTATGAAAAAAATCATAGCCGGATTGATTGCTATAAGCATGTTGATTATACCTATACAGTCAGTATTTGCAGAAGAAAACAATAAATTAGATTCTGTTAACTCTGCGGAAAAGATTGAAAGTATCAAAACTGAATTTGAACAGATGTTTGGTTTTGATGATTCTAGGACAATTTCCCTTAAAGGTGTAACTAATAAAATGTTTATTGAGTTTGATTCACAGGAAGATGCACTTTACAAAATCAAGAATAGATGTTCCGGTATATTAGAGAAAATAAAGAAACAATATAGCCTTGATGATTTATCAGAATCCAATTGGCAGGATTATTACGGCGGTCTATATTCGATTATTGATGATGCGGGAGATGCTTTGGGCATTTCGGAAGCGGATTATGAATATCGTTTTTTGAGAGCTTTCTTTGATATTTATGAAAACAAATTTAAAAATGATAAAATAGTCAAAATTTCTTCTTTAGATTTATCTTCAAGGGTTATAGACAATGGAGAAGAAAAAATAGTAAGTGAAGTCATCGCTAGTAACCTACCATATAAATCTCATTTTTCAAAGGAATATTTTGGAAAATCAAGTGCATATGAAGATTATACTGCTGAATCTGATAGAATAATTGAAGAAAAAAATAATTTAGAGTCAAGAGCGGCTATAAATGTTGTCCCTGCCATATCTTATGCACATGCTCATGCTACTAGTCCAAACACATCTGCATATCATTATTTCCATCGTGGAGATTGTGCAAACTTTGTTTCACAAATACTAGAAGCATCTGGGGTCAGTCAAGTGGTATATAACAATGTAAACTCTGGCTGGTGGCATAAGTATAATCCTAATGCATGGTGGGGTAAGCATACACACTCAAAATCTTGGACTGTGGCAGATACTTTTGCAAGATACATGGGGGTTGTTTTAACAAGAACTAATCATAAAAATTTCAGTGCTAATGTTTTTAGAGGAAGTATTATTGCTGGTGATTGGGCAGATGATGGAGACTGGGAACATGTGGCATTTGTTACTGTTGCGGATAATTATGTGGGCAGTTATGGATATTATGATTATAAAGTTGCTCAACACACTAATAACTACCATCTATGGACCAGTTATCCCGGTAATAGTTGGGAAAATGTAGGAAGTGATGGTGGCAGATATGGTAGAATTCGTAACTAAAAAAAATATCATAAACTTTTTGCTTCGAGTAATACCATTATCCACATTATTTTTTACATGGGTTGATGTTTACGGTATAAAGCCATATGACGGTATTGTTTATGTATATGGAAATAACTTTACTTGTATTTTAGGCTTGGCAATTATTTTTATAGAACTATTTCTTAAATTAGATTGGAAATATAAGATGGGGCTTAATTTAATCGGAAATTTAATTTTTTGGGTTCCGTTATTTTATGCAGCATTTAAAGAAACTAAGAATATAAATAATGTAACCGTTATGTGCCGTTTAAGTATCGCTATTGTAGGCTTATGTTGCATATCACAATTAAAGATGATTTACACAAGTAAATTATCTACTTTGTGACTGAATTGAATATTGTACATTTGTGAATGATGTGAGACCAAAAAAGTAAGAGAGAATCTTTTGTATGCTACCTTGTTAAGGTAATTTGAAATTTCGTAGGATTGATTAGAAAACCCTTTGAAAAAACATAGGGTTTTACCTAAAGTTAAGGAAATGATGGAGTGATTTATCATTTCCTTTTTATGTGATTACTTGATTTCTTAACCTTGTTAGTTAGTTTATCCGGTGAGTAGGATGTATACCCGTTATCTAAACTTAGTATCATAAGGGCATCTACCTCCGTGGTTTACTAAGCGTACATAGAAGGTGTGTACATCTTTATTATTCTTTTTAGATATTACCTCTTTACAGTATTCTACTTCATCATCTTTAAGAGCGATGATAGAACTAATTGAATCGTTAATCATAAATAAAAAACCTCCTTTCAGAATAAGATTCAATCTCATTCTAAAAAGGAGTTTTTAGTTTTATACAACTAGACCCTACAAATTTTCAAATTGCCAAAATAAAAAATGTAATAATCAGTGATACCAAGCACAACCGGTGAAATTAGTTGTGCTTTTCATCTGTGGTTATGCTTAATTATGAAGTCAATACTTAGTCTATTTCTTTACACAAATAAATTTCTTTAAATGTAGAGAATAAATCCAAGTTTCTAAGTCCGGATAGCGACTTTCAAATGCCATGCGATATTGTTTTAGCTGAGCTTGGTAGCGTTGGATAAAGGCTTGTTCGTTTTCTAAATGGTCGGTTTTATAGTCGATGATGATGGCTTTTTGTTCATTCGTTGCGATAAAGTCGATAATACCATGATACGATTGACCATTTTCTTCATAGTAATAAGGAAGCTCACGCTGAATTTTCATGGTTTTTAGAAGACTTTGAATCCAATCACTATTCTGGTAGAAAAGAATACTTTCTCTAGTAAAGAGTGGTAACTCATGATCGATTTCATCCAGTTTAACAGGATGATTTGACAGTGTTTCCAGATAAGCGTGAACTTTAGTTCCAAAGGATTGACCGACCTTATTCTTTTTCTTAAAGTTAAGTGGCTTTAATTGCATTGCATGATGGCTTGGAGAATCTTGTTTTGAAAGAGAAAAAAGATTTTCAGGATAAGAGGGTAATTTTTGTACAAAAGGATAGTCTTGTGAAGAGGTGTATTCTTGTCTATTGCCTAGTTCTTTAATTTCTTGACATTTATATAAAGAAGGAGGTAATTGGCTTAAAGCCGCTTGAACCAATGTTCCTAAATTACAGTGATTTAGAATGAAGTTTCTTGTTAAAGATCCTTCTTTTTTGGATAGTGGAGCGACTAAATATAACTTTTCTTCGGCTCGTGTAACTGCCACATAGGATAACCGTAAGAACTCCTCTCCAGCTTTACGGTGATTATCTTGTTGAATCATTCGTTTCACTAAAGAAGGATGATAGCTGTAATAGTCGTATTCATGGTAGTCCAAACCAATGCCATATTGACTAGAAACCTCGACAGGACCAGAGCCGGAATGATTTTGGTCACATTTGTATAAGAAAACCACTTTGTATTGAAGCCCCTTGGAATGATGGATTGTTTCCACTTTGACGAGATTTTCTTCTTCCAAATGAGCGTTGGATTCAGTGGAATATTCTTCTTCACTTCTTTCTAACCAGTGTAAAAAATCATAAGGTGCAAGCACTTCTTCTTGAACAATCTTATCTAATAAATAATCAAAATTTGTTTTTTGTTGAGCGGAAAGGTGCTGATAGAAATCATTTTCCGTAGAAAGAGCTTGTAAGAAAACCAGGCTTCCTTCTTGAAGAAAGAGCTTCTTTAGAGCTTCTAAACGATTTTGAATAGCAGAATGGGTGTCTAAGAAATATTGATTGAAACTAGAAGTAGTTGTTTCTCGGTTGTAGGATAAACGACTTTCCGCAAATTCTATATCCTGAACTTCAAATAGAGAAGATTGTAAAAGCGCAAATAAATGGATAGCATCGTGTTCGTTGCAGAAATATTGAACAAAACTCATTATGGTTTGCACAACAGAGGATTTGAAAAATCCCTGTTTCTCATCAATGGAGTACGGAATATGAACTTCATCAAAGGCTTTACGAAGTTGAGCTTTGTCCGAATGACTTGGTGTTAATATACAAATGTCCTTAAATGAATACCCTTTTTCCAATAAATGAAGGATTTCTTGACCAATCCAAGCGGCACTGAGAAATTTGTCTTTGGAATTGATTTGAATGATGTTGACAACAGCGGATTCTTTATCGTTGTCTTCTTGTTTGACTCTATTGCCGATGGTTACCTGATCCTCTTCGGCATAAGGGACAGAACTATTTTCGTAATTCATCAAGCTTCCAAAAAGGGCATTGGTGAATTGAACAATATGGTCTTTTGAGCGATAGTTATGTTCTAAGTGATAAACTTTGTCTTCATTAGCTTGCATAAGGCTAGCCATTAATTCCGGCTTTGCATTGCGAAATCCATAGATAGATTGCTTTAAATCCCCCACCCGGAAAAGATTATGACCATTAGAAATCATAGTTAAGATTTTATTTTGAAGCGCAGAGGTATCTTGAAATTCATCCACCATAATTTCAGCGTATTTTCTTTGAAGTTTTTTGGCTAAATAGCGATTGTTTTTTGCTAGGATTTCTAAAGAAAATAAAGCCATATCATGAAAGTCTAAAACATTGTTTTCGGCTTTGAGTTGTTGATAATTCAATTCCGTTGCTTGGCATAAAGACAATAAGTTTTGTGCTGTATCGTGAAGATAGGGGGCTTCTTTCGCTAAGCGTTGTTCTTCCACTAAAGAATCTTCCAGGGCATTACGAATTTCAGTAAATTGTTTACTTAATTCACTAATTTCTTTTTTACGGAATTGGTATTTCGCTATTTGTTTCGTCATTCGAATTACGGTAGAATAATCGCGATTTTCTAACTCTTTTTGATAATCACAAACCACCCGCAAAAGATCGGCGATTTTTTTTGAAGTATTACTTGATTTTTCACTAATTAAGCAATCTTTCATTTGTTCCAAAATGGATTGTATGGAAGAGAGTTGTTCTTGCCAATAGGAAAAGAAATAATCCTGTAATTCACTAGGGAAATCTGAAAAATGAGTTAGTTTTGGATAAAAAGATAAGGCGTGATTCATCCATGCTTGATAATCAGAACTGGACTTAGCTTTATCGTTGATGGTATGCACAGATTTCTCTAAGGTTTGTGAATGGGAAAGAGGTTTTAATTCAAAATGCCTGGAAAGTTCTAGTGCTTTAGATGGATTTTGTTGATAAAAGGTAGAGAAGGCTTTTTCAAAAGCCAAATGTTGTAATTCTTTTTCTTGACCATTGGATAAAGTTTGTTTTAAACGAGCCGGGTTTAAACCAATAATGGAATAATATTGTTTCACTAAATTTAAACAAAAGGAATCAATGGTGGATATCTCGGCTTTGGATAGGATAGCTAATTGGCAATCAATCCATCCTTTTTCACTATCACTTATGTCTCTTAATTGATGAAGTTTACTGGCTAAACGGGATTTCATTTCCGCCGCCGCCGCTTTGGTGAAGGTAACGGCTAGAATTTGTTCTAAACTCACATGGTCTTGAACAACTCGTTGGGCTAATCTTTCTATTAACATATATGTTTTACCAGCCCCGGCGGAAGCGGACACAAGCACATTGGTGTTTCTTTCTTGAATGGCAAGACGTTGTTGATCCATGGTTATCATTGCTTGTCCTCCTGTTGCTTTTCTAATAATTCAGACACTGAATCAGGAATGTGTGTTTCGGTGGCTCCATTTCTATAGGAACAAATTCTCTTATAGGAACAGAATGTACAATCCTGAGGTTTTCTTTCGATGGTGCCTTTCTTGAGTTGTTCATAAAAGTTCATTAACAAACGCAAAGTGACTTCATTGAAATCATCGTTGGTAATTTTAAAGCTTTTACTATTGAGTGTATTCTTGTTGTAATCAGAAAAATCATCATCTAATTTCCAACCACTAAGAGATTGATTATGAAGGAATGTAGGACGAAGAAAATCGTCCTTATAAACATCTTCTGCCTCTTTTTCCACGCTTCTTCGATTAAATTTATATTGAAGATAGTCTAATTTTTGTTTCTGAGGTGAAAGACTGAAATAATACGTAGCCCGAACTTTTTTATCTCCATCTTTTTCTAAAACTAATTTATAAGTCATGAGCTGAATTTGTTGACCAGATAAGTATTTGTATTTATCAATCCTATGTTCTGAAGATTTGTAGTCATATAGGTAGTAATCTTGGTTACGTTGATCTTGGTCAATACGGTCAATTTTACCGATTAGCTCTAAACCATCAAAAAGATTGATATGGAACTCCTGCTCACTGGCGATTGGCTTAATGAAATCATGTTTTTCTTCATATCCTTTTAAGTATTGTAAAGAGAAGTGAATGTTAGAAGCTAACTTATTTTCCATTAAATCAATGTCTTCAACATGGGATTTGTCTAACTCTTTCCAAAGCTCAAAATAAGGAGTCAATTGATGTTGGATATCTTCTAAGCTTAATTCATAATAATGACTTCCTTTTTGCTTAAAAGCCTTTTCTAAAATAGCATGGGTGATGATGCCGAGGTATAAACTATTGGGTTCAAAAGAACTTTGTTCTTGTATTTTTAAAAGACGACTTAAGAAGTATTGATAAGGACAACGATACCATTCTTCAATGGAACTGACGGAACCTTTCACCACCGGGTTTTGGGTAAACCATTCTTGCATAAAAGAAGGGGATAAGTTTTCTTCATGTTGATTGGTTTTTCTTGGTAGTAATTCCTTGGCTTTGATGATTTGGCTTTTCTTTGTGAATAAACTTTGAATGGCATAAGAAGCTTCTAGTTTTTTACCTTCATAATCCTTTTGGGAATAGGAGAAGTGAATTTGTTTACCGGAATGAAAGATCCAACTTAATTGTGAAAGGTAAGTTTCATAGCGTTCTTCATAGCTTGGATAAGAAAGTTGAGCGTAATAATCCTCATTGAAAATACCTGATTTATTAGGGATATTAGGATATGCATCACTATTCAAACCAATGATGTAAGAAAGTTCCGCCTGTAAAACAGGATGGCGTAAATCCGTTACCATGATTGGTCCAATTTCACTTGGTAAACAAAAGGATTTGAAGTGATCCAATAGTTCCAAAAAGAATGGCAAGTTGTCTTCATCCACTTGATCACCAATTTGATTTAAGAAGGATTCCAATGAAGAGGCAAGTTTTTGTTCCTGAAGGTTTTTAAGAAAGGGTAGGGTTATGAAAACATCATAGCTTTGTTTGAGTTTATCAACGATGGTACCGGCTTGTAAAAGAGTAGAAAGGTTTTCTTGAATAGCAAGATAAAAAGCATTGATTCGCTCTTGATAGCGAGCATAAGCTTTCGCTTCATCGGACCATAATTCTTCCATGCTTTGAAGTGGTAATTTGGGGGATTCCGGTTCAACCTTGCTAAGATATTTCGATAATACATTTTGCTCGTCTTTGCTTAAAGAATGATGAAAAGCATTGTTTTCAATTAAATCTAAGAAAGCCTTCACATCTTGTTGGTAAGCCACTAAGAATAAATCTTTAAAAAGTCTTCCGACAAGGCTCGGTTGTTCTTGTTGATAAGCGGAAAAAGGAATGCCATAACGATGAAAGACTTGTTTCAAAATAGGAAATTGGGAAGAATATTGAGATAATACGATATTGACACTTCCTTTAAAAGAACAGATTTCTTGTGCCATCACTTCCATTTCTTGGCGAATATTTAAAGCGGTTCTTAAATCAGAAATAGTTTCTTGGAAAAAAGACCTAGAAGGTAGTTTCCCTTTTAATAAGTGACTATGGTAATCATCTTCTAAAACAATATCTTTTACTTCTAAAGAAGAAAGGTCTAATTGTTTATTTTGTTCAATTGCATTACGATAAGCATCCAATACAGATGATTGTAAAACAAGACCAATCAGTTCTTTTAATTCTTTTTCAAGCTTGTCATTTTCCGGTAAGTCTTTTTTTTGAATACCAAAGGCAATGCAATCTTTCGCAAAGTGAATCACTTCTTGAACAAAAGAAGGGTATTGTAGCATATCTGCGTAGCTTGGGAATAAAGAAAAATCCGCTTTCCTTAATTCCGCTTGGATAGACCACATAAAAACGATTGAATCTTGGAAATCTTGGTTTAAGTAAGAAGAAAGTGGAGCGATTTGCACACCACTGACTAGACCATTTTTTTCTTTGAAATACCGGTGATAAAGTTGTTGCTGGAGAGGGGCATTGGCTACTATTTTTTTCATGATTTTATTTTACCATTTTTAAGGATAGGGTTTCACTAGATAAAGGTGGTTAAACATGTGAGCAGATCTATATCAATACACGAAGAGTATTATAATGATGATTTTTGTTTTTTGAGGTGAGTTGACAATGTGCCAAGCAAATAATATACGCCTATCAGCCACAAAAACAAAAAGTCATTAAAAGCCTTTAAATAAAGGACTTCTGCGACCTTTTACTCTCTTGAAACTGTTAAAGACAAGATTTTATTTATTGTAACATTTTCATCACCATTATGTGTCGCTAAGAAAACGATGATTTAAAATAGAAAAGTTGCTAATACCCAATGATTCCACCCTTCTTTTTTGATAAACGGTTTAATTTAACAAATATTAATTTAGAAGCAATATAGTAAATAACTGTCAAAACAAACAATATTCCCATTTCGTAAGGAATAGGTAATAAAGTTTCGTACCCAAATAGTAAACAGCGAATACTATCTAATCCCCAAGTAAAAGGCATCCAAAGTCCTGCCAAGCGTAATCCAATGGGCATATTCACCAAAGGTACTAACATGCCGCAAATAAATGGAGCTATATTCCCAACAAAAGAAACAAATTGATCACATTCTTTCCAAACTAACATTAGTCCCATCAATATCACCCCTAATGAATAACCTGAAAAGACAGAAATTAAGATAATCAATACACTAGCCAAGAAATCAAGCAAACTAATTTTAATAAAACTATATAAAATACTAAGCATAAATAACGGAAGAAAAGACACGATGGCACTTACAATACCATCAATTGACCATATAATCATTCGCTTATTCATACTTATCGGCAATAATTGATTTTCATCATAGATACCTTGTTTCATTTCACTCCTTAATTGGAATGTAAACGACCAAAGGCACTCCACAAAACTCCAAATACTCAAAGCGACTAATAAATAAAAAGAATACTGTATGCCGGAAGAAAAGCCCCAAATAGCTTTATTATCATTGAAAGTTAATGTTAAAGAAGGAAAGATAATCACGAAGATCGATAAGGTTTGAAGCCAAAAATTCACTTGATACCGCCATTGTGTCAAGAAGTTCGCTTTTACAATAGCCCATATTTTCACCATTGTTCAAAGTCTCCTCTCATTTTCATGCCATTTAAATTCTTATTGACAAAAAGAATTCCAATGATTAGCCATACCAGACTTACCAATACAAATAAACCAATCAAAATTGGACTAGCCATATACTCTATATCCATCACATGAATGGCATATGTTAATGGAATGAGATAGGAAACAAATCGGAGTGCAATAGGAAACTTTGTGATGGGAATCGTATACCCGGATAAAAATCCAAAGACATTTTGTAAAGTTGTATTTATGCCCTGCATCTTTTTAAACTTTAAAACAAGAGAAGAATATCCCACCGTAAAACAAAACAATCCTACGCTACCGATTATTAAAGTAATTAAAAACTTTACTATATTATCAACTGTTATTCCAAGAAACAGCCATGTGAGCACTAAGGTTATTCCTGTTACCAATAATTGATGAAGAACTAAATAAATATAGTAGAAAAACTGATAGGTGATAAAGTGCATGGGTGACATCAAGATCATACCTAGTACTCCCTCAATCTTTAAAGACTCAATGCCATAAGAAATACCATAGATTAGTTGCACTAACCACGACCATAGGAGCATACTTCCTAATACCCTTGTGGCCGCTCCGTAGTTTTGAGCTAATAAAACATACGGTGCCATCATAAAGAATGGATTAAAAATTAAATTTAAACTTCTCATCTTATAGCGAAAGTCATATAAATATTCCTTCTTGACTAGCCAGAACATAACTCTCCTTCTTTTATCGACAACTGCTTCCAATGGCTTGGAATATATCCCAATTGATGACTGACAACAATCACACATTTACCATTATTTACTTCATTTTCTAATATTTGCGTCAATAACTGACAACCGCTTTCATCTAAACCACTATAGGGTTCATCCAGGAATAAAACTTTGGGATTATGTAAGATAGCTCTGGCCAACATTAATCTCTTTTTCATACCTGTAGAATACGTTTCAATATATTTTTTATTATCTTCTAATTCTACTAATTTTAAAACTTCACCGACTCTTTCTTTTAATTTCTCAGCTTTCATACCATAGATAGAGCCCATCATTTCTAAATTTTCTCTTGCGGTCAATTTATAGTATAGTGTCCTCTCACTTGCAAACATATACCCGATTTGAGATTTGACCGTAGTACTTAAATGATCACTCTTTTCTGTGATGACAGTTACCTGTCCCGTATCCGGTAAGATTAAGCCCATCATCATTTTTAATAGTGTGCTTTTTCCACTACCATTCTCTCCACTAATGCAATATCCACCTGTAAAAAAAGAATAGGAAATTTCTTTTAAAACCGGCTGATTATCAAACCTCTTGGAACAACGTTCTAACTTTACATATTCCATTCGACAAGTTCACCTTTTCTTTCCAAATATTTTCTCATTGCTAAAATTAATCTATCGATAGAGGCGCTCAAATACTCTTTATTACATTCCTTTTTAGTGCCTTGGATAAAAGCATTATAGGCACAACCCCCATTGCATAAAAATAAATAAGAACAATTTTCACATTCCATATCCACATCCTTTTCACACCATTGGCTTTGCATTAAGGTATACATATACGGCTTTTCCAAAAAATCATCTTTGCTTATTAATTTAAACTTATCCATGCCTAATCCTGATATACATTTGTATAAGCTACCATCAGGTGAAACCATAATATCATTTTCAGATAATCGCATACATATAGGTGATGGCTTTAATTGGTTGATTTCACAGTTATTTTCAATTAAAAAATCTATCGCATCATAAACCACCTTAGCATACTCTTTTTCCTTCAAGATATTTTCATTTGTATATTTCGATTTAAATACCGGGTGGCATTCTCTTCCGACATTAAATATCATTCTTCCTGTCTTTATCTCAGATGGGAATTCCTCTAAAAGGAATGTAATCATCTCTATATAATCATTTAAATTTCCTTTATCTAAAACGCTATTAATAATTATGTTAATTTTTGTATGATTAAAAATAGTATGCAAATTTGCAATTATTGTTTTAAAACTTCCTACTTTGTTTTTCAGGTATCTTCTGGTATCATGTATTCTTTCAGTTCCATCTAGTGTTATCTGTAATTTAGAAAATGGAAACTTAGTCAATAGTTCAATAGAATTTGCATCTAAATTAACCCCGTTAGTAACTGCACTATAGTGATCAATCGGCAAATTCCTATTTGTTGCTTCTGTTAATAAATTATTAACATAATTCAAGTTTAAGAAAGGTTCGCCTCCAAATAAAACAATTGTAGCACTTTGAAGACCACTTGCTTCTATTAGATTTTGCCAAATATCTACTCTTTCTTTAACACTTATTTCCTTTACATCTTTAAAAGTATTTTGTTGCATGCAATAAACACATCGAAGATTACATTTATAGCTTGATGCATCTGTAATTAACAGCTGATTTCTGCTATATTTGGATTTGTTTATAACATATTTAGATATCTTCTTTTCATCTATACTCTCATCGAAAATTACTAAGTTATCTTTTAAAAAAGTTAATATTTCTTCTTTTTTTAATAGTGTTCATATCTACGCCCCTCATAATTTCAAAGAAATTAATTTATTTGTTTCAGAATAACAGATATAAAAAACATTTTCAATATACTTTGTTTGATTTCATTTAGATTATGAATGTTCAGGGATAATTGAATCTATACTAATAAAGTAGACAAAAAGAAAGGAGTATTTCATGCCTAACAATCGTTATGATGAGGACTTTAAAAGTCCATCGTATCCCTTCATCAAAATGGCAAATCTCAATCACAGCTCAGCCGTGAGTACAGTATTTCCTTAAGTGCAATAAACATCAGTGTTGGAAGAGTGTATCGACTGATGCGTTCCATGGATTTACCTAAATTGTCTACAGACAAACCTATAAGACCTCACCATATTAAGGTATTTGGCAAATGGTGCTATCTTTGTATTGCCATGGGATCTGTTTTCAAGGAAAATCATCGACCGGCATATATCATCAAAACATGATGTAAATTTAACCATGACTGCATTTCATAAAGCATATAGTAAACGAAATATTCAATATGGATTGATTTTTCATTATGGAGTAATCGGTTATATGACACCCAATGAGTATAAAGCTGAATTATTTTCTATAAATTTGTGCCTACTATATTGACTGTATTGCAATACAGATTCTCTTAAGAAGATAATAGAAAACAAAGTTAAGGATAAGTATTTGTATGAAGTGTTTGATAAGTATCATGAAATGCCATTAGAGACGACAGACTGGTATGATAGGATGATAAAAGAGGCTACTGAGGGGTATAAAGCATAATATTTATGTTTTAGGAGAAATAAAGAAAGCAAATAATATACGCCTATCAGCCACAAAAATAAAAAGTCACTGAAACCTTTTAAATAAAGTACTTCTTTGGCTTTTTACTATCTTGAAACTGTTAAAGACAGGATATTAACAAAAATATTGTTATTTTCTAATCAATTCTAATTCTCTTGCTTGTTTTGCCCTCTCTATTTTGGTATAAATTGATTTATAACGTGTTGGTCAATGCTGATAGGGGGAACTATGTTTAAAATTTATGGTAGTGAAATGTGTCCGGATTGTGTGGCGTGTAAAGAAAACTTTGATTACTATGGTGTGAAATATGAATTTTTGGATATTAACACTTCTTTGAAAACCCTAAAAGAATTTTTGATTTTAAGAGATAAAGAAGCCGTCTTTGATCATTTAAAAGCTATTCATGATATTGGCTTACCGGCTTTGGTGAGAGAAGATGGAACTGTTTTTACTGATTGGGAAGCTTACTTACAAGAAATGGGAAAAGAAGTCATTTGGAGTCATAGGAGTGAATCTTGTTCTTTGGACCATAAGGGTTGTTAGTATGGACATAGTATTTCTAACCAAAAGAAAATACTTGAAGAATATGCAATCAAAAATGATTTAGATAATATCATTCACTTTACAGATGGTGGTATAAGTGGAACAAGATTTGATAGACCCGGTTTTACATTAATGATGGAACAAGTCAATATAGGAAATATTGGAACAGTTATTGTAAAAGATATAGTATATAACGAATACTTAAATAGTCCTTGTAATCTTTTGAATGATATGTTCGATGAAATGTTAATATAACCGATAATGAAACTTGAGAAAACTCAAGTTTTTGTTATAATTAAGCAAGATAAAAAGGTAAGAGAGGATAGTATGAACATATCGTATGAGCCGTTATGGAATCTTTTGAAATCAAGAAATATGAAGAAAAAAGATTTATTAGAAAAAGCAAGTTTAACATCAAATTGCATAGCAAATATGGGTAAGAATGAGTATATATCTTTAAAGAATATTGAGAAGATATGTAAAGCATTAAAATGTAATATTGGGGACATAGTTGAGTTTAATTTAGGAGGGAACAATGAATAACACGGAATTAATGTATAATAAAATAAAAGAATTAGCCGAACTATATAGAGAAAAACTTCAAATTAAAGTAGATGAACGTGTAGAGGAAATGAAAGGCGATGATAATTCTCACTACTTGATTTATAGGGTTCTTGGAATATCAAATAAAGAGGGAGAGCTTATAGATATATATCAAAATAAAGGACGTTTTTTATATAAATACGCAGGGTCTTTTTTAGAAGAAGTAACTATATTGTGTTTTCAAAAAAAATTTCCCAATGCCGAAAAAGTTAGAGTTGATAATACCATAAGCACTAAACCCAAAAAATTCGAAATAGATTGTTTAGTTGATGGTAAAGCTTACGAGATAAAATGGAAAGATGCAACAACAGATGGAGATCATATCACTAAAGAACATACTAGAGTTAAAGTAATACAATCATATGGCTATAAACCTATTAGAATAATGTTTTATTATCCAAATAGAAGTCAATCAATAAAAATTCAGGAAACATTAGAAACTTTATATAAAGGTGTTAATGGAGAATATTATTATAGTGATTCTGCTTGGGAATATGTAAAAAATGAAACAGGGGTGGACTTACTATCTATTTTAGAAAGAATCGCTAGTGAAGGGGAATGTATGAATGGAAATAAATCAAGTTTATAATATTGATTGTTTAAAGGCTATGAAAAAATTAAGTAGTTCTTCTGTTGATTTGATTTATTTAGACCCACCGTTTTTTACTCAGAGAACACATAAACTGACAAGTAAAAATGGAAAAGAATATTTCTTTGAAGACAATTGGGTAAGCATTGAAGAATATAAACAGTTTTTAAAAATTAGATTTTTTGAAATGAAAAGAATATTAAAAGAAACCGGAAATATATTTGTTCATTGTGATAGAACTGCCAGCCATATCATAAGAACTTTATTAGAAGAAGTTTTTGGAGTGTCTAACTTTCAAAACGAAATTATTTGGTCGTACAAAAGATGGAGCAATTCTAAACGAGGGTTATTAGATTCTCATCAAAACATTTATCATTTTTCTAAATCCAAAAAGTATAAATTTAATGTCTTATATACAGAGTATTCTTTGACAACTAATATTGACCAGATTTTACAAGATAGAGTAAGAAATTCAGATGGTAAGAGTACTTATAAGAAAGATGAGAATGGTAAAACTGTATATACAAATATAAAAAAAGGTGTACCATTAAATGATGTTTGGGAAATACCTTTTTTAAATCCTAAAGCAAAGGAAAGAGTAGGATATCCAACTCAAAAGCCTATTCAACTTTTAGAAAAAATAATAGAGATTTCTTCTGATGAAGGGGATTTAGTTCTTGACCCATTTTTGGGAAGTGGTACTTGTGCAGCAGCCGCTAAGCTATTGAATAGAAATTATATAGGTTTTGACATCAATGAAAATGCAATTAAATTAGCTAAAGAAAGGTTAATTAAACCAATTAAGACGGAATCAAACTTATTGAAAAATGGAATTTCAAGTTATGATAATAAAACTGAAAAAGAAAAGATGATATTGAGTAGATATGATTGTGATATAGTTCAAAGAAATAAAGGTTTAGATGGTATACTCAGGGAAAAAATAGATGGAAAATCAGTAGGAATAAAAATTCAAAAAGAGAATGAAATTTTAAATGAGAGTGAAAAATTATTGCTTAACGCTATGAAAGTAAAAAACTTTGATTTAGGCATTTTAATTCGAACCCATTCTGATTTAATAGAACATTGTTTATCTGATAATATTATATTAATAGATGATATAGATTATGTTTTACAAAAAAGAAAGTAGATTATGTAGAGAGATAACAAATTATGTTATCTCTTTTTTTATACAAGAAAGGAGCAAATATGCAAACAGAAAATAAGAAAATGAAATCATAAAATCAAATCATATAATTGTCCCTTGTAAACAAGGGCGCAATTATACACCCTAGCGAGTGTACTTGCGTTCTGCGAAGCCTTTTACACTTGCAGTGAGCAATATAGACGATTAGATAAAAATGATATGTACCCAGAATCCCGGACACATATTTATGAACTGGATGGAACACATGGATGCTATCGCAACCAACATGATTAAAATACTCGACAACAATACTAAAACAGAGATTGATTAAAGTCTCTGTTTTAGTATTTTGCCTTATAGGTCTAACTCGTTCTTCTTTACCTGTGTTAATTCTCTATACAGTTTCTAACACTTTCAGCCTGTTCAACCTCTTTTCGTATGTCTATAATTTGAAAATGTAGACTATCTTTTTCTTTCTTCAAGGCTGTTACTTCCGATTTCCATTTAGATTTATTTAGGGTCTTGCTTTCACTTAAATATTCTTTGAGATATTTCTTCACACTTTCAAACAAAAGAATCTCTATGGTGGTATGCACATTGTAGAAATTATCTTGTTTGGCTTTTATAACCAATTCACTCCCTCTGTATCTTTTGATTGGAACAGGCGATTACCCGGTATTATACCAAGACGATTTTCATTTTAAAGAAGATATGATTCCTATTGGTGTAGAATTGTTTTTGTATAGATGGTGAAAAAAGGAAAAATACGTTAAAATATCAGCATGAACAAATTATATGAACGCCTTGGAGAATTGATTGCACTTGGAATTCTGTTTCGGATATTGATATCCGTTTTTAGTCCTATTTTATTTATTGTATTTATTGGAATAGCACTAGCTTTTTTAGGCAGTATCTTTAAAAGCGCTCAAAATGTGACAAGAAAAAAAGAATATCGACGTGAAAAAAAGTATTCCATTCAAGAATACGTACAATTAAATGATTATTTAACCCGATGGTTTCAACATGAAACAACTTTTTGGGTTGGTAATGGCTATCATCTTCAATTAAAAAACCGGGAATACCGAGGCTTAGATAGTTTGGATGTTTATGACGAAAATGGTTTCGTGGAACATTTTCAATCTTTTAAAAAGAGCCGTCCTGAAAAATATGCTTATATTCTTCAAGAATTGATGACCAAAGCGAAGAATGGTTCAAAAGATGAAAATATCATTGATGTACAAGTTACCAAGCATGAAGAAAAGAGGAATCATTTTGTAGAGGAAATAGATGATTTAAATGCATCGATTCAAGATAACGAAGTGAAGGAAGCTTTGTACAAAACAAGAGCTTTATTATTACAAATTGATGAACTGGAAAAGACCTTTCCGGAAAGTAAAGATAAGCTAAGAAAGCTATATGAATATTATCTTCCTTATTTAACCAATATTTTAGA
Organism: Bulleidia sp. zg-1013; assembly: GCF_019798045.1. Lineage (NCBI taxonomy): Bacteria > Bacillati > Bacillota > Erysipelotrichia > Erysipelotrichales > Erysipelotrichaceae > Bulleidia > Bulleidia sp. zg-1013. The sequence goes on from NZ_JAGXEX010000003.1 coordinate 134,341, forward strand.
AAAGTTTGCGAAGGTTCAAATTTTCAAGATAGATGATGATTACGATGGTTCTAAGAGTAAACTGATAAAAACCGTTTTCTTGGTGAATGAAGCGATGGAAAATATTATTTCTAACATGAATGATGAAGATTTCATGGAATTAAATGCGGATATGTCTACTTTAGAAGCAATCTTAAAGAAAGATGGCTTAACCAATGATGGAAGAATGGAGCCTTGGAAACATGAAGAATAGAACAGAAGAAAAGGAAAGACTTTGGAAAGAAGTTTTTGGCAAGAAAAGACCGTATGAAGAAAGTGAGCATATCCAAAAAACCTTAAAAGATAATCAAGAGGCTTTGGATCAATTGAACACTATTCTTCATAAACAAAACCAAGAAATTTATCAACAGAACCAAATGGAGTTGGAACAGTTGGAAAAGGACATTCAACAGGATTATGGTCGTAATGCCTTTCGTGAAGTTCAAAAGACCACAAATGAAATTGACTTTATTGAAATCAAGGAAGAGTTAAATGAAAAAGTACCTGGGCAAAAAGAAGCCTTAACCAAGCTGGTTCAAGCCATTCGTCGTCCTTTCTTACAGAAACAGGATGGTATTCAAAATATCATTGTACTGGCTGGTCCAAAGGGAGTTGGCAAACGGGAATCCTTAGTCACTTTATTGGATATTTTAAAGGAAAAATCTGTTTTTTTGTCCAATCGGTATAGTGAGTTAGATTTATCAAGATACCAAGATGGTTCTAATGAACAAGTCTTTTTACAGGATTTATACCAAGCCAATGAAGAGCGTGGTTCCTTTTTGGTTGTAGAAAAAGTAGAAGAAGCGGATTCTTATTATATCCGTCGTATGGAAGAGTATATAACGAATGGTTCTATTCAGTTAAATAAGCGCTATGTTTTAAAAGAGGGTGTCTTGGTGGAAAATCAATCCGGTCTTGTTAAAGAAAGTGTGGATCATTTAAATGCAACTAAAAAATACCTTGTTTTTATAACTGATTTATCGTTAAAGAAATTTCTTGAATTATGGAAACCGGAAGTACAAGCTAAGATGGTGGATTGTATTGAATATCAATCTTTAAGTAGTGAAGTATTAAAACAAGTTTTGGAACAATACGTCCAAGAAATTCAAGAACAAGCCCAAATCAATCTTGGTTTAAGCTTGACTTTCAGTGAAGAAAGCAAAGAATATATGTTGGCGCATTATAAACAAAAAGAAGGTAAAACAGGTTTAAAACAGTGGATTTCTATCTTCAGAAAGAAATTAGAAGACATGGCTTTACAACAGGAATTAAAAGAAAAAAAAGCAACTATCGAAGTCAAAGAGAAGCAGTTAGTGGTTAAGATGGATGAGTTGGAAACGGTTGTTTATGAACCGGTCAATGAACAAGAAGCTTTAGAACAAATTGAAAAATCATTTGAAACCATCATCGGTTTAGAAGAAGTGAAAGAAAAGATACGTTCTTATCAAGCTTTGTTCTTAGCTCAAAAAAGAAGAGAGGAACAAGGCTTACCGGTCAAACCAATTTCCATGCATATGTTGTTTATGGGCAATCCCGGAACAGGTAAGACCATGATTGCACGTTTATTAGCACAATATCTAAAGAATATCGGCTTATTACAAGAGGGACAATTGGTTGAAGTAACACGTTCGGATTTAGTGGCGAAGTATGTTGGTCAAACCGCTCCTTTAACGAAGTCGGTTATTCAAAAAGCCAAGGGTGGTGTTCTCTTTATTGATGAGGCTTATTCTTTATATCGTGGTGAACAGGATTCTTTTGGTCTGGAGGCGATTGATACGATTGTTAAGAGTATGGAAGATAGTCGTGGTGATTTGGTGGTCATTTTAGCCGGTTATGAGAAAGAAATGGAAGAATTCTTAACGGCAAATACAGGCTTAGCTTCTCGTTTTCCAAACCAATTTCATTTCCAAGACTATCAACCGGAGGAATTGGAAAAGATTGCGGTCTTAGAAGCCAAGAAACAAGGCTATCATTGGGATAAGAAGGTTCAAAAAGAACTGGTGAAATACTTTATGTCCGTGGATACGAGTGGTAATGGTCGTTTTGCACGTAATTTAGTTGAAAAGGCCATTGTTAATCAAGCGACTCGTTTGTTGAAAGAAAAGGACGCTGTGGTGGATGAATTAGTCCTTGCGGATTTTTCCTTGAAATAGAAACAGTAGTATCACATGTTGAAAAAGCTATATTCATAGATAAAATATAGCTTTTTTAAGGAATTTCAGCTTACACTTGATGATAAAAATGAATTTTGAGTGATAGGTGAAATAATTAATATTTTCTTCAAAAAAGAAGCCCCAAACTATGTTATATTAATATACACAAGTCAGGGGGAAAAGGTGGCACAAAAGAAACAGAAATTAAAGGGGAGAAAAAGAATTGTCGGCATGGATGGATTGCGTGCTTTAGCCGCGCTTCTAATTCTCCTTTACCATGTTTTTCCAAAACAATTTCCTGGTGGTTTTGTTGGCGTGTCGTTATTCTTTGCGCTTTCCGGTTATTTAGTTGCATGGACTAGCTTTAAGTCCATCGAAGAAAAAAAGTTTTCTTTAAAGAACTATTATTTAAAGCGGCTAAGACGAATTTATCCGGCTTTATTACTGGTTGTTTTCTTTAGTGCCGGTATTTATTGGTTCATGGATTCAATGATTTTGGATGGTCGAAAAAAGGAAATTCTATCCATCTTCTTTGGTTATAATAACTACTATCAAATTTCTCAAAATGCTGATTATTTTACGAGGTCGGTCAATGCTTCGCCTTATACGCATTTATGGGCAATTGCGATTGAGATGCAGTTTTATCTTTTATGGCCATTGTTTCTAAAGTTGTATCAATCCATTAAGAAAACGCAGTATAAAGATAAAGCAAATTATTTTTGGTTGGCAGTGGCTTTACTGAGTTTTATAACCATTCAATTTACTTATCAGGCAAGTAATGTGATGCCTGCTTATTATGGTTCTATTAGTCGAGCATCGGCTTTATTCTTAGGTGTTTCTTTAGCTTGTTGGCAGTGGTATGGTGATTACCGAGAAAAGTTCTTGTTGGAACCTGGATTATATGGATCTACCTTGGTGTTTATCTTCGCTTTAATGATATTTTTTATGGGTGGTCAAAGTGTTTGGACTTATCGAGTGGGACTATTGGTTAGCTCCATTATTTCGGTTGAATTCATTCGTTTGGTTACAAGTCAAGTTTCCGGAATTGGCAGGTATTTGGATATTCCTATTTTAAAATGGATAGCGAATTGTAGTTATGAAGTGTATTTATGGCAATATCCAATCCTATTTTTCTTCCAATTTCAACACTTGGATCAAATTACGGGAATGGGAATTCTCATCATTGCTATTATTTTGGTATTTGCGCATTATTCCCATGGATTTTTAGAAGATGTAAGCTATATTTTGCTTGGAAAGGGGAAAAACGGTCATGAAAAAGCCTAATAAGGAACAAGTGAAATTTACAGTTTGGTTGATGGTCATGGTTGTTCTTATGGTTGGCGTTTTTGCGGTGTTTACAGCAACGAATAAAAAGGAAGAAGATGCGAAAACTTTGAAAAATAACCTTAATCAACAAGAAGAAGCCTTAAAGGAAAAAAAGGCTACGGTGGAAACTCAAGATGGTAAAGTCCATGCTTCACAAGCTTACAGTGACCTTAGTGCAAAAGGACAAGCGGATTTGAAGTCCATTACTTTCATTGGTGATTCGGTTATGCTCGGCTCTTCAGCAACCTTACAATCAACTTTTCCCGATGCTACAATCGATGCTAAAGAATCGCGTCAGATTTGGGATGCCACAAAGATTTTCAAAGCTTTAGAAAGAAGGGGGACTCTTGGTAAAACGGTTGTGATTGGTTTAGGAACAAATAGCCCTTTCTCCTTGGATTTAGGTCAAAAAGTCGTTGATTCACTTGGTAAAAACCGTAAAATTTACTGGATTAATGTTCATGGACCGATGAATTGGACAGATAAATCCAACGCTTCGATTCAAGCGGTTGTGGATAAAAATAGTCATGTGAAATTAATTGACTGGCACTCTTATGCTAAAAATCACAAGGAATGGTTTTATGTGGATGGTATTCATTTAAAGCCACAAGGGGCTAAAGAATATGCGAATTTCATACTAAAGAGTCTTTCATAAGGCTCTTTTTAAGTTATACTTAGATAAAAGAGGGATTAAATATGAGTGAAAAATTAGAAACACAGCAAGAAGAAATTGAATTAACTCTAACACCAACCATGGATGTAAAGGAAGAAAAATCAGAAGCGGTGGTGGAAGAAGAAAAAAAGAAAGCAGAATCGGCTAACTACACAGATCCAATTTCCGAAAACAAATTAAATGACAAAGAGAAACAAATCGTTAGTGATTTTGCGAAAAAGATTAATATTGAAGATTCAACAACGATTCTTCAATATGGTTCAACCGTGCAAAAGAAGATTAGTGATTTCTCGGAATCGGCTTTAAAGAATGTTAAAACAAAAGATTTAGGAGAAATTGGTGATTTATTAGGAAACTTAGTCGTTCAACTAAAAGATACGGACAACTCAGAAGAAAAGAAGGGATTTTTTGCGAGTCTGTTTAATCGTGGAAAAGAAAAGCTGGAAGGTCTATTTGTTAAGTATGAAGATGCGGAAAAGAATGTTACTAAGATTGCGAATTTATTGGAAGATCATCAAATTACATTGATGAAAGACATTTCGATGTTGGATGAGCTTTATGTGAAAAATCAAGAGAATATTAAAGAATTGGATATGTATATCTTAGCCGGTCGTCGTAAACTTCAAGAAGTTCGTGAAAAGGATTTACCACCATTAAGAGAGAAAGCACAAAAAACAGGACTTCCGGAGGATGCGCAAAAAGCGAATGATTTAGAACAGGCAATTGTTCGTTTTGAAAAGAAGCTTCATGATCTTGAATTAACTCGTCAGGTTTCCATTCAAATGGCTCCCCAAATTCGTTTGGTTCAAAGCAATGATACTGTGATGACAGAAAAGATTCAATCCACTTTGGTCAATACAATTCCATTATGGAAGAACCAAATTGTGCTTTCCTTGGGTATTCATCACTCCAAGCAAGCTTTAGAAGCACAACGTGAAGTTTCTGAAATGACCAATGTTTTATTAAAGAAGAACGCAGAAACTTTACATCAAGCAACGGTTGAAACGGCTAAGGAAAGCGAACGTGGTATTGTTGATTTGGAAACTTTACAGCATACAAATGAAGAATTGATTCAGACATTGGATGAGGTCTTAAATATTCAAAAAGAAGGTCGTGAGAAGCGTGAAGCCGCAGAAATGGAATTACGCCGCATTGAAAATCAATTGAGCACTAAATTATTAGAACAAAGAAAATAAACTAGCCGATGAGGACTTCTCATCGGCTTTTATAAAATGTTTTTGTCTAAAAAGTAGGAATGGATGAAGGATCACCGGTAAAAATAACCATCCATACAATAAAGAAACCTAAGACTAAAAGAATGGCTCCTAAATACCCATGGAAAGAAGCATTTAATAACGGGAGTAGTTGAAAAATATAGATAAAATAACCAACAAGTCCTAGTATTAACATCATCAACTTTAAATGGACTAAACCACAAAGACAAACCAATAGCAACACAAAACAGCCGACAATATGCAAGTAGGTTAAGGTAGAGAAAAGATGATTTAATTCATATTTCTTTTTACCAAAGAATTGTAAGAAGAAAGCGTTGATAGCATAAGAGGCTAGTACACTTAAAAAACCCGTTAACAATAGTATAAGAGGGTGATTGTTAATATCTAAGTATTGAAAACTCCAATAAGTTACTAAAGTAGAGATAATCATTACAACAACAGACGCAAAGGTTGTAAATTCAAATTCCTTCATTGGCTGAAGAAGGACGTAAAGAATAGGCTTTAATTCTTCTAAATGAATTTCAATATTGGGATTGTTCTTCTTTTCGATAGAAGAACTAGGAAAGGTTGGTAAAGTAGCTCCACAATGCGAGCAATATTTTGCGTTTTCTTTTTCAATTGGTTTTCCACAGTTTGGACAGAACATATAAAATCTCCTTTGAATAAATTCATCATACCATAGAAAGAAATTCATATGCCTTTCAGATAAATCACAAAATTATATACAGCGGGGGAGAAAGAAACAAGTACATTAAAATTATTTTTAGCTTAGCCAATAGTTATACTAATTTTGATAGATTCAGAAATAGGACTTAATTCCTATTGAATAACCGGTTTTCCTATTATGAAAAAGTTAGAAAATAGGATAAAGAATAAGTGGTCAACCGGGTGCGCCTGTTAACCACTTATTCTAGTAAGCCCTACTTTTTCACAGGTTTTAAATTTTCACCCTAAAAAAATTCACAATACCACTTCAATGACTTATCACCAAAATCCCCAGAAATGTGAAAAAGAAATAAGAAGAGCAATGATAGATATAATCCATATTATAACCTCTCCCGTTCGATTAAGTCTTGGTTTTGCAGGATAGAAAATTCGATATATAGCAACAATGGTCACCAAAATATTCAAAACCAGCAGTATATCATACGCCCCCATTTTATCAATCTCTCCATTCAATGATTCTATATGCGGCAACCTAATGATGCCACACAATTGTTTTTGATAGATTTATAACTACATTCTTTATTTACATAAAATACCTTTACGAAAGAAAGAAATATCATTTTCCCATGGGTATTTACCCCCTATCTGTTATTCACGGTATTACTTTGTTACTATTAGGATAACAGAAATAGAAAGAAATAATAGACTATTAAAACGAATAAAATAATGTTAAAATTATATATATGCTCATTTAGATTAAATTTATACTTATAATACTATTCGTGCTTTCTTCGTGTGCTTACAATACACTAATTTCAATGGATTTATTTTCCCACGATGGAAATTTATAGGCTTTTCAGATAAATCATCGGTTTTATCCCGTATAATAAAAATAATGAAGAAAAGGAAAAAGAGAAGACAATTTCAGAAACAAACGCAACAAACCCTAGTATTTTCAATAGTAGTATGTTTTATATTACTAGCTTTGGGAACTTGGTCACTTTTGGAAAATGTGAAATATATGAAGCATTCAACGAACGATAAAATGGCGCAATATGCCCATCATTATAATTGGTCTTATTTGGATAAATCAGAAAAGATTTATCGTTACGAGGACAAGAATTATTACTCTCGTTTTGGTATTGATGTATCGGTTCATCAAGGGGAAATTGATTGGGCAAAGGTCAAGAAAGCAGGGGTTCAATTTGCGTATATTCGCCTAGGCTATCGTGGCTATCAGAATGGTTATTTATCGGAAGATACAACCTTTCGTTACAATATACAAGAGGCTTTAAAACAAAAGCTTCCTGTTGGTGTCTATTTCTTTTCCCAAGCCATCAATGAGAAAGAAGCGAAGGAAGAAGCGGAATTTGTCTTAAAAAGAATACGCTCTTATCCGATTAGCTTACCGGTTGTTTATGATTTAGAAACAGCCGGAGAAGGTAAAAACAATCGCATCGGTTCACTAACAAAAGAAGATATGACAAAACACGCGATAGCCTTTATGAAGCACATTAAAAATAACGGTTATGAAGCTATGTCCTATTCCAGTACACAAGTATATGGAAGAATGTACCAATTGGATGTGATTCAAAAATATCCTGTTTGGATAGCGGAGTATGATCAAGTGGTGAAATACCCGTATCAATTCCGGTTTTGGCAATACAGTAGTAAAGGGAAAATTGATGGTATTCATAAGCCCGTGGATTTAAATTTACAATTTATTCGCAAATAGGAGAGTTCAGCTCTCTTTTTAATTGTAAACGCTTCATTGACAGAATAAGTATTTCAAGATAAGGTAATATAGTAAATCGGTTTACTATCTATAATCGATATGCATATGGAGGACAAATGAAAATAAAAATAATTCAACAAATGGTGGTGAAAACCATCGTACTCACTTTATCGCTATTCCTTGTCATAACAGGATTTCCCATGGTGCAAGCACAAAATCCAAGTGCTTCTTTGGTTCAGAATGGAGATTTCCAAGAAACCATTGCTAAAAATGGTCAATGGACAAACGAGGCGGCGAAGGCTTGGTCAGTTTGGGTGGATAAAAATAAAACCAAAAAGAACAGCTACACCATTACAGCAAAAAATGGTCAATTACAGTTAGCGGCGAAAGATACCTTAAGGGCCATCGTTCACCAAACGATTGAAAAGAAAATTGATTCAAGCAAACAATATCGCTTAAGCTATCGTGTGCATACTAAGAATAAGATTGGCTTTTTCTATGCCCGCATTCAAGAAAGAAAAAAATCAGAAACGAAATTTACGACCAGCAAAGCTTTACAAACAAGTAATGTATACAAGAATCAAGCATGGAAAGAAATCACCTTTGATTACAAACCAAGTTCTGAAGTAGATAGCGTTAAATTAGAGCTAGTTTATGAAACCGGAACGGGCGAAGTCTTTGTGGATGATGTCAAATTAGAAGAAGTGGTTCCTAGTCCAAAAGAGATTATTAAAAACCCAAAGTTTCAAGAAACAGAAGATGGGAAAGCCCCTTGGACTAACAAAGCCGCAAAACACTGGACTGCTTGGACACCAAATGAATATAAAAATATGAATGGGGCTAAAATGTTTGTGAATGATAAGAATGAATTAACTATTTCATCACAGAAAGAATTCCGTTCTTGTGTATACCAAGACATTCCTAATTTTGATAATACAAAAAATTACCAGTTAACTGTAAAAGCGAAACTCAATCAGAAACAAGGCATCGCAAAATTAAGAATTTTAGAAAAACGAAAAGACACAAAAGGACGTGATGAGCAAGTCAACTCAGTTAGTTCCAACACGCTCACCGGAACGACAAATGGTTGGCAAGAATTAAAAATCAATTATAGTCCTTTAAGTTTGACACAATTTATCCGTTTAGAATTATTCTATGAAAAAGGAAAAGGAACGGTTCAATTCAAAGATGTGGAATTAAAAGAAATTGGTGTAAAGAAAGCCTTTGCGCCAAAAGAGGTAAATCGTATTTTAGAAAAGGAAATCAAATTCCCGCTAGATAAGATTTATACATTAAGAAATCCAAATTATAGTTATAAAGCTTTGGATGATAAGATTAATGTTCAGGAAGGCATGATAAGAGCTAATAAGGTGGGTGTTTCAAAACTGGAGGTTCAAGATAAGGGAAAAACAATCGCCGTCATTAAGGTTCATATCACGAATAAAGTATCAGATGAGTATAATCGATTATTAGAGCAATGGAATGAAATTATTGTTGGTAATAAATCCTATAACGAAAATAATCCGGCTATGAAAGCTCTCTTCGATACTTTAGAAACCGACGCTGAAACCTATCTAAAGGAAATGAAACAGGAAAACAATCGAACATACCTATGGGAAGAAGCGAAGGAGTACGAACGTTCTAGTGCATTGACCACTAGCTTTCGACATTTAGAAGCGATTGCTAAACAAATCACCAATCCAAAATCGAAATACTATCAAAGTCCAAAGGCTATACGTCAAGTAAGAGAAGGAATGGAATGGCTATGCACCAATGTTTATAACAAAGATGCTCGTGTCATTGGTAATTGGTGGGACTATGAAATTGGAACACCAAGAGCGATTAATAATACACTTTCTTTGTTGCAACAATACTTTTCCCAAGAAGAGATCAGAAAATACACCGATGGAATTGAACACTTTGTGCCGGATTCAACAAGGTTCCGTGTGACACAAAACGATTCATTTGAGGCCATTGGCGGAAATCTAATTGATATGGGTCGTGTCAAGATTATTGCCGGTTTCTTAAGGAAAGATGACAAGGAAGTAAAAGAAACGGTTCAAGCCATTCAAAAAGTATTTGTGATTGTCAATAAGGGACAAGGCTTCTATCAAGATGGTTCTTACATTGATCATACGAATGTTGCTTATACAGGAGCTTATGGGAATGTCTTAATGGATGGTTTTTCGCAATTATTGCCAATCATCCAAGCTTCTAAATCTCCACTTCCAAAGGAGAAGTTGGCGGTAGTTCGTCATTGGATTGAGAAAGCTTTCTTACCGCTCATTGTTCACAATGAACTCATGGATATGAGTCGTGGTCGTTCGATTAGTCGTTCTAATAGTGAAGACCATGTTGCCGGTGTTGAAGTATTGCGAGGGGTGGTGCGGGTATTGGATGTCTTTGATAATGCTTATAAGAATTCATTAAGGTCAGAAGTCAAAACAATCTTAAAAGAAGATACGTTCTACAAGGTTAGCGATAACTTGAAGAGCTATGGCGACATTGCGAATGTGGAAAAATTATTGAAGGACACAAGCATTCCAACACTCCAAAGATCTACTAAATTATCTTTGTTTAATCATATGGATAAGGTGGCTTATTACAACGCCAAGAAAGATTTCGGCTTTGGTATTTCAATGCATTCCAATCGAACCCTAAATTTTGAAATGATGAATAATGAAAATCGTAAGGCTTGGTATACGGCAGATGGAATGACTTATCTTTACAATGGTGACTTAGCGCATTATAGTCAAAACTATTGGCCAACAGTGGATCCGTATCATTTGCCGGGTACAACTGTTTTCAATTCCGAAAAGCGTCCGGCAAAAGAACTTGGTTCAACGATGTCCTCTTCCTTTGTTGGAGCCGTGAAAGCGAATGAATCTTATGGAACGGTAGCGATGGACTTTGAAAGCCAATTAAAGTCCATCAGTGCTCATAAAGCATGGTTTATTTGTGACGACCAGATTGTTTCTATGGCTAGTGCTATTTCGAAAGCCGATAGCCATACTACAGTTGACCAAAGAAAATTAGAACCAAAGAAGAAGTACCAATTCTTTGTGAATGGGAAATTAGTGGATTTAGACCACGGAAAGAAAGAATTCCAAAATGTACAATCCGTCTTTGTGGAAAGTGGAGATAAGAAAACGAATGTTGGTTATCATTTCTTGACGCCAAGCAATCTTGAATTATCGAAGCTTGAACAAAGTGGTAAGTGGTCGGATATTCGTGAAGTAGCCGGTGAAGATACGACCGTTCATAAAAACACCTTCTATCGCTTGGTCATTCCGCATAAAGACATGGATAATTATGCCTATTCGACCATTCCATCCATTCAAAAAGATGAATTCTTTAAGATGATTAAGAATCATCCGGTTCGTGTGATAAAGAATACAAAGGAAACACAAGTTATTTATGATCAACGACAAGAAAATTATGGCATTGTGAAATATAGTGATAGTCCAGAAACTTTTGGTGTTACGAAAGTGAGTAAAAAAGGGATTTATTCCTTGGTGAATGGAAGTGGTGGTTATTACCAACCAAGCACAATGAGGGAAGAAAGAATAGAAAATCCAACCAAACAAGTGCTCTACAAAGTTTTAGAAAATGATTTAGAACATCTATATCGTATTCGTGTGAATATTCCGTTTGCTAAGTTTAAGGCTGTGTTTGTAGACGGGGTTCAACTAACGAAAGAGCACTATCTAGCCAGCGAGGGTAGTACAATCATTCAGTTAAAGAAAGCCTATGTGAACACATTAAAGACAGGTCAACACACCATTCGTATACTTGCAGAAGATGGTCAAGTAAGCCAAAGCTTCTATATCCAACGAAAAGGTAATGTGAAGACAGCGGATACATATTCGTGGACATATTCTATAGGTCTTATGGTGATTGGATTATTTGGTTTATTCTTAGTGATACGATATCGTAAAAGAGAAGTGAATGCTTAGGCATCCACTTCTTTCTTTTTGACTTCTAATAATTTTAGCTGTGCTTTCCCTTTACTTAAATCCTGTATTTCCCGAGAAATATCTTCTTTTGGATAATCAAATTCACAATATACTTGTTCAGCGTATTGAAATTCCGGATTGGTTTTGTTTTGGTAAAGCCACGGTTCTAAACGATTGGATAATTCATAGGGATATTGAATAGAGAAGTGATAGTAAGGGATGAGGTTTGTTTTAGGGGCTTTCTCTAAAGCCATACCGGCAGTAGAACTATAAGCTCTAATTAAACCGCCAGTTCCTAATTTAACACCGCCAAAATAACGAACAACACAAACCAGTGTATTTTCTAAGTTTGCATAACGGAGAGCTTCAAGAATGGGGATGCCGGCTGTACCACTTGGCTCATGGTCATCACTACTCTTCATTCGTTGTCCAAGCTTATAGGCATAACACACATGTGTTGCCTCAGGATACTCCTTGCGTAAAGCTGATATCTTTTCTTGGGCATCCGCCAAAGAATAAATGCGTTGTACGATGGCGATAAAACGAGACTTTTTAATGATTTCTTCGTATTCACTTCTTCCTTTAACCTGCATGTTTTAATTATTGTATAATAGAAGTACTTATGGCAAGAATAAAACAACTAGATGCTCATGTTGCGAATATGATTGCGGCGGGGGAAGTGGTTGAAAGACCAAGTGGTGTTGTGAAAGAACTCGTTGAAAACGCAATTGATGCACAAAGCACAAAAATTAAAATCAGTATCGAAGAAGGCGGAATCACAAAAATTCGTGTGGAAGACAATGGCGTTGGGATGGATGGCGAAGATTTAGTGAATTGTTTCAAAAGACATGCGACCTCAAAGATTTTCAAGGAAGCAGACCTCCGGTCCATTCATTCTTTGGGCTTTCGTGGCGAAGCCTTACCATCTATTGCGTCTGTTTCTAAAGTTAGTTTGATTAGTCATGATGGCAAAAACGGGCATCGTATCGTGGTTCAATATGGTGAACAAAAGATTGTGGAATCGTATCCATGCAACCAAGGGACGGATATTACGGTAGAGGGTTTATTCTATCAAACCCCAGCCCGTTTGAAGCATATGCGTTCCGCCGCTTATGAAGCTAGTCTTGTACTAAGTACCATTCATAAGTTTGCATTAGCGTATCCAAGCATTTCATTCAGCTTTATTTCCGATGATAAAGTGAGCTTTCAAAGCACTGGTTCGGGTAAGCTAAAGGAAGTAATTTTCTTAGTATATGGAAGGGCAGTGGCTGAAAATCTAGTCTCTTTTGAATTTCAAGATCAAGATTTTCATGTGCATGGCTATGGCGTAAAGCCTTTAATCACCCGTTCGTCGAGAAATCATATGCACTTATTTTTCAATGGTCGAATGGTGCGTCAATATCGTTTGGATAAAACCATTCAACATGGTTATGAAGATTTCATTGTTAAAGGACGTTATCCTATTGTGGTTTTATCGATGGAAGTAGATCCCCATTTAATGGATGTGAATGTGCATCCTAGTAAATGGGAAATTCGTTTATCCAAGCTAGCTAATTTAGAAGAATTGATTGAAAAAGGAATTCGTAAATCCTTAAAAGGAACCAGCTTAGCAGCACAGGTGGATACGACGATTGCCAGACAAGAGGTGTATTACACGCAAAGTCAAATGGATTTTAAAACACCGGTTCAAGAAGAAACGGTAGAATGGAATGTTCAACCACCGGTTGAACAAGAAAGCTTTGAATTTCCAAAACAAGAAGAGCCGGTTTACGAAGAACGAGAAACAAGCCTTCCGGATTTACAAGTCATTGGTCAATTGCACGATAAATTTATTCTTTGCGCTTATGAAGAGGGCTTGGCTATTTTGGATCAACATGCGGCTCAAGAAAGAGTTCATTTTGAAGAATACGTTCAGAAGTTAAATCAAAATCCTTCCATGCAGGATTTATTGGTGCCGATTATGTTGCATAGTGATCGAACAATCGTTGAAAGGGTGAAGGAAGTCAATGAAGCCTTAAAAGATTTACATATTGAATTAGAAGCTTTCGGTCAAGATTCGTTTGTGTTAAGAACCGTTCCTGTTTGGTTAAAAGAATTAGAAATCGAAGCTTTTTTACTAGATGTACTAGATGAATTTAAGAATGAACAAGAAATTAAATACGCTCGTTTGGAAAGAAAACATATTGCAACATTAGCTTGTCATCATTCGATTCGTTTTAATCACAGTTTAACCATGGAGGAAATGAGAGAAGCGGTTCGTCAATTATACAAGTGTGAAAATCCGTATCATTGTCCACATGGGAGACCAACGATTATTTTCTTAAAGGAAAAAGAGTTGGCAAAGGAATTCTACCGATGAGAAAGGTAATAGCGATTGTTGGTCCAACGGCTTCCGGTAAAAGTGATTTCGCTATTCGTTTGGCTAAAGAAATCAATGCTGAAATTATTTCCGGAGATTCCATTCAAGTGTATCGCGGCTTTAATATTGGTTCCGGTAAGGTTACGAAAGAAGAAATGGCTGGTATTCCGCATCATTTAATGGATATTAAAGGACCAAAGGATAAGTATAGTGTCAAAGAATTTCAAAGTCTTTCGCGTCAAATTCTTGCGGAAACGAATAAACCAATGATTTTTTGCGGTGGTACGGGCTTATATTTAAAAGCGGCTTTGTACGATTATGATTTTCCCGAAGAGGAAATAACCCACTTTGATTATTCCCGGTATTCCAATGAAGAGTTGTATCAACGCTTAAAAGAGGTGGACCCAAAACAAGCCGAGAAAATTCATCCGAATAATCGTCAGCGCTTGGAAAGAAGCTTAACGATTTATGAACAATCGGGTGTGCCTCAAAGCACTTTGGTTGATCAACAGGAAAAGAAAGCTCTTTATGATGTGGCTTGGATTGGTATAGAGTGGGATCGTGAGGTTTTATACCAACGCATCAATTTACGGGTGGAAAAAATGATAGAAGCTGGTCTGCCGGAAGAAGTGAAGTCCTTATTAGAAAACGGTTCTACTTTTGAAGATCAAGCGATGAAGGGAATTGGCTATCGGGAATGGAAGGATTATTTCTTTGGTGAACAAAGTCTTGAAGAAACGAAGTATCTAATTCAAAGAAATAGTCGTCATTTTGCGAAGCGACAATACACTTGGTTTCATCATCAAGTTCCGGTGAAATGGTTTTCTTTAGCGGATGAAGAAAAACTGATTATGGATATCAAGGCATGGTTGAAATAAAAGTTTACGATTGTATAAAATTCAGTTATAATTCTTAGTATCTGAAAGGCACTTGTCTATACCAAAAATGAAAGAAGGTGTAGAATAATGGTGTTATTGAAAGGAAGTAATCAATATGAGTGAATTTAGAGATGATATGTACACAAGCTCTCGAGCGGATTCGGTTGTCAAATCCTATATGACAAAAGTGTATGGCTTTATGGCAATAGCGTTATTATTGACAGCGGGTGTTGCTTATATGGGCTATCAATCATTATTGAATGGAGGCTTAGTATTTGAATTATTGAAGAGTGGAAATGGATTTGGCATGTGGGCTATTTTCCTTGTTCAATTGGGCTTGGCTTTCGGCTTGTCTGCCGGTATTTCCAGATTCCCGGCTTGGGTAAATGGATTGATGATGATTGTTTATTCGTTTGTAACGGGAATTACTTTCTCGGTATTGCCGATTATCTTTGAGATTTCGACCATTTATCAAGCATTTATCTATGCATCAATCTTATTTGTAAGCTTAGCCATGGTTGGAACGTTTACCAGTGTGAACTTATCGAAATTTAGCGGTATTTTGTTCTCCGGCTTAGTTGCGCTTGTGCTAATCAACTTGCTTGCGTTTTTTATTCCCAGTCTTTATGACCATGCGTGGATTTCCTATCTTGGTTTAGTTATTTTCATGGGACTAACGGCGTGGGATGCTCAAAAGTTAAAGGAATATGCGCTGGTTGAGGGTGGAGAAAACATGCAAATGAACTTAGCCATCTATGGTGCTTTTGAGCTTTACTTAGATTTTGTAAATATGTTTATTTACTTGTTACGAATTTTAGGTGGCGGTCGTTCAAAAAGATAAAACAGGAAAAATTCCTGTTTTTTTATGGAGGTTGAAATGCAGAAACAAGCTCTTACCTATGCTTGCCCTTATTGTCATGAAACAATGGATTTAGAAGTGACACTTAGTTTAGGGGCCGGTGAAGCGGAAAAAGAATTATTGATGAGTGGTGATTTATTTCATCACACTTGTGACCATTGCCAACATGAATTTTTATTACAAGTTCCTTTCACTTATATGGATCGAATGCGTAAGTTTGTGTTGGTTTTGGTGCAAGATGAAGTCTTACCAAAAGAAATAGAACAAACAGGTCCTACTTTAAGCAAGGCAGGTTTTAAGCTACGCCATGTGCAAACCATTCAACAGCTTATTGAAAAGATTCAAATCTTTGAAGATGGAGTGGATGATTGTTTGGTGGAATTAGCGAAATACGATAATTTCATTGAGTTTGTGGATAATAAAAAAGGAAATGCAGAGAATATTACATCGATTGAATATCAACGCGTGGATAATGAAGTGATGAAAATTAACATTCGAACAGGTGACAGTGGGATGACTTTCTTAACACCATTGAACTTAATCGAAGAAGAATATCGAATTGACCAAGACCGTTTGGTTATTCGCAATGAAGTTTTCCCGATTGTTGATCAAAAATGGATTATTTCTGCCTATCAAGAAGTGGATGGTAAAGCTTAGTACAAGAGGTATTAGTGGAGTAAGATTTCACATAATATCACATAGCATTTCCGCTGTTCTAAGAAAATGATTTTCTATATTATAGATGCAAGTTGAAGACTTGCGCTGATGAATGGAAGTTCTTCAGTACTCTATCCCCTAAATATTTTAACTAAAAAGAAGAAGTGTTTGTGCTTCTTCTTTTTAGTTCTCTAATTGATTCATAATCTTTTGAATATTGTGTTCATCCCCTAGTACGAAGATAGAATCTTTTTTATTAAAAGTGTAATCCGGGGAAATAATCGAATTAACTTCATTATCGGAACGAACCGCAATGATATTGATATGATAAGCACGACGAACATCCAATTCAGTTACAGTTTTACCAACCCAATCCGGGGGTGTAGAAACTTCATAGATGGAAATATCATCTCCAACGGGAATGTATTCAATAATGATGTCATTGAAATAACGAACAGCGGTTAAATTGCCAATTTCTTTTTCCGGATAAACCACATGGTCAGCGCCATTTCGCAATAAGAATTTTTCTTGGGTATTTTTAGCTGCACGGGAAACAACTTTCTTTGCGCCAAGTTCTTTTAAGAAAGAAGTGGCTTCTAAGGAAGCTAGGAAATCATCTCCAATGGTCACAAAACAGACATCGAAATTGGTTACACCTAAGGTCTGTAGGAATTCTTTCTGGGTTGCATCACCGATGACCGCGTTTGTGACATACGGCATAACATCGTTGATATTGGATTCAAAAATATCAACGGCTAAGATTTGTACATCCAGGTGATTTAATTTTTTAGCGATATTGCGACCAAAACGGCCCATTCCAATAATTAAAGCTTGTTTCATATTTTCTCCTATCCAACAACAATGTGTTCTTCAACAAGTTTACCTCGGTTTTTATTGACATTTGGAAATACCGAAATCATTAGGGTAACACCACCAATTCTTCCCATCAACATTAAGAAGATAAGAATACAGCGAGAAATAGTTCCTAAAGTTGGTGTGATACCAACGGTTAAGCCAACGGTACCAACCGCACTGGCTGTTTCAAAAATTGTTTGAATAATCGGTATATTTTCTAACTGCGCTATCATAATGGCAGAAATGATACAGGCCGATATATATAACATAAAGATGGTTGCTGCGTTTTTAACGACGGAATCAGGAATCGTTCGACCAAAGGCTTCACAACGTTCTTTTTGGCGGAAGATAGCGAAAGAGGATATCAACATAGTCGCAAAGGTTGTTACTTTCATACCACCGGCGGTTGAACCGGGTGCTCCACCAATGGTCATCAAGATAGACATAATCAACAGACTATTTTCAGATAGTTTGGTCATATCTGTGGTGTTAAATCCGGCGGTACGCGGTGTTACGGCTTGAAAAATAGAAGCGAGCAGTCTTTCCTTCCATGGTAAATCTCTATATTGGGATAAGAAGAAATACAAAGTTGGAATGACTAATAAGAATAAAGTAGTGACTAAGATGATTTTGGTTTGTAAACGATATTTCTTGAAGTGGAAATGGTGGGTACGGAAATCTTCGTATGTCATAAAGCTTAAACCACCAAGGATAATTAGGAAAGCAATGCTTAAAGTAACCAAAGGATTGCCAACATAAGCGGTAAGAGACGGGAATAAATGCTCAGGTGTTCCTAATAAATCAAAGCCGGCATTACAGAAAGCGGAAATAGAATGGAAGATAGAAAACCAAACTCCTTTTAAAACACCAAATTCGGGAATGAACTGGAAAGCTAATACGCAAGCAAATATACCTTCAATTCCAAAGGTGATTTTAAAAATCATCTTAATAAAACGAACAATACCACCTAGATAAGGAGCAGAAACGGAATCCACCAATAGTTTTCGATGACTGAGGGTAATATGACGATGAGCTCCTAGAGAGAAAGCGGTTAAGGCGGTGATAATTCCTAATCCACCGATTTGGATTAACAGTAAAATGATAAATTGACCAAAGGAAGACCAATAGGTACCTGTATCATGAACAACCAAACCCGTTACACAAGAAGCACTAGTGGAAGTGAATAGAGCATTAATAAATGGTGTCCAAATGTTTTCTTTGGAAGATATTGGCAGCATCAATAGAAAGGCACCTATCAAAATTAAACCAAGAAAGCCTAATAGGATTACTTGGAAGGACGATAACTTCAGTTTTTTCATACCGTTAGTGTATTGCGAAAAAGAAGATTAGACAAGTTATTCTTGTTTCTATAAGGAAAATGGGTGGAATAATGGCTTCAAAAGTCCGAATCAGATTGTAAAAGAGTATTTCTCAAAGTATAACAGATGTCTTGACCGTTAAGAGCAGAAGGTGGAACACATGATAAAAATAACTTGATATCTTTATGTAAATCGTGTCATGCAAGAATACATGCAAGTCGTGGAGATGGACGGAATAAAAAATAACCACTCTGAGCGGAATGGTTATTTCAGCAGTTCATTAATATTTCGTTTTGAATATAGAAGTCTACGCACTTCCATAGTGTCATCAATTACTACATAAAAAAATGGAGAAGTTTCTTACATTGATTCTGTAGTAAGGATGCTTCCTAATCTTTGACGATTGATAGGGAACAAAGCTAAGAGGCATTTCAAGTCTTTTAACAATTGCAAGTTCTATATCATCAACTAAACGGTGAGCTGCACCGGGATTTTGTAAAGTATTGGTTATATAGTCAGTGATTTTAAGTAAATCTTTTTCAAATAACGGAAGAAAAGTTAATTTATAGGTTCGCCTGTTCATCAATACTGCTCTTTACTTTATTAAAGACTTCCGTTTTTGATAGTCTGGTGGAAGAGCTCGCAGCAAAAGTGTCTGCTTCATCAAGCTTTCTTTCAACATCATCAGTAAGTGCAGAATATTGTTCAACGCTCATTAGCACCATTGTTCCATAGCCGTTTTTGGTAAGAAATACAGGTGCGTTTGAGCCTAAAACAGTTTCTTCTATTTCAGGGAATTTATTTCTTAAGTCAGAAACCGGACGAATATTAATCATAGTATCAATCTCCTTTACTATCAATATAATATCACAATTTTATCTTAATTACAATAAAGAGAAAGTGATTTGATATCTTTATGTAAATCCTGTCATGTCGTGGCGACAGATGGAATAAAAAATAACCATTCCAAGCGGAATGGCTATTTTACAGGATATCAATCCAATTTTGTCTTGCATGAAGAATTCGATGAACCATTACAATCTTACTTTCTTCATGCACTTTATAGAAAATGATGTAATTCTTAACAAGACATTTTCTAAACTCTTTACGGTGCAGATAGGCATCATCCACCAAGCCATAGCGATGAGGCATGGTAGATAGAGCAGAAACAGTAGATTCTATCTCGTCAAGTAAGTCAGATGCAGTAAACGGTGCATCTAAATTGTGGGAAATATAATGAATTATACCTTTTAGGTCTCTGTGATAGGTTTCAGAAACAAGTATCTTATAGCGTTCCATTTTTTAGTCCCTCCCTTAAACTTTTCATGGAGTCATCAAAAGTTAGGGTACGACCGTTTGTGAAATCAGATTCACTTTGCTCCAGAAGTTGATATAGCTCATATCTTCCCATGAATTCATTGAACAAATCAATGCTCATAACAACAAGGTCTCCACGACCATTTTTGGTAACGAAGACAGGTTCGCCCGTTTCATGACAAAACGAAGAGATTTCATTGTAATTATTACGTAAATCTGTACTTGATTTAATGTTCGGCATAATAGCACCTCCTTCAATCTAAAGATATTATACTATTATTTCTTTAGATTGTCAATTTTATAAAAGGTAGGGGCGGTCAAAATCTATGAATGTTCAGTGATAATGTCCCAATTATTGATTAAAGATAGTAAGGCATTGTTTTACATCTCCTTCTCCATTTTATTATTTTCCAGTCATTGGAGGAACAAATATGGCTAACAAAAATCATACATTGGATAAACCGATTGTTGAGGTTGCTGGAAGAGAATTTTTGCAAAGGGGCTTTTAATCCGCTTCAATAAATAATATTGCAAAAAATGCAGGTGTTACAACGGGAGCTATATATACAAGATATAAAGGAAAGGACGAACTTTTTAATGTTCTTGAAAATGAATGAAAACAAAGAAGCATATATGAAATATTGTGTTGATAGCAATTTTGATAATTTTTGGCAATATAGTAGACACAAATTTATAAAAATAATTTTTGAGAACTTGAATTTACACTCTAAGTGCAACAATTAAATAATGACCCATAGCCTTGATTGCAATGGAGTTTGCTTCGTGGATTTCAGCAGAATTTAAGTTATATTTAATTCAAGAGTATAAGAGACTTAAATCATATGAAAATTCCAAACTATCGTTAGGTTGGAAACTGAATAGAGAAATCTCAAAGATTAACTAATGGAAAGCTACAATGCTGTTTTTATTGACTTTAGTATATAAGATGAATATGTCTTTTGTGTTGCACTTCATGTTACAACGCGAGGGAAGAAAAAAATTTCAACATTTTAGAAAAAATAGTTTGACAAGGGGAAAAGCTTTTGGTATAGTCTAGTTAGCCTAGACTAACTCATAGATAAATATGAGTGGTTGGCTCTTCCTTTAGGGCAGATTGGAAGAATGTACAAGTTCTGGTCCTCCTCGATACAGAGTTGTACCGGTCCTAGATTTTATCTAGGACCTTTTTTTATTCTTTTTTGTTGAAATCGTGTATAATGAACTTTGTTACAGGGGCGCGAAAGCTGAGATGTACCCTTTGACCTGATCTAGGTAATGCTAGCGTAGGGAGTAAGTCCTACGCCTTTTAGGAGGTGTTTTTTTATGCAGAGAGATAAGGTTAAGTTTTTGACGTATGTGGCGATGTATATTGCTTTGTATGTTGTTTTGAAGTTTGTGGGGAATTTAATTCCTTTCCTAAAGATGCCACAAGGTGGAAGTATTGAACTTGAATTAATAGCGTTGTTTATGGCTAGTTATCATTTAGGTTTCCAAGCCGGTGTTTTAGTGGCCGGTTTATCTTGGTTGATTACATTTATGCTGGGAATAGAAATGTGGTTTGTTCATCCGGTACAAATTCTTTTAGACTATGTTTTGCCATTGGGTATTATTGGTCTGGCAAGTGTATTTCCTAAGAAATATGGATTGGCTATTGTGTTACCAATGTTGATTAAATATGGTTCTCAAGTTTTATCGGGTGTTTACTATTGGCCGCCTAAAAATGAAGCGGCCGGTTCAACCGCGGCGTGGATTTTTTCTTTGAATTATAACGCTTGGTACAATCTAGCAACACTGGTGATTTGTTTGTTGGTGGTACCGTTGTTATGGACTAGGATTCAAAGACTAGTGAAATAATACGAAGACCTACTAACCTATGGGTACTGGTGAGTTTTAAATTCGTGGATATTTTAGCGATATAAAAGATGCGATATTAAAAAACTGCTGAACATCAATCAGCAGTTTTTCTTTAGATTAGTACATACTAATGGAAAGAATTTTAAAGGTAGCTTTTTCTAGGACCGGTAATTTATCACTAGAAACAAATTCAAAGGCTTCGTACTTGCCGGATTGTTTGGCTTTTAAATCGTTCGCATAAACAGAATCTTTTTCAATACGTACTCCTTTTTGATCCACCGCTTCAATCTCGATATGATAAGATTTTTTCTCATCGGACTTATTTTTGACAGTAATTGGCAGAATTGGTTTAGACATAAAAGATTCTTTTTTGACAGAAAATTTACCAATTTCCACATCCACATTTTTTTCTAATAATTCTTCGGTATTTTTTCCAGATAGATTTTTAAAAACATCATCGATGGATTTCGAAACATCATCGATGGATTTCGATAGAGAAGCTTGGCTGCTTAATACCAGACCACAAGCGGCAACGCAGATAATAATGGAAACCAAAGAGACAACCTTCTTTTGACTTCGGAAAAAGCCGACAGCTGATAAAATTAAACCAAAAGCCCCTAAAATGAATGAACCGTTGTTGATGATTGGAATGAAAGAGGTAAGCAAGGCAATGACCCCTAATACGATACCAATAATAGTAAGTACACTTGTATTTTTCTTCATTATTTTCCTCCCTGTAAAATACACCTTAATTATATATATATATATATTCAAGCCTGATTGGTTGATATTGGGAAAAAGTCATACTTTGTGAAAGATATTTTGGAAATGACAAAGTTTTAATTGGAAAATCATCGATTCATCATCTGCTATAATAAACCCATGAATAGGAAAATCATATTTTTAGATGTGGATGGTACATTGTATTCACCGGTGATTGGTGGAACTCCGAAATCAGCGCTTGAAGCGATTGAATTGGCGAAGAAAGCGGGGCATAAAGTTCTTTTATGTACAGGAAGAAGCTTAGCTGGCGCAACGAAATATTTACATTTTCCAGTGGATGGTTTTATTTTTGGGACCGGTGCTTCGGTGTATGTGGATGGGAAACATATTTACGATAATCCACTTTCAAAAACACAGCTTAAAACTCTTATGAAACAAGTAGAAGACTTAGATATTCCTTATATACTAGAAGCGGCGGCCGGTATTTATGGGGATAAAGTGGGCTATGATTATATTGTGAATTATTATGGCGGAAATACAGCTGATGAAGAAAAGCGCTTGAGGGTCATTCGTGATAATAACATTTATCATTTTGATTATTTGGATGAGAATGAAAGTATTTATAAGCTATGCATCTTTTTGCGGAATTTAGATCAAATGAAAGATTTAGAAGAAAAGATAGAAGAACCCTTTGTGCTAACCTTATCAGCCTTTGAACCAAATCATCAGTTGTATATTGTTGAAATCACCAATGGCTTAGAAACCAAAGCAACCGGTATTCAAAAGGTCATGGATTATTTTGGACTTGGCAAAGAAGATGCGATTGGTATTGGTGATAGTGCGAATGATATTCCGATGTTGGATT
This sequence comes from Bulleidia sp. zg-1013, assembly GCF_019798045.1. Lineage (NCBI taxonomy): Bacteria > Bacillati > Bacillota > Erysipelotrichia > Erysipelotrichales > Erysipelotrichaceae > Bulleidia > Bulleidia sp. zg-1013. The sequence goes on from NZ_JAGXEX010000003.1 coordinate 157,789, forward strand.
ATTGTGGTTTGGCGATTGCGATGGGGAATGGTGCTGAAGAGGCAAAAGAACACGCTGATTTTATTACAAGAGATATTTTAGATGATGGTATCTATTATGCTTTTCAGCATTTTCATTTAATGGAGGAAATGAAATGAAACTTGGAATTGTAGGTTCCGGTAAAGTTGTGGATATGGTTTTAAGTGCCGGTGTTCAAGAAGTGGTGGAAGTACCTTTGTTGTATTGCCGAAATGAAGAAAAAGGAAGACTTCTTCAAATGAATTATGGTATGGAAATAGGTCATGATTATGACGCCTTCCTAGCCACCAAGCAGATAGACACCGTGTATATTGGTTTACCCAATGCCCTTCATTATGAATTTGCGAAAAAAGCATTATTGGCTCATAAAAATGTTATCTTAGAAAAACCATTCACCTCTACCTTAGAACAAGCCAAAGAATTAATTGACTTAGCTAAACAAGCCAAACATTTTTTGTTTGAAGCTATTTTAACCAGATATTCGACTCATTTAGAAGAATTGAAGAATGCCTTGAAAGAAATCGGGCATATTCAAACTGTTTGTTTGGATTTTCAACAACGTTCCTCTCGTTATGATGCTTATTTAAATCATGAAGTAGCGCCGGTCTTTAATCCAAAATTAGATGGTGGAGCTTTGATGGACATCAATATTTATAATGTACATTTTGCGATTCAGCTATGGGGGAAACCGAGGTCGTATCGTTATGAAAAAGAAATAGGTTGGAATGGTGTCGATGTTCGAGGAATCGTTTATTTGGAATATCCCGACTTTATAGTTGAGTGTATTGGCTCGAAGAAAAATGATGTCCCTCCTTGTCAAAAAATAACGGGGCAATTTGGAAGTATTGAAATTGAGCATCGACCGGGTGATTTGCATGAAATTCATATAAAGAAAGATGGCATTGAAGAAGTTGTTGGTAAAGAGGCTGAAAACATATTTCAAAATGAATTTTCACAGATACAAAAGGTCATCGATGCCAAGAATTTTGAACAGTCAGGAGAATGGTTAAAGGATAGCTTAAATGTGATGGAAGTGATTGAAAAATTACGCCATTCTTAAGAAAAAAGTCTTTTGAGAATAAAATAAAAGACTTTTTATTTTGGGCAATCTTTTTTACAAATACTAAAAACACTTATAAAATAAACGACGTTAAGGGGGAGATGCTATGAATCAACAGATGTGGGATATTTTGTCAGCATCATTTTGGCCAATTTTAAAGGCCGGTTTAACAGTAACGTTACCACTGTCTATTCTATCTTTCTTCTTTGGTTTGATTATCGCTATTTTAGCAGCATTGGTTCAATACGCAAAAGTTCCAATCTTAAAGAAATTAGTTCGTGTTTATGTTTGGCTAATTCGAGGAACCCCTTTATTAGTGCAATTGATGATTATTTTTTATGGTTTACCACTAATTGGTATTCATAGTAATCCCTTCATCGCGGCAACGGTTAGTTTTTCTATTTGTGAAGGTGCTTATATGTCCGAAACCATTCGTGGTGCTTTAGAAAGTATTCCTCACGGTCAAAGTGAAGCCGGTTATTGTGTGGGTATGAATTTTTGGCAAGTTATGTGGTATATTGTATTGCCCCAAGCTTTTCGTACAGCGTTTCCTGCTTTATCCAACTCCTTGATTTCGTTGGTCAAAGATTCTTCTTTGGCGGCGCATATCACCGTTGTAGAAATGTTTATGACAACGCAACGCTTTGCGGGTAAGTATTATATCTTTATGCCTCTTTATATAGAAGTAGCACTTCTCTATTTAGTATTCTGTACGGTTATTACTTTCCTACAATCAAGAATTGAAAAGAGACTTTCTCGCTATGAAAGAAAGGAGGCTTAAGATGGCTATACTAACGGTCAAAGATATCCATAAAACCTATCAAGAAAATGAAGTATTAAAAGGCATTGATTTATCAGTGGAAAAAGGAGAGGTCATTTCAATTCTAGGACCATCCGGATCGGGAAAGACAACTTTACTCCGTTGCTTAAATTTCTTAGAAATAGCCGATAAGGGTACCATTCTATTTGATGAAAAGGAATATGAGTTTGCTAATATTACAAACCAAGAAAAAAGCCAAATTCGTCAAAAGACGGGCTTTGTGTTTCAATCTTATAATCTATTCGCCAATCAAACGGTATTAGAAAATGTGACTTTAGGATTAACAACAGTCCGCAAAATGAAAAAAGAAGAAGCGAATAAAATTGGTATGGAATTATTAAAAAAAGTAGGTATGGAAGATCGGTGGAATTATTATCCATCCCGTATATCCGGTGGTCAACAACAGCGCGTGGCGATTGCTCGTGCTTTAGCGCCAAATCCGGAAATCATTTATTTCGATGAACCGACCAGTGCTTTGGATCCGGAATTAATTAATGAAGTATTAACGGTTATGAAAGAGTTGGCGAAAGAGGGAAGAACCATGGTTGTGGTCACGCATGAAATGAATTTTGCGAAAGAAGTTTCTAACCGAGTTATTTTCATGGAACATGGAAGAATCGTGGAACAGGGGACGGCGGAAGAAATGTTTGAACATCCAAAAGAGAAAAGAACGCAAGAGTTCTTAAAAAAGAAAGAGGGAAGTGTATGAAAAACATGGTTAAGTTAGTGATGAGTGCTATTTTATCCTTAAGCTTGGTGGCTTGTGGAACGAAAACAAGTAATGCAAACAAAGACAATTCCTTACAGAAGGTAAAGGATGCGGGTGTTTTAAAAGTTGGTTTAGAAGGAAATTGGAAACCTTTTTCCTATCATGATGATAAAGATCAATTGCTTGGTTATGATGTGGAAGTAGCACAAAATATTGCGAAGAAGTTAGGTGTCAAAGCGGAGTTTAAAGAAGCGGCTTGGGATGGCTTATTAACCGGTTTATCCACAGGTGTGTATGATGTGGTCGTAAATGGTGTGGATGTGACGGAAGATCGTAAACAAGCCTTTGATATGAGTGATGCGTATGCTTATGACCGTATTGATTTGGTTGTAAAAGAAGGAACAACAAATATTAAAAGCTTTGAAGATTTAAAGAATAAGAAAGCAACGAATTCAACGGGTTCTACTTACGCAACGATTGCGGAAAAATATGGGGCTAAGGTTTCTAATGTACCTACTTTAGCGGAAACGATGCAACTGGTGTTAAATGGGACAGCTGATGCGACCATCAATGCGGATACTTCGGTGAATGATTATTTAAATACAACGGGTGAAAAGAAGTTGAAGGTTATTGCCCAATTACCGGATATTACAGAATATGCTATTCCAATGAAAAAAGGTCATGATTCCTTAAGGGAGGCAGTCAATCAAGCGTTAAAGGAGTTAAGAGAAGATGGCACTTTAGCCACTTTATCAAAGAAGTATTTTGGTAAAGATTTAACGAATAAGTAAGCGATAGTGGTACCTCTTACTTATTTGTTTTGGCGATGCTTTGTGCAAAAACAAGGTTTTTTAACAATGTAAGCGCTTAGTGAAAATGTATTCTGAAATCAAATATTCGGAAAAAGAGATTTATTTCATTTACGCTGAAAAACATCTTTAAATTCAAATCATCTGAATAGCGTGAGAAGAGCGTGTTTGTTATGATTAACTAAGTGAAAGGGGAATTAACATAATGATTGATAATCAACAATGGCATGGATTTGAAGGTCGTACATGGAAAGAAGAATGTAATGTGCGTGACTTCGTCCAGAAGAATTACCATCCATACGATGGTGATGAGTCTTTCTTAGCAGAACCAAGCGATGCTACGAATAAGTTATGGACTCGTTTACAAGAACTACAGAAGGAAGAAAGAAATCACGGTGGTGTGCTGGATGAAGAAGCGGATGTTGTTTCCGGTTTAACAGCTTATGGTCCGGGATATATTGATGAATCCTTGAAGGATTTAGAAACAGTGGTTGGTTTACAAACCGATAAGCCATTAAAGAGAGCCTTTATGCCTTATGGTGGTATTAAGATGGCAGAAGAAGCTTTGAAAACGTATGGCTTTGAACCTAATCCTGAATTCCACAAGATTTTTACAGAATATCATAAGACACACAATCAAGCGGTTTTTGATGCATACACACCGGAAATGAGAGCGGCTCGTAGTTCGCATATTATCACCGGTTTACCAGATACCTATGGTCGTGGTCGTATTGTTGGTGACTACCGTCGTGTTGCTTTATATGGTATTGACCAATTGATTGCTTGGAAGGAAGAAGATAAATTAAACTGTGGGGATGGAACCATGGTGGATGATGTTATTCGCCAAAGAGAAGAATTGTCTGATCAGATTAAAGCCTTAAAGGGCATGAAAGAAATGGCGGCTGTGTATGGCTTTGATATTTCTAAACCGGCTAAGGATGCTAGAGAAGCTTGCCAATGGTTATACTTTGGTTATTTAGCGGCTATTAAGACACAAAATGGGGCGGCGATGTCAGTTGGTCGTATTTCTACTTTCTTAGATATTTATTTAGAAAGAGATTTAGAAGCCGGCATCTTAACTGAAGATCAAGCACAAGAATTGATTGATCATCTGGTTATGAAGTTTCGCATGGTTAAGTTTGCTCGTGTTCCTGCGTATAATGAATTGTTCTCAGGGGATCCGGTGTGGGCAACCTTAGAAGTAGCCGGTATGGGTAGTGATGGTCGCTCTTTAGTAACAAAGAATGACTTCCGTTTCTTACATACATTAGAAAACATGGGACCTTCCCCGGAACCAAACTTAACGGTTCTTTACTCTTCTCGTTTACCGGAAACATTCCGTAAGTATGCGGCTAAGATTTCTGTGAACACTTCTTCGATTCAATATGAAAACGATGATGTGATGCGTCCGGAATGGGGCGATGATTACAGTATTTGTTGCTGTGTATCGGCTACGGAAACGGGTAAGGAAATGCAATTCTTCGGTGCTCGTGCAAACTTGGCGAAAGCTTTATTATACGCTATCAACGGTGGTGTGGATGAAAAGAGCTTTAAGCAAGTAGCACCTGCTTACCGTCCTATTACTTCGGAATACTTGGATTATGATGAAGTGATGCAGAAATACGATGTCATGTTAGATTGGTTAGCCGGTTTATATGTAAACATCTTAAACTTAATTCAATACATGCATGATAAGTACTACTATGAAGCCGCTGAAATGGCTTTGATTGATACCGATGTTCGTCGTACCTTTGCGACCGGTATTGCCGGTTTCTCTCATGTTGTGGATAGTTTGAGCGCTATTAAGTACGCTAAGGTAAAGACCGTTCGTAATGAAGACGGCATTGTTACAGAATATGAAACAGAGGGTGATTTCCCTAAGTATGGTAATGATGATGACCGTGCGGATGAAATTGCGACTTGGTTATTAAAGAGTTTCATTGATAAGATTAAGAAGCACCATACGTATCGAAATTCTGAAGCAACGACTTCCATCTTAACCATTACTTCCAATGTGGTTTATGGTAAGTTCACCGGGAATATGCCGGATGGTCGTAAGGCTTGGACACCATTAGCTCCTGGTGCTAATCCATCTTATGGGGCTGAACAAAATGGTTTACTAGCTTCCTTGAATTCCTTAACAAAGCTACCTTATCACTGGGCATTGGATGGTATTTCCAACACCCAAACAATGAATCCAAGTGCTTTAGGTCATAGTGAAGAAGAAAGAAAAGAAAACTTAGTTCATGTCTTAGATGGTTACTTTGATCAAGGTGCTCATCACTTGAATGTGAATGTCTTTGGCAAAGAAAAACTGTTGGATGCAATGGAAAATCCGGACAAGCCTGAATATGCTAACTTTACAATTCGTGTATCCGGATATGCGGTTAAGTTCATTTCCTTAACTCGTGAACAACAATTGGATGTTATTTCTCGTACATTCCACGATCATATGTAAGGAAGAGGGCATCGGTTAAAGATGCTCTTTTTTATCAACAGGAGGACAAATGACAAAAGGCTATATTCATTCTTTTGAAAGCTTTGGTGCTGTGGATGGACCGGGGGTTCGCTTTATTGTCTTTATGCAAGGCTGCCCAATGCGTTGTTTATATTGTCATAATCCGGAGACTTGGAAGTTTAAACAAGGAATGGAAATGAGTGCAGAGGAAGTGTTCCGGAAAGCCGTTCGGTATCGTTCTTATTGGAAAAATGGAGGCGGTATTACAGTATCCGGTGGAGAAGCTTTGGTTCAAATGGATTTCTTAATTGAATTGTTTGAAATTTGTCAGAAATATCATATTCATACGACTTTAGACACTTCCGGTAATCCCTATACAACGGAATCTGAATGGTACGCCAAGTTTGAACGTTTGATGCAGGTGACGGATTTGGTTTTATTGGATATCAAAGAAATGAATCCGGTTATTCATAAGAAATTAACAGGTTGGTCAAATGAAAATATTTTGGCATTGGCAAGGGATTTAAGTAATCGAAAGATACCGGTATGGATTAGACATGTATTGGTGCCGGGTATTACAGCGAATGATGAAGATTTAATTCAGTTAAAGAGCTTTATTGATACACTTGAAAACGTGGAAAGGGTAGAAATACTCCCTTATCACGCCATGGCAAAAGTGGAATATGAACATCTCGGTATTCCTTATCCTATCCCTGATACCCCGCAACCAACGGTAGAGGAAGTGCTACATGCTGAAAAGCTATTAGGTATTCAAAAATAAAAAGAGGTAATGTGAAGTTGAACTGAACCCCAAAAGTTAGACACCAAACTAACTTTTGGGATGTACTTCATCATTCAATGAACCTCTTTTTTAGTGTTAAATTTGTATGTTATTTGACATCAATATCCCCCGTGGTTGATTTAATGTACAAACGACCATTTCCCTGGTAATGAGCAATATTCATATCCCCCATTTGACTTTCAGCACGAGTTTTAAAGTCGTGCCGAGAACAATTCACCTGAATATCTCCTGTGCTTGATTTAATTTCATAGTTTTCAATACGGAATAATTCCAAGTCAATATCGCCGGCGGTACAACGGATGTCAGCTTTTGGATAATCACCGGAAACATCCACATCGCCAGCCTTTGTGTTGATTTTTAAGAAGGAGCCTTGACTATGGTTAATATCCACAGCACCAGCCAAAGCGCTTAATGCTAAATCACCGGAACATGAATTCACATCGATATCTCCAGCCAGTGTTTCAATGGATGTTTTGCCCATGATACAATCATTCAATTCCACATCGCCGGCAGCCAAATGGAAGTATGCGTTTTGATAACGAAGGTCATCCAAGATAATATCGCTTGCTTTGGAATTTAATTGAAGTTCATCCACTTTAAGATTAGAAAGATTGATATTGCCGGATTGGGTTTGAATATTGAGATGATGAATGGATGATGGTAAGGTAATCAAAAGGGTGCCATGACCATGTTTGGAGTTAAAATGAACCACATCACCATTGAGATCCTTTGTGAAAACAGCCTGTTTTTTAGAATGTTTTGATGTGTAAGCTTTATAGGAATAAGAAACACTTTCACCCTCTTCTACATCAACGTCGAAATAATCACCGGAGATGAAAATTTCAGTTGCTTTTGAACAAGGAAAGGAATCCGTCTCTTCAAAACAAATTTCTTCATCAGAAAGCCATCTAAAATTCATATCTTTTAGGAAAGGTGTAGTTTTCTCAATGGCTGTCTTAACGAAATCAGAAAAGCCGGTTTTTTTAGTTGGTGGTTGATCTAAGAACATATCTTCAATATTGCCTAATTCCTTGACAATCTCATCCATGGTTTTCCCTTGAGCTAATGATTCATCAATGTGATTTTCAAAAGATTGTAAAATTTCTGCTTGATCTTCATTAGGGTAATCGTTTAGGTAATCTTTTAAAGCATGTAAATATTCTTGTTTGGTCATAATAAATTCCTCACTTTCTCAACGAAGGATAGCCATTCGTTTTTTTGTTCCTGTTGGTAGGATAAACCCCTTGTGGTAATGTGGTAGTATTTCCGAGCCGGTCCACTGTTCGATTCTTTTAAATAAGTTTGAACGTAGTCATTGTCTTTTAATCGCTTTAAGATAAGGTATAAAGTACCGGCTGTAATGGATAACTCTTGGGAAATATCTTCGGTTAACTCATAGCCATACTTATCTTCATCCACAAGCTTGGATAAGACACATAATTCTAAAACACCTTTTTTAAATTGAGCGTCCATAGTTACCTCCCGAGAATGTTATATCACATAGTATACTGTTATGCAATATAGTAGGTAAAAAAGGTGTATAATAGATAAAAAGAAGAGGGGAAAACAGGTATGACATTTGAAGAATTAGCGAAGAATCGTTATACAGTTCGAAAATTTTCAGATTGTGCAGTAGAAAAGGAAAAATTAGACAAAATTTTAGAAGTGGGTAATTTAGCACCAACGGCTAAGAATGGTCAACCACATAAAATTTATGTGGTTCAAAGTGAAGAAGGGTTAGCCAAATTAAATAAACTAACCCGCTGTATTTATGGTGCAAAGACTGTTTTCATTTTTGCGTATGATACAAATAAAATTTTTAAGACCTCACCGGAGGCTAAGCATAATTCCGGTCATCAAGATGTTAGTATTGTTGCGACACACATGATGTTTGAAGCAGAAGAACTTGGTTTAAGCACCTGTTGGGTGAATGCGTTCTCTAATGAAGAGGTAGAAAAGGAAATGGACTTACCCGAAAATGAAAAGGTTGTTCTATTAATGCCACTAGGTTATGCCCACGAAGACGCAAAGCCATCGATTCTTCACACCACGAAAAAAGACTTATCAGAAATTGTTTCCTATAAGTAAAATAAAAAAGAAGGTAGCTTGTGTGATGTGACCCCTAAAAGTTAGACCGAAATCTAACGGTAGGGAGGTCGGCACACTGTCTATCTTCTTTTCTTTTGGCTTTAAAATCGGGAAAATACAAAACTTAGTTAATAGCTATAAAGGGGGACAAGTCATGCAGTCACTTAGATTTAAGGTATTATCCCAATTTTTACTTTTCAAAGAATTCCAAAAAAGGGAAAAGGAGATTGTTTTTTGGCGAATAAATCCTCCTTGAAAAGCATTAAAGATAAGTAATTTATCTTTATAGTATTATTATGAGAGCGTTTACAGTTCCTTACACCCCAAAAAACCTTTAAAATTTTGTATAATTCTGTATAAAATAAAGCTTTTTTATAATAGAGGGATATTTTTAAAAGAGCAGTCCTTGACGATTTCTTCAGGCCAATAAGAAGCTTGCACTTCACCAATATGGGCTTTATTCAGTAGTAACATACACAATCGAGATTGCCCAATACCACCACCAATGGAGTAAGGTAATTCATGCTTAAGAATCATCTGATGATAAGGCATTTGGAGTCTTTCGGTACAATGAGCACTTTCACATTGTGATACGATGGAATTTTCATCCACGCGAATTCCCATAGAGCTTAACTCAAGGGCTTGCTCTAATTGCGGTAACCAGAAGAATAAATCACCATTTAATTGCCAGTCGTCATAATCGGCAGCTCTTTTATCATGTGGTTCCTGTGATCCTTTTAAGGTTTCACCAATGCGTTCGATAAAGACACAACCATATTGACGTGTGATTTCACGTTCACGTTCCTTGGCATTCAAGCTGGGGTACAAATCCAACAATTCTTGTGAATCAATAAAATGAACATCATCGGCTAAATGACAAACCGCTTTTGGGTATTTATACCAAACCTCATGTTCCATGTGTTTGATGACTTTAAAAATCAAGCGGACGGTTTCTTCTAAATATTCTTTACAACGTTTTTCTTTATTAATTGCGATTTCCCAATCCCATTGATCCACATAGAAAGAATGCGTAGCATCGGGTGTTTCATCTCTACGAATGGCATTCATATTGGTGTATAAGCCTTCACCATTTTTAAAGTCATATTTCTTTAAAGCAAAACGCTTCCATTTCGCTAAAGATTGAACAACTTCCAAGGTTGTGTTTTCCAAGTTTAAAGCATCAAATGAAACGGGTCTTTCAATACCACTAAGAGTATCATTTAAACCGGATTCCCTTGAAACAAACAAGGGTGCGGATATTCTTTCTAGCCGCATCACCTTACCAAACTCATATTGGAAGGTATCGCGGATATATTTAATGGCTTCTTGGGTTTCACGAATGGATAGGGTGGGTTGATAATATGACATAAAAGCTCCTTTTCGTTTTATTGTAAGAAAGAATAGCCGGGATAGCAATAAAAGGGTGTAGTATAGGTATTATTTATTTTGAAAAGAATCTCAAAATCATGTAAGATTTAAATATCCTTGCAAGAAACAAATGTGTCATAAAAACTTTTGAACGATTCTTCTGCTTGCTAGAAAGTATATTTTCACTTATACTGAAGTGTAGCTAAATGGGTCTATGATTAGAAAAGGACTAGCTTTTCTCTAATTTTTAAAACACAAGAGATAGGAGGAGAAATATGGCTAAAGATAAATACGAAGGCTTGAAGTTAGAAAATCAAATTTGTTTTCCATTATATTCAGCAGCGAGAAAAATCACTGGAATGTACACGCCGTTTTTAAAGCCATTAGGCATTACGTATACACAATATATTGTTTTCTTGGTGCTATGGGAAGAACATCATTTAACAGTAGGTGATTTGTGTGAGAAGTTGTACTTAGATAGTGGAACAATCACACCATTATTAAAGAAGATGGAAGAAAGGGAATGGGTGACAAGAACTCGTTCTAAGATAGATGAACGCGTTGTTTTAGTCGATTTAACGGAAGAAGGAAAAGCAATGCGTGAAAAGTGTTTGGATATTCCAAAGCGTATTTCTTCTTGTGTTTCTTTTTCAATAACGGAAGCAAGTGATTTATACAAGCTTCTTCACCAAATCTTAGAGGAATTCTAAAACTGTCTCTATTAGGCAGTTTTTTTATGCAATCGTTTAACTTGTTTTCATAGAAGGGTCTCTTAAAATAGAAGTATGAGAGAAAAGAAAATCATTCAAACAAGCCTTATCGCTATCGTAATGAATTTATTATTAGTGGCTTTTAAAATGGGGATTGGTCTTATCGCTAATTCACTTTCGATTATCTTAGATGCTGTCAATAATTTAAGCGATGCTCTATCGTCTATCATCACGATTGGCGGAACAACTTTATCTAAGAAAACGGCGGATAAAGAGCATCCTTATGGTCATGGCCGTTATGAATATATCGCCGCTTTAATTGTGGCTTTTATTATTTTATACGCCGGTATTCAATCGGTGATTGAAACAATTAAGCTTTGGCTTCATCCTAGTCAGCCAAAGTATTCTTGGTGGTCGGTTTTGATTGTGACGGTGGCTATTTTTGTCAAAATATTCTTGGGAAATTATGTTCAACAAGTAGGGATTCAATTGGATTCTCCCTCTTTAAAAAACTCCGGTCAAGATGCTAAGAATGATTCTTTATTATCAGTGGCTACTTTGATGTCAGCACTAAGCTCTTTGTGGTTGCACTTTGAGATTGATAAATATGTATCTGTGGTGATTGCTTTATTCATTCTAAAGAGCGGGTATGACATTTTGAATGAAACCCTATCGCGTATTTTAGGGGAAAGAATTTCTTCTTCTTTAACTAGCTCTGTGATTGAAGCGGCGAAGCATGTACCGGGTGTTTGTGGAGTATATGATTTGTTTATCAATGATTATGGTCCAAATCGTTGGATTGGCTCTTTACATGTGGAAGTGGAAGATACAACTTCGGCATCTCAGATTGATCAACTCTCCAGAAAAGTAATGCGTCAGGTTTATATAGAAACAGGAGTAACTTTATCGGCGGTTGGTATTTACACCAGAAATTCGCACTCGGAAGAGGTGAATGAAATGCGAACGGGAATTAGTAAATATTGTTTACAATTAGGATTTGTGAAACAAGTGCATGGTTTCTTAGTGGACCAAGAGAATAAAAGAATTCGTTTTGATATTGTGGTTCCCTTTGGTATAAAATCACTCAATCAGAAACAAATGGATTTAAAGGAATGGATAAAAAAAGAGTATCCAGGTTACGCTATTGACTTAACAATCGACCCGGACACAACGGATTAAAATAAATCCTTTTGGTATTGTTTGGCAATCCTCATAGTTTCTTTTAACCATCGTTCATAATAGGGAATTAGAGTGCTATCTTTTAGATAAGCACTATTTTTTTGTAGAACTTCTTCTTCACGATTGGTATCAAGGATGGGAAAATGATGGGCTTTTTTATAAGCAATAACTTGTTGAACGGCATTCATTCTTTGTTCAAATAAAGAGACCATTTCTTGATCAATGGTATCAATGGCAGAGCGGATTTGTTCTAATTCATTCATACTATTTCCTCAATTTGTTTCGGAACGGCGTGATAGCGCAAGAAATAGCCAAAGATAACACCAACCGAAGCTTGTAAAATTTGAAATGGTAACTTAATCAAAGAAGTCTTTAAGGTGGAATACACAAAAGCACGACCAAAGGTATATCCGCCAACCATAATGAAAGCCCCAACACAAGCGGCGATTAAACTACGATTTTTAGAGATAAGGTTTCGATTAGAGTGAGCTAAATAGGAAATCACATAGCCTTGTACACCATGGGTAACCAAGGAAACAAACATTGGGCTTGGATAAAAAAAGAAATCTCCCAAGAAAGCACCGAGTCCACAGACTAATAAAGCATCTTTAGGACTAAATAATAAAGCCGATAACACAATCACAACATCATTTAAATAGAGATGACCGCCCGGAACGGTTAAGCTAAAGGAGGATAGAACGATGACTAATGTCATCATAAGAGCCATTAAAGTAAAGCGTTTGGTGTTCATGGCGGTATTCCTTTCTTTTTATTTTTTCTTATCTTTCTTTTTCAAACCGGCAATCCATTCTAATTGGTATTCGCCGGTGACTTCCAGGATTCCACCTTCAGGAAGAATGATGGAATCCTCTGTTTCGTAATAATCCGTAACCCGACCATGAATGTCTTTGACATGAAGACCGGCATCACGAATAGCTTTGACACTATATTCCCCGGGGCGAATATTTTTAGGAACATCATAGATGCCGGGAGTAACGGTAAATTGGTTATTGTTATTGATAAAGATTAACTTATTATCTTTGTGGTTGATTACATTATTCACTTTTTGGAAGAAGCGTTCCCTTAAGAAAAATAAATCCGCATGTTCTACCTTATAGGTGAATTTCTTGCTTGGTGTTTCGATTTCAATGCGATTATTTTGGTTTGGATTGCGCTTTATATAACCCAGACGATGAACGTTGATGTAATGGTCACTTAAGAAATAAATGGCCGCTTCGGTTTCAAATAACATTCCTTTAACGATTTGGCTACCAACTCTTCCTTCAGCATTAGGAATGTTCATAATCGCATTTTTATCAATTTCAGAAATGGACTTAACTGCCTCATCTTTCGGGATTAATTCTTCTAAAACCACTTGTACAGCAGGAAGAGAGTTGATACAGTGTTCACCATGGTGTAATTCAATACTTGGTAATGGGTAATGTGTCGCAATAATCTCTTCCGGATTATGGCTTTTTAAATAAGTATCCATAACTGTATCAACCATATTAGCTTGAGCTGTTACTAACATTTGGAAGATGTCAAACTTAATAGGCAAGCCATATCCTTTGATAATTTCTTTACAGTGTTTACAGATATAATGCCCATCCGATAATTTTTCTAATCGATTGTGAAAGATACCACCTTCGCGTAAATCGAAATCACATACTTTTTTACTTGGCATATGACCTCCTAACCTCTCTTATTATATAGTAGTTATATTTATAATACTATACGACGATTTTGGTGATTTTAGTATAAAACAGTTTAAAAAATGAAGCCCGGGAAAATCTTTTTTCTATAATATACGGATGTTTGAGTTGATATAAAAATATGATATTGTAATGCCGGGGGAAGTGAAAAATGATAACGATTAAATTTCCTAAAAAGAAGAATCTTCAAAACAAGTTTTATCCCTTACAATCGAAGAAATCGCAATGGATTAGTTTAGGGATAACCCTTGTTTTCATGTTGATTGCTTTTTATATTTTTATACCGGCTATTCATATTAAAAACTTTAGTTTTTGGCTATTTTTATTGGCAACGGTTGTTGGCTATGTTTTGGTCAACAGCATTATTTGTGCTATTCATAGAGAAAGACCAAATCTAAAACCGGCTATTATTATGATGGCCGGACTTGTTGGCATTATGCTTTTAGGTACAGTGGCGGGACTTCGTATTTGGCATGCGAAACGCTATGCTTCTATTTTAAAGATTGAAGAGGGGGATAAAAAAGATATTCCTTCAGTCGAAGGAGCAAGTTCCATTGCTTTAATGGATACCGCCAGTGCTGAAAAATTAGGGGATCGTAAGATTGGCTCTTTGACCGATGTGGTATCGCAATTTAATGTTGGTCCATACACACAGATTGATTATCAATCTTCACCAACTAAAGTGGCGGCCCTTCAATATGAAGGTTTTTTCAAGTGGTGGGGAAATCATAAAGAGGGTGTCCCCGGTTATGTTAAGGTAAATCCTGTTACGATGGCGGCGGATTATGTACCATTGAAAGAGAAGATGCGTTATGTACCAAGTGCTTATTTCAACGATGATTTGAGTAGAAGAATTCGTTTCCGTTTTCCAACAGTTATGTTTGAAAATTTGCACTTTGAAATTGATGAACAAGGAAATCCTTGGTATGTAGCAACGACTTATGACCATACTATTTCTTTATTTGGCGGTAAAAAAGTGACAGGGGCTATTTTGGTTAATCCAATCACGGGTGATATGAAGCAACTTGGCTTAAAGGATATTCCCCAATGGATGGATGTGGTATTCCATGGTGATTTATTGATGAAGCAATACAATGATGCGGTTCAATTGCATAAGGGTTTCTGGAATAGTATTTTTGGTCAAAAGGATTGTCGTCAAACAACGACGGTAAAAGTAAAAGACGATGATGGTGATTCTAGTTATAAAGCCGACTATGGCTATGTGGCTAAGAATGGGGATATTTGGGTGTTTACGGGGGTTACCTCGGTTAATGGTGATTCTTCCAATATCGGCTTTATGATGGCAAACGAAAGAACGGGAAAAACACGTTTTATTATGGCTTCCGGTGCGGATGAAGGCAGTGCTATGCACTCGGCGGAAGGTGAAGTACAAGAGAAAGGCTATCACGCTTCTTTCCCTTCTTTAATCAATGTGGATGGAACGCCAACGTATATTATGGTCTTAAAGGATAATAGCGGTTTAGTGAAACAATACGCTTGTGTCAATGTGGAACAATACAACTTAGTGGTGACGGCTTCTAATCAAAAAGATGTGATTGACCGTTATCGTCGTTTAATGAAGGGTGAGATTACCGCTGATGAGGCGAAGAAATCAGGTGAAAGTCAGATAGATACAAGTAAGTTTGTGGATAAGACCATTCAAGTGAAGAAGTTAGAAAAGATTGATATTGGTGGTAATACGCATTTATATATCCTAGATACGGAGGGTAAGATTTACCAAGCAAAATATGCGGATGTGCTAAAGATGTTGTCGGTAAAAGAAGGAGATAAGATTACCATTCAAACAGATGGTAAGAATTATCTGATTAAATAGAGCTTAAGGCTCTATTTTTTAGTTGGGATAGATACTTCAATATAAAGTTATTTCTATGACTTACAAATGACGGGTATTCAGGAAAAACATTTGACAGACAATCTTGGAAGAAACCACGATGAAATCTTAGGGATTGGAACAAAACCGGAACGAAAAGTAGACTTTAAAATCCACCTAAATTTAATAAAAACCTAATCATAAAAATCCCATTTTAAAGCCTAAATATACTTTGATACGAGTATAGCATAAGTGGACTAAAAAGTCT
>NZ_JAGXEX010000004.1:0-108976 GCF_019798045.1 Bulleidia sp. zg-1013
TCTAATTTAATGCGATCATTTTTTCCCCTTTTATGTGTAATTTCCATTTATCCCTTCTCCTTTCAAAGAAACAAAAAATGCAGACGATACATTTTTATATCTTTCTGCATTTATTTTAAAATTTACATATTTATCGAAAAATTTCAACACATATTGCGAACTAATTTTATTTTCAAAGGGAAACCGTTATTTTTGCGAATGTCTAAACTAAATCTTAAAGTTGTTCCAAGATATACTTCTTCACATCTTCCAAAGAACTTTTTTCCCACTCCCTCTTTTCTGCTTCTAAAGACAAAGGATAAATGATTTGAAAATCCAAGACCTCACCGGGAACACGACCACTTCTCTTTTCCTGTAAAAAATTCTTTTTCCACTTTTCTTCACTAGCATTTTTAAATTCATCTGGCTTTTGATACAACAATTGACGCTTATAAGCCGCCACCATCATTTTCGCCGCCAAAGGAAGTAATAAACGATACTCCTTTTCATTCACATTCTGAAAAATAGATGGTAAAGGGCAAGCTTCAATTCTTCCTGTCTTGCGATTGATGAAAATACCCTTTGCCTCCCAAGTCATTTTTTCTTTCGTGAAATGTAAGCGAACCACCTCGCCAAACTCTGTATTGAACTGACTACGTTGATAATCTGTATCAAAAATGAAATTCCCTAAAGAATAGAAAATCATCTTATCACCTACTATCTCATAATTCATTGGTACATGCGGATGATGAGCCACAATCACATCTGCTCCCATATCCAAATAAGTCAAATAACGATTACGAGTATAGGGAGAAGGTAAAGAAGTAAATTCTTCCCCTCCATGAACCACCAGCACACACCACTTACACAATTTCTTAATTTCCTGGATACTTTCTTGAATCAATTCCATTTCATTCCATAAATAACAACCCGCTTTATCTTCGCCGGCCGGTTTACAGCCTCTACGATAACCCAAACTGAAAATACCAATACCACCAGCTTCATTTAAGTAAATAGGTCTTCTAGCTTCGGCTATATTCATTCCTGCGCCAATTGTCTGAACCTGATGCAGACGAGCTAATTTCAAGGTATTTTCAATTCCTTTTTCACCTGCATCCATAATATGATTGTTGCAGAGGTTCCAAATATCAGTCCGCATCTTTTTCAATACAGAAATAGCTTTCGGATTCATCGTATGCACCAATTCACGGTCGCTTTCTTTCTGTTCAACCAAGGCTCCTTCCACATTCACAACCACATGGTCAGCCTCATGCAAAAAAGCCATTATTTCTGAATCAATCAAATCCTCATCTTCCCATTTATGATTCATATGTTTATCAAAACCGATATCACCTGTAAATACCAATGAACTACTATCTTTCATTTCAACCTCTTCATTATTTTCTCTATCATCATAGCACGCATTCTTTCTTACTTAATACTAGAGTATAATGATAAGCGCAGAAAAGGAGTTTTATAAGATGATTCAAAATCAAATTAAACCAGAACTATTCAAACTAGCCGAACAATCCGATATTGATTTAAAAGAAATTTATGCACACATTGACGATGTCTGTCTTTATAATTCCGATCGTATTCTTTCTGCTTTTATTGAAAACAAGGTTTCTTATTCCGATTTTGCGGACATTAACGGTTATGGTAACTACGATGAAGGTCGAGATAAATTAGAGTGCATCTTTGCTCGTGTTCTTGGTTGTGAGGATGCCTTGGTTCGCCCACAAATCATGTCAGGCACCAACGCTTTATATCTAACCTTTTCTGCCCTTTTAAAACATGGAGATACGATGATTTCCCTAACCGGAACACCCTATGACTCTTTGCAAGAAACGATTGGTTTAAGTGGTAATTCCAGTCAATCCCTAAGAGCCAATGGTGTACTTTATGAACAAATCGATTTAATTAACAATGAGTTGGACGAAGAAAAAATTATTACTCGTTTAAAAACACCTAATGTTCGATTGGTCGAAATTCAACGTTCTAGGGGTTACTCTTCTCGTGATTCTCTTTGTTTGAATAAGATTGCTCATGTAATTCAGAAAATCCGTGAAGTAAACCAAGAGGTAATAATCATGGTGGATAATTGTTATGGCGAGTTGGTTGAAAAACAAGAACCTGGTCATATTGGAGCCGATGTGGTTGTTGGCTCTTTAATGAAGAATCTAGGTGGAGGAATTGCTTCGACCGGTGGTTATGTAGCTGGTAAAAAAGACATCATTCAAAGTATCGCCGACCGTTTAACCGCTCCTGGTATTGGTAAAGAACTGGGAGCGAACTTTAACACCAACAATTCTTTCTTTAAGGGCATTTTTATGGCACCAAGTGTGGTAAGAAATGCTTTAAAGACACAAATATTCACTGCCTATATGCTGGAAAAGCTACATTATAAAAACGTATCCCCAAGATACAATGAATGTCGCACTGATATTATCCAAACCGTCGAGTTAGAAACAAAAGAAAACTTAATAAATTTCACCCAAGGCATTCAAGAAACCTCACCAATCGATTCCTATGTGAAAGTACTACCGGCCACAATGCCCGGTTATCCCTTTGATGAGGTTATGGCTTGTGGGGCATTTACCCAAGGTAGTACCATTGAATTAAGTGCTGATGCACCTGTTGTTCCACCTTATACACTCTACCTACAAGGTGGTTTATCCTTAGAATATGGTAAGCTATCCATTCTTCTAGCTTTATCCAAATTGAACACAACTATCCAATAACCCGTTACAACGGGCTTTTTGTTTCCAAGATACCAGAAATTATCAAAAAGGCTTGGTTGATTTTTGCCAACTATACCATTTCCCTAAAAAGAAAGCACTAGTGTACAGGTCTTTCCCTGCATCAGCTAGTGCCTTGTTTTTATATGTTTTTCAATCTACAAATTTTTGCTTACTCCAACATTTGACATAGAGTCTTAAAAAATAATCCGTCATTTCTCACTAACAACTTCCCATTTGTCCACCATCGATACGAATGACCGTATTATTGATGTAGCTTGCTTCATCACTAATTAAAAAACGAACCAAATTAGCGACTTCTTCCGGTTTACCATAGCGCTGAACTAGAATCTTTTCACATTCCTTTTGCAAGAAATCCTCATCGTAGCCATCCAGCTCACTCTCTGTACCAATAAAACCAGGTGCAATTGCGTTCACATTCACGTATGGCGAACACTGCCATGCTAGGTTATGGGTTAAAGAAATCAAAGCCGCTTTCGAAGCATCGTAGTCAAAACTCATAGGATAATAACTATTCATTCCATTAGTAGAAGAAATATTGATAATCTTACCATACTCTTTTTCAATCATATGAGGATATACTCTCTTTGCGCAATTGTATGCCCCCACCACATTCACATCCAAAGTCCGACGAAATTCTTCAGCTGTCTTTAAATGGAATAAATTAGATAAATCAATCGCTGCATTGTTGATTAGAATATCGATATAACCTAACTCTTTTTCAACTTGGCTGACCATCGCATCCACTTCATCTTCCTTAGAAACATCCGCCTGAATGGCCAGACAAGGCATAGGACACTCCTTATCTAACATTTCTTTTAAAGCCAACGCTTCTTTTTTTGAGTGTTGATAATTAATCACCACAGCGTATTGATGCTTCGCCAATGTCATAGCAATTGCTTTACCAATCCCTTTAGCGGCCCCTGTAATTAAAGCAATCTTAGGCACGACTTGCATATTTACCATCAGCGGTAGACACAAGAATCTTTTCCCCTTGTTCAATAAATTGAGGAACGCGGATTGTGATTCCTGTATCCAAAGTCGCATCCTTTGATTGCGTTGAAGGAGCGCCCTTAATTGCCGGTGTTGTTTCCACGACGGTTAACGTTACCTTATCTGGTAAATCAATGGATAACACATTGCCATCAAAGAACATCAATGTGACTTCCATACCATCCACTAAGAAATTCTTACTGTCACCAACATGCGCATCATCCAATTCATACATTTCATAAGTTTCTTGATCCATGAAATAGTAAATAGAACCATCATTATATGAATATTGTGCATTCTTCTTTTCAATCATCGCCGCTTCAAACTTTGTTGAAGCGTTGAAGTTTCTCTCTTGCGTCGATCCTGTCTTGAGATTCTTCATCTTTGTTTTTAAAATAGCTGCTCCCTTACCTGGTTTCACATGTTGAAAATCCAGAACAACCCATGGATCATCATCCACTAATACGGTTAATCCCGTCTTAAAATCACCTGCTAAAATTGCCATAGTATCCTCCTAAATCAATTCTGCTCACACTAATTCTAGTCTTTTCAAGTCATTCACGCAATTAAGCTTCTCTTAGAAAACTGTTAGTCTCTCTTCTTTATGAGACTTAATATACTTTGTCCACTTAATATAGCCATAGGTTGAATTGGTTAAATAACCAAGCTTCAACACCAATAAGACGTATTGTCCTAACATAATATTCATCGTTGCCTCTAAAATAGCACTGATAAACCACGCCAACCATTGTTCACGAAAGCGAAAGAAAATGAATAAACCATTCGCTATACCAACCGCTGTTGCGCAAGCATCTAAATACGCAAGCCAAGTGGCTACTGTACGATTCATCACAAAGTCAGTTTGAATATCTAAGCCACTAATAAAGTAGCCAACTACAACTGTAAAGACCACAATTCCACTAATAACTAAAACTTCTTGCCAACCAGTCAAACGGCGCACAATGGTTAAATCTTCATCTTCCCTATCTTCATGTTTCGACCAATTGATAAAGCTTAAAATATCAATCGGTATCCAGAACAACAATGTAACCACCATAGACGCAAAGCGATACATCAAGACCAAGCTAATCGCTATTTCAACCAATTCCACTGCAATCGAGACAAGGAAATTGTATTTACTTTGTTTCGATATTAATAGTTCACATAAGATATTAAGGAAAGTATCCATGAGGTACAACCACATAATGATAATTCCATTCACCCCATTCGCACTTTCCGATGGAGAGACGATGGCGACTATCGTCGCTAAAACCATAATCGATAAGAACCACGACTTCTCGTAGGTCGTAAACATTTGTCCAAAGACAATCATAATCAATAATGAAATGGATAAGATTGTTAAGGCTGAACATAGATTAAAAAAGAACATTGTTTTTTCAGCCATCTTTTCTTTATAAGTAGCCTGTATTTTTTCTAAATTAGGATTTTTCTCTGTAAAGAATAAGTTCGTACCATCTTGACTTTTGTATTGATGGGCTTGAATGGTATCCTTTTCCAAATGGTCGTATTCCTCTTTGGAATAATTCACAATCATCTTTTGTTCACCCTGTCGGTAAACCACATCAAATACCGTCGCATCTTCACTGAAATCTTCATTTTCTTTATCCCTTGTCATTTCTAGTTGACCAACGTATTTGGTTTCACCCACCTTGGCATTTAATTTTTGGTAACCCATTCCACCAGAGACGATTGCCCCAAGCATCAACAGTGCAAAAATAAGTGTCGCAATTTTGATCATTTTCTTTGAAAAATCAATTTTTATTTTCTTCATTCATTCAACCCCTTAGCTCTGTTTCTATTTCTAAGCCAAAATCTTACTTATTATAATATAAAGCCACTCTTTTTGACGAATAAATAAGTGACCGTCTGTCAACACACAACTTCACATAATCAACCTGCTTTACAATTCAACCGGGGATGATAAAATAGTTTTAGCACTTTTTCATTAAGAGTGCTAAAGAGGTGACAATATGAATATGAATAATAACAACAATAACAAACAACGAAAACCGTTGTTGTATTACTACTCTTTGGTTATGTTAGTGCTGATTTCCATGAATTTAATCTTGCGACCAATTGTCCAGCAACAAAACATCAAGGAAACATCCTACACCACTTTCATTGAGAAAACCAATAATAATCAAGTTAAGAAAGTCCGTGTCGAACAAAATCAAATCTATTACGAAGTTGAAAACGATAAAACCATTTATAAAACAGGGGTTATCCATGATCCGCAATTAACGCAACGTCTTTATGAACACAAAGTAGATTTTTCTTCCACCATCAAAGAAGCAAGTAATACTTGGATAGACATTCTATTAGCTTGGATATTCCCGATTCTAATCGCTACTTTCTTTGTTCGTATGTTGATGCGAAATGCCACTAAGAATGGTTCCAATTCCCCTCTTGGTGGTGGAATATTTAACTTTGGTAAATCCAATGCACGTGTACATGAGAAATCCAAAGAAGATATTCGCTTCAAAGACGTTGCCGGGGAAGATGAAGCCAAGGAAAACTTACAAGAAATCGTCAACTACTTACATGATCCAAACCAATACAAATCCATTGGTGCTACGATGCCGAAGGGCATTCTCTTAGTTGGTCCTCCGGGAACGGGTAAGACCATGTTAGCGAAAGCCGTTGCCGGTGAATCCAATGTGCCATTCATCTCTATTTCCGGTTCTGAGTTTATTGAAATGTTTGTTGGTATGGGAGCTTCCAAAGTTCGTGATTTGTTTAAAAAAGCGAAAGAAAAAGCACCTTGTATCGTCTTCATTGATGAAATTGATGCGGTTGGCGGTAAACGCTCCGGTAACATTGGTGGTAATGATGAGCGTGAACAAACTCTGAACCAATTACTAACGGAAATGGATGGTTTTGAAAACAATAATGGGGTGGTTATCCTAGCTGCCACAAACCGTCCGGAAAACCTTGATCCGGCTTTACTTCGTCCAGGTCGTTTTGACCGCCGTGTGCCTGTTGAATTACCGGACCTGCAAGGTCGTGAAGATATTTTAAAGGTTCATGCTAAGAAGGTAAAAACAGAACCAAATATTGATTACAACATCATTGCTCGTATGGCTTCCGGTGCTTCTGGTGCTGAACTGGCGAATATCATTAACGAAGCCGCTTTAAGAGCTGTTCGTGAACATCGTCAAGCCGTTAGTCAAAGAGATTTAGAGGAAAGTATCGAAGTTGTCTTTGCCGGTTATCAAAAGAAGAATGCGATTTTAACGGACAAAGAAAAGTTGGTTGTTTCTTACCATGAAATAGGTCATGCCCTAGTGGCCGCTTTACAAACACATAGCTCCCCTGTGCAAAAGATTACGATTATCCCTCGTACTTCCGGTGCTCTTGGTTATACCATGCAAGTGGAAGAAGGAAACCATCCTCTATACACTAAAGAAGAATTGGAAGAAAGAATCGCGACTTTAACAGGTGGTCGTGCCGCTGAAGAAGTAGCGTTTGGTTCAATTACAACCGGAGCTTCCAATGATATTGAACAAGCCACTCGATTAGCTAGAGCCATGATTACTCGTTACGGTATGTCTGATTTTGATATGGTGGCGATGGAAACCGTGCAGAATAAATACCTAGGCGGCGATACATCTATAGCTTGCTCCGATGCGACAGCTGGTGAAATTGATAAGAAAGTCGTTGCTTTGGTTAAGAAGCAACACGATTTAGCAAAATCCTTATTAACCGAACATAAACAAGACCTAGATAAACTAGCTCAATTCCTTTATGAAAAAGAAACCATTACCGGTGAAGAATTCATGAATATCTTGAATGGAACAAGTGGACAAGTCCAAACAGACGAAAACCAAGACTAATCATCTTGGTTTTTTTCTTGATAGTGCATAAATCGTAAACTAAGCTCTAACAAGGGCTCTTCTTTCTTTAAATCCAGCCCAAACAGTTCTTCCATTTGTTTGAAGCGGTATTTAACAGTATTTAAATGAAGCTTTAATAGCCGAGCACATTCACTTTTAGAATAATTGCCTTGAATATAAGCCTCTAAGGTTTGACAATAGTCACTGTGGTATTGGTTGTCATAATGTTTCATTCGCCATAATGATGGAAGAATAAAAGCCTGACCATTATATTTTTCATTCAAGCTTTGATAAATAAATTCCCAATACACATCTTCAAAATGGAGAATATGTTTCCTTTTAGAAAGAGCGAAAGAGGCTTGCTGATACGCTTCTGGCAAATACTGTAAATCATCGTAATAAAAAGAAGATCCGGAAATCATTTCCTTTTCCAAAACAATTGATTGGTTGCTTAAAATAAGAGCTTGTTCTTGTTGCACATAGGCAATCTTCGGTTCAGGAATTTGCTTCAACCAATTCCATAAATACGCTTGGGCATTACTATTGTTCTCAACCATCTCCACTAACCATAAACGATAAGAACGATGCCAAGGTAATTTATTCGGTGTAACATCTGAAGAGCGATGGAGCAATTGATATAAATAATATTCTTTTGAAGAAAAAGGAAGTTGTTCTTTTTGTTTGCGAAGATAAATCGAGGCTCCTTGTACAATTTGTTTTAAAACAGAGGATGGAATAGGAACACCATCTACATTCATAATCGTCAAACGACCAATCCGTTTCTTCCCTTGGCGAACATCCAGAGCATAGGTTTGCACATGAAAAAAATAATCTTCAAAGGATTGGTACTCTTCTTCTAAGCTACGATTGGATAAAGTATTATTCCATTGATCCAGCACTTCTAGCCAAGTGGCACTTTCTTGTATCCTTTTGAGATATTGACTAGCGTTTTTATAGTTAGATATCGCTAATACTTGAAAATATTCATCCATCAGCCACATTGGACATTGGATTTCTTTAGCAACCGCATTGATATAAGCCTCAAGCGTTTCACATTGATAAACAAGTTCAAATACATCCATATTCTTATTTTAGCACAAAGAAAAAGGGAACTATTTCGAGTTCCCTACGTACTTCGCCGCTTGTTGACCAGCCATGCGTCCGCCTACTAAAGCAAACATCATGGATACACCTTCCACTAATGGATAGGAGTTGTTGTATTGTTCAGCAATTTCATTCCCTGCCGCATACAAACCCCTGATAACCGTACCATTTTCCTTGATAACTTGTTGACTTGCATTGACTAAGACACCGCCAATACCACCAAGAGAAACAGGACGAGCTTTAACAGCGTAGAAAGGACCATCACCTAAGCTTTGCATATACTTCTTGTCCTTACCAAAGACAGTATCCTTACCCGCCTTTGCGTCAGCGTTGTAAGCTTTAATCGTTTTTGCTAAGGTTTCAGCATCAATATTCATTGCCTTCGCTAATTCTTCAACTGTATTTCCTTTAAAAACGGTCTTTTTAGAAACACCTTCATCCAAAGCTTTTCTAAATTCAGTCCATGGCTTATTCACATCAAATAAAGGAACTGTTGGTTCGTATTTTACAACTTCCTCAATACCCAATGCTTTTGAGCCACCTTTTTCTAGCTTAGAAACCATTTCTTCACTAAGAACGGAATAGTAGTATTCCCCTTGCGTGGCTGCTGCGTTAGAACTTAAAGCTGTATCATAGTTCAAATCTTCAGGGCAGAAACGAGATCCTCTTTGATTAATCCACACAGAAGTGGATAAGTAAATAGCTTTCGCAATTTCATCCTTACCAGTTCCTGTTTGGATGCCGGAATAAGAAGTAACACCATGGTATTGTTGAATGGTTTTACCAACACCTGCCCCAATTTCTTGGGACATACGAGCACCGTCTCCGGTTTGTGTTCCAGTTGTGAATGTTTCTAATGGAAAACCAACTTTCTCTTTAATCACATCTTTGTTAGCACCAAAGCCCCCCGTTGCTAAAACAACAGATTTTGTTGAAATGGAATATTCTGTACCATCTTTTGCTTTGGCTACAACACCTGTCATCACATCGTCTTTTGTTTCTAGCTTTGTGGCTGGTGTTTCCATTAAGATTTCACCACCTTTCGCTTGAAAATTCTTCGCCAAACCTTGGAAATAACTTAATTTTTTAGTTTGATCTTTAAAAATATGATAGGTTTGATACCCATCTTTATGCGAAGCTTGCTCCGTTCCCATAAATGTGAATGGTAAGCCATTTTCTTGCAACCAATCAATTGTTTCCCCAGAACGACTAGCGATATTATAGAATAAACTACCATCACTCATCCAAGCGTTATAATCTTGCCAAGACTTTGTGACATCTTTTGCACTAAAAGTACCAGCAACACCGGATTCTTTTTGAGCTTTGGAATTAATTCCCATAACTCCACCCGCAAATTGTGAAACACCACCTACAGAAGCCGCCTTTTCTAATAAGATTACCTTGGCTCCACCTTGTTGAGCTGATAATGCGGCACTTAAGCCGGCAGCACCTGCACCAATAACCACAACATCTGCTTGTTTCTTTTCGACTTTTTTAGCTTGGTTTGTGGAAGAACCGGAACAACCTGTCAGTAACATTGCCAAGGCAACCGAAATTGCCATTATTTTTTTGAATTTCATCTTTTCTCTCCTAACAAATTCATTTTTTCACCAATTAAAAGAACTGTCATTGTCCGTTTCGGACAAAATAAAAACAAAGTTTTTAGACTTTGTTTTAAACACTTTTATTTTCACAAATGAGACGTATTTTTCAACGAATTTGATTCAATAAATCCACTCTTCTTTGGTGACGACCACCTTCAAACTCTGTTTCTAAGAAAGTATCTACAATCATCTTAGCTAACTCATCTCCAACCACCCTTGCTCCAAAAGCAATAATTTGAGCATTATTATGTAAACAGGCCATCCTAGCTGAATAAGGATCACTGCAAATACCACAGCGAATACCTTCTACTTTATTACAAGCAATGCCAATACCAATGCCGGTTCCACAAATCGCAATACCACGCTCTACTTCACCGGCCATAACTGCCTTTCCTAATGTTTCACCATAGTTTGGATAGTCAACGGATTGAGTTGTATCAGTACCATAATTGATAAGCTCATATCCTTTTTTACTTAGATAATCAATAAGCTCTTTTTTTAATTCTACAGCACTATGATCGCCGGCAATCCCAATTTTCATCCAATAACCACCTTTCTTTTGTTTTCAAATACCAATAGGGCAATTCCACCTATCACTACAAATAAACTAATAAATTGTGAAGTAGATAAGATACCAACACTACCACGAATCAAATCACCACGGATAAATTCAATCATAAAGCGACCAAAGCCGTACAAAATAAGATACCAAGCTCCTGTCTTATTGGATTCTTTTGTCCTAGTTAGAACATAGTATAAAATAGCGAAAATAATGAAATTTCCTAAAGAAGAAATCAATTCTGTTGGGATAACCTTTACATTTGCCCCGGGACCTAAAGAATCGGCCGGGAAAGTTACACCATACCAAGCATCTGTTGGTATTCCATAACAACATCCCGCCAAGAAACAGCCAATACGACCAAATGCTTGAGCTAAAGCAATACATGGAACCAATACATTAAAATAAGTAAAAAAATCTAAATGATGATGACGACAATATAAGTAACCCACCAAAGCACCTGCAATAATACCCCCATACACCACAAATCCTTGTGAACCGAGAACGGCAATTGGATTAGCCATAAAACTCTTTAAATCCGTTAAGATAAATAAAGCTTTCGCCCCAATAAAGCCCACAATGACACACAAAAAAATTAAATTATCAATCTTATTCGTTTCCAGATGAAATCGTTTCGCCAATCTTTCTGCCATCCAGAAGGCTGCTAGAATACCTAACGCAATCATGACACCATAGCCATGAATGGTCACTGATCCAATTTTAAACCAGTTATTATACATTTTCTTCCTCACTTTCTTTCACTTCTTCCCTAGGAGTCTGTGGATTTTTTAATGTTTCAACGGCTTTTTTATAGGAATTTTCCAAAACAAATAGAGCAAATAAATCTGATATACCGGCGTATATTAAACCAATACCAATCACAATAAATAGCACTTGTTGCGACTGATGCCCTGCTAATATAAAGATAACCACTAGACCAAGGATTAACGCAACAACCGATAAAATGAAATAAGTCATTTCTTGATTGGATTTAATTCTATGGGCAACAACGGCTTTCTGAAGCTTCATTAAACCACTAGACATAATGACTAGACCTAATACAATTGGAATTAGAGTTAAAATTAAATCTTTTTGAATGATAATGACCAATCCGGCTAAGATGGATAAAATACCAAATACGAAATCGTTTCGGTATAAAATTTTATCAATATCTAAAACAAAGTAAGTTGTTAATAAGATAACACCAATGATGACGAATACAAGTCCTACGCTTATGGATAATAATTGGGCACTCATCCCTGGAAAAAGCGCCATAACAGAACCAATTAAGATATATAAAGTAGCGGAAAGAATCGACATATTTTTTGATTCAGGAAACATACATTCACCTCTTTACTACTTATTGTATAATAAGATACTTCAAAATAACAAAATATCTATTACAATAAACCGTTCAGGTGTTTCATCCATCTTAAGAAAATGGTTTTCCTTAGCATGAATCATTCATACGAACTTAGTAGAGCTATATCATAATATCCATTGAAAAAATACTTATAACAAGACAGCAATTCAAATTCATGAAGGAAAAAAAGAATTGATACACAATTTTTCGAGTAGGAGATTTCTTACGGTTCATATAAAAAGATATTTTTTATTGTCTGATTTCCTACTTAAGCCTAGAACATACAGTAAAAGAACAGAAAAGATAGATACAATATTGAAGTGAACCCCCAAAAGTTGGATAAACAAATAAAGGAACTTCACTTCATTTTTTAATTTACTGTTCTTGTGTTAGTTATGTTCCATTGTTACTTCAATAAGATGATATTTATTCCTATTTCTTACATAATTCGACTAAATGCTCAACAACATTTAATTTTCTCATTGTCATGGTTATTGAAAGCTGTTTTTCAAGATAATTTGTATTCAATCTTTTTGTACTTGCATTTCTCGGAAGATACATATACAAACATTCAGAACCAATAATAAACTTTTCATCTCCAAAATCTTTATTTTCAAGTTTTTTTAGTTCATCTTCTCCCATACTATCGTTAGTGAATACTAAATGTATTCTTGAAAAATCATAATTTTCATTAAAAGGATTTTCTTCAATAGCTATCTGTAATTGATTTTTTTCTTTTATGATAACACTTAAATCTGCTCCTATTTCTTTAGCTATTGTGTCATGAATTAATTTTGCCGTTTCTTCTTTTGATAACTCTGTTTCCAAAATAACATTACCACTTTGAATATAAGTCCTTACATTTTTCAATCCTACATTTTCAAGTATTTCTACCAAATATTTCATTTTAGGTATTCTATTTTTCCCTGTCGGTGTTACTCCTCTCAATAGTGCAATTACTTCCATATTCTAAAACTTCCTTAATCTGACTTTCAACTCAATTTAAGATATTCATTAAAGTTTTATCTCATATCCAAATTCATGTAAAACAAAACCATCATCAAATTTTTCTTCATAAATACCTTTGGCTTTGTTAAATCCACTTTGGGTATAAAGATTGATAGCAGGCTTATTTATATCAACCACAAATAGTCTTAAATATTCCGCTCCAAAACTTTTACTAATATCTTTTGCTTTATTTAACATATAGCTGCCTATTCCTTTACGAAAATATTTTTTATTTACTCCTAATCTGTCTAAATAGAATACCTTGTTACTTCTTTTCTCCCATTCAACTGATGTTTCTCCGATATTCTTCTTAGTTAAAGCAAAAGCTGAAACTATTTCATCTTTATCAACTAAAACAAATAGCTGTTTTTCCCTAATATCTTCCGCAAAAAATTCACAAGGATAAATCTCGTCCCAAATTTCTATGTTTTGTTTATTCATCTCTTGAATAATACCTTTGTATACTTTTTTTAATTGGGGTAAATCAGCTAAAATTGCCAACCTAAACTCCATTTTCCATCCACCGCCTAAAGTGCTTTTACTGTACCCCAATTCTAGCACAAAAGGAGAATTTAAGGCATGCCTGTTTATAAGTCTACTGAAAAGACCAAAGATGGTCGAAGATGGTATTTTAAATTCTATTACACTGATGTTTTGACTGGGAAAAGCAAAGTATATAAATCAAAAAAATATGCTCTAAAATCTGAAGCAACCACTGCTGAAGCAAAAAAAATTGCTACTTACCAATATAACCGATCAAAATAAGATTACGTTAAATCAGGTATATGAAAAGTTTTTAAGCAATAAGAAAATATCAACAAGACCTCAAAACATTCGTGAAATTGAAGCCATATATAGACATATCGATTATTATTTCAATGATGAATGGTATTGTTTTGGAGGTATTCGTCCTTTAAACGAATCATATATGGATACTATAAAAGCAATAGCAACCCAAAAATTCGGATTGCTTAAAATACACGTATGCATGACTTCAGGCACAATTGTGCCGGTTTACTCATCAATAATAGGGCAAATGTAACCGTTGTAGCGAAATATCTTGGTCATGCCAATATTGAACAAACACCAAATACATACAGCCATATGTTTGTTGATAGATTAGATGAAGTGGTTGATAAACTTAACGAAATAGCGAAAAATATAATTGAAGTCAGATATAAAAAACCACCATTTAAAGCGGTTTTTTTACTATAAAGTGGAGCTGAGGGGAGTCGAACCCCTGTCCAAGAGAAGTCCCACATTCGAGCCTCTACAGTTTAGTTACTTTGTAATAAGACGAATACTTCTAAAGCAACCAAGATATATTCGAATTTGTCTATTGATTGTCGGAAAAATAAGCTAGACCATTATTCTTCGTATCCGTTTTTTTACACTATTGAAAGCAGACGGCTACTCTTCCAATAGGGCGCCGCGAACGCCTCTAGCGCTAAATCAAGCAGCGAATGCGAAGCTTGCGCTTCTATTTGTGTTTGCGTTTAATTTGTTTAATGATTAGGTCATCACTCCACTGCCACTCGAATCAAACATTAACCTGTCGAAACCTTGACAGCCCCATGCGATAACTATAAACGAGTTTTTATCAGAAATCAATATCGCTTTAAGGCTTTCGCCATCTCTCTTTTCGCATCCCTTTCCTTTTGACTTTCTCGCTTATCATGAAGATTCTTACCCTTAGCCAATGCGATTTCTAATTTTGCCTTGCCATTCTTCAAATAAATACGAACTGGAATTAATGTATATCCTTTTAAACGAACCTTTTGTTCCAAACGACGAATTTCCAATTTATGTAACAATAACTTCCTATCTC
The DNA here is from genome assembly GCF_019798045.1 of Bulleidia sp. zg-1013. Classification (NCBI taxonomy): domain Bacteria; kingdom Bacillati; phylum Bacillota; class Erysipelotrichia; order Erysipelotrichales; family Erysipelotrichaceae; genus Bulleidia; species Bulleidia sp. zg-1013. The sequence goes on from NZ_JAGXEX010000004.1 coordinate 15,052, forward strand.
TTGTTTCATCAACATTGAAAATATTGCCATATTTATAAGGAGAAATATGTAACATCTTAACCCAAGCTTCGCCATTACGAATGGTGATATAAGAATCCTGAAATTGAACCTTAGCTAAACGGATGGATTTAATCTCCGTACCCGTTAATAACATCCCACATTCAAAATGATCTTCCAAGAAGTAATCATGCGAAGCACGACGATTTATCGCCATCACTTTTATAGAATCCATGTTCTCTCCTCTCCTTATCGATACCTAATTTTTTTCTTATGTCCCTTTTTATCAAACAATTTGTGGCTTTCTTTTTTTCGTTTTGCATGATCTTTATAAATTTTCGGCTTTTTCTTATCCTTTTCAAATTTCTGCTTACGATCCTTTGGATTATCCCAATATGAAATAGAATCTTCTTCTCTTCTTCTGGAATCCAAGGATTTCTTTCCACGATCATCTTGAAACTTCTGCCTTGGTAATACAAATTCAAAAGTCACATTACCCTTTTGTTTATCCGCCTCAACCACTTTAACTTTAACCGCTTGACCAATGCGATAGGTAACGCCATTTCTTTGCCCAATCAATTCATTTCGATCCTCGTGGAACATATAATAATCCCCTGGGATAGAACGAGTTTGCACCAAACCCTCTACTGTATTTTCCAATTGAACAAAGACACCAAAGCGAGTAACGCCTATAATAATCCCATCAAAACGTTCACCTAAGTGGTCTTGCATATATTCTGCTTTCTTCATATCCAAACAAGCATATTCTGCATCGGCACAATTTCTTTCTTGCCTAGAAGCATGTTCCGCAAATTCTTGATTACGACTATTATCCTTGTCCTTATTCCACTTCTTATTCCCATCAAATACATATTTCCACAACATTCTATGTACAATCAAGTCTGGATAACGACGAATTGGTGAAGTAAAATGCAAATAATCTTGTTCCGCCAAACCAAAGTGACCACGATTCTGAATATCATAACGAGCTTTTTGCATGGTTCTTAGCATCATCATATTCAAAACCGGAGCACTATGCTCATCTTGAATACTCGTTAAAAACTGTTGCACATTCTTAGGACGAATATTCGATGCCTTTAAGGTAAAAGGTTTTCCTAAAATTTCTGCCAAATGACGATATTCTTTGATACGCTTTGCACCGGGTTCTTCATGAATACGATAAATTCCAGGTATTTTATGTTCCTGTAAGTATTTAGCAACCGCTACATTAGCCGCAATCATGCAATCTTCAATCACTTCTTCGGAAACTCCTCTTCGTTTAGCGTAAATACGAATTGGTTTTCCCTTCTCGTCCAGATCCATAGACGTTTCCGGATGCTCAAAGTTAATCGCCCCTTTGTTCACTCTTTCATGACGAATAGCATCAGCACACTCCAATAATGCCATGAAAAAGTCACCCATTGAAGCGTATTCTTTCATAACACTTTCGTCACCAATCAAAATTTGATTAACTTTGTTGTAGGTCATTCTTTCTTTTGAGTTGATAACCGATGGATAAACATCATAGAACACAATTTGACCTTTCTTTGAAATTTGCATTTCACAAGTCAATGTCAAGCGATTCACATGAGGATTTAAAGAACAAATACCATTTGACAATTCATGTGGTAACATCGGTACAACTCGATCCACCACATAGGTAGAAAAGGAACGTTGTTGTGCTTCTCTATCCAAAGCCGTATCTTCTTTGACATAACTAGAAACATCGGCAATAGATACCCACAAACGATAACCATCCTCATTTCTTTCAACTGATACCGCATCATCAAAGTCTTTTGAACTATCCCCATCAATTGTCACAAAGGTTTGATTACGCAAATCTTTTCTACCAAGTAGTTGTTCACTCTGTACTTCCCGGGGAATAAATTTTAATTCTTCTACGACTTCATCTGGAAACTCTAAAGGAATTTCATGGTCCACTAAAATTGAAGCAATATCTGTCCCCGGATCATCCTTATGTCCAATGGCTTTTAGGATGATAACATCTAAAGGATTACCATAACCGGTAATATGACCAACCACCTTTAAACCATCTATTACCAAAAAATCTTTAGAATATGATAAACGAACTTTCCTTTCTTTCAAACGTTCATCATCAGCTTCAAAATAAATTTTCTTTCCTCTCACCAAAAGCGTACCAACAATCGTATCCTTCGCTCTTTCTTTAATCGCAATCACTTTCGCAAAAGGAGGAATTTTTAAGGCTTGAATAAGAACCAAATCACCATGCATCGCACTTGCTAAATCAGCCGTTTCAATTCGATAGGACTTTTCATCTTCCATATCCACAAAACCAACACCCATTCGATTTACCGACAAGCGTCCTTCCATCACTTTGGCTTGACTTTGGGTTAAAAATTCATTATGCGTATTGCGGAAAACAAGGTATTCTCTCTCCATTTTTTCTAAAATGCGGTTCAAGCGAATAAAATCAGAGGAAGAAACCATTTGAAAAGCCTCCAAGAGATGTGACACTGTGTGTTTATGCCTTGGTTCTGTTTGTAAGTAACGCAATATTCTTTTTTCTAATTCTTCCATAAAGATCCTTCATACAAAAAACCGGTAGGATTACCGGCTTTTATTTAACGACGCGAATTGCGACAACTAAGATAAAGAAGATAACACCCAGAATTAAAGTCATATTGGAAATGACTTTCTCAGATCCTCTTTCCTTTTGATTCGCAAATAAGTTCAGTCCACCGTTTCCTGTAAACGCTCCAGAAATACCATCAGACTTACCACCTTGTAACAACGTTAAGACGATGATCAAAGCAGACACAATCATTAAGATTGGATTCAGAATATTTGTTACCATTTATACCACCTTTTTATCACAAGAATTATAGCATCTACTTTCCATTTCAACAACTAGCCTACTTTACAAGCTGGGTTATCACTATTACAACCACCATCTTGGTTCTTTTCTTGGGCTTGTTTATTTTGCTTCACAAACTTCGTTAAGCGTTGTTTTAATGCACCCTTCTTTTCACTTGTCCAATAATCTTTGGTTTCCATTCCGGAAATATCACTAGTTTCATTATCAAAGCCAACAATCTTGCCATGTTCAACAAATAAAACTAAAGGCACATAAATCACCTGTTTGCCCTCATTATCGTATCGTACAATCTTTTTACCTGTCGTATTTACTTTTTCCAAAGTAGACGCAAGCTGATCATAGAAAGAACGGTCGGCTTTCTTTTGTTCATAAATATTAAAATACTTTGTTTTAAGAGAAGCATCTTTTAAAACATCATTGAAATAAGGGTAATAAGCTTGACACCATTTACATTCCGGAAAGCCTAGTGTTAAGACACCTGTTCCATGTTCTAAAAAGTTTAAAACATCCTTTTTTTCCATTTGTTCGAATTGGTTATCTTTTGGTAAATCCTTATAAAGAGTGGATAAATTCGCTTCCCTTTTTTCTGTTGGTTTCACTGTTTGTTTCGCACAAGCCACCAATAAAACCGCAAGCAAAGAGAAACATAACCATTTCTTTTTCATAGCTTTTCACTCCTTTCAATTCAGCCCAAATATACCATACTTTAGTCTTGAAGTCTAACCAAAATGATGTCTTAAAGTTTAATTATAAATTGAAACATTAATTGCAAATGATATTTTTTAATAAAAGTAGGATTGTTTTTTAAGAATTTTTAAGTTTTAAAAACCAAGCTTAAAAAATCAAATAAAAAAGAAGATTTCAAATGAGAAATCTTCTTCCTTGATAAAAAACTTATTTTGAAGAAACAGCTTTAACGTTGTAGAAAGCCTTTCTACCACGGTATTGAGCCACTTCATCTAATTCTTCTTCAATTCTCATCAGTTGGTTGTACTTCGCAATACGATCTGTACGACTTAGAGAACCAGTCTTGATTTGACCGGCATTTGTTGCAACAACCAAGTCGGCGATAGTGCTATCTTCAGATTCACCGGAACGGTGAGAAACAACAGCTGTATACTTAGCTTCCTTAGCCATTTCAATCGCATCTAATGTCTCTGTTAACGTACCAATTTGGTTTACCTTAATCAATACCGAGTTAGCAGCACCAAGTTCAATACCCTTCTTGATGTAAGTTGTGTTTGTAACGAATAAATCATCACCAACTAATTGAACCTTTTCACCTAAACGCTTGGCTAATTCAACCCAACCGTCCCAGTCATTTTCTGCTAAGCCGTCTTCAATAGAAATCAATGGATACTTTTCAACCCATTTTTCTAACATTTCAATCATTTCTTCGGAAGACTTTTCACCTTCACCGGAACGAGCTAAGACATACTTACGCTTTTCCGAATCATAGAATTCAGAAGCGGCTAAATCCATTGCAAAGCAAATATCCTTGCCTAATTCATATCCAGCTTCTTTAACAGCTTCAACCATCAATTCTAATGGACCTTCATTTCCTAATGTTTCTAATGGACCATTATTACCGGCAATGGTAGATGGAGCGTAACCACCTTCATCACCAACTGATGTGTTGTAACCATACTTCTTCAATACCTTCTTCAAAGCATGGAAAGTTTCAGCACCCATACGAACCGCTTCGTGAACACTGGAAGCACCTACAGGCATAATCATATATTCTTGACAATCTGAAGCCGAGTCTGCATGCTTGCCACCATTTAAGACATTCATCATAGGAACAGGCAATACTTTTGCGTTTGTGCCGCCAATGTATTCATATAATGGAAGACCGCAAGAATCAGCAGCGGCACGAGCGGCGGCTAGAGAAACAGCTAAAGTAGCATTAGCTCCTAAATTACTCTTAAATTCTGTACCATCTAATTCAATCATCACTTTATCAATTAAGACTTGATCAAATACATTCAAACCCTCAACAACCGGAGCAATCTTTTCATTGATATTTTCCACAGCCGTTAAAGTCCCCTTACCTAAGTAACGGTTCTTATCACCATCACGTAATTCTAAGGCTTCGCGTTCACCGGTGGATGCACCGGATGGAACGATAGCACGACCAAAGGCACCAGATGCTGTGTAGATTTCAGCTTCTACTGTTGGGTTTCCACGTGAATCTAACACTTCACGAGCAAATACTTCCGCAATTGGATCAATAAAATTAGGCATTCTTATATCCTCCTATCCTAATGTAATTACTTTGTTGCATCAATGAGTTCTTTAAAGGAGTCTTCTTTAAGCGAAGCACCACCAATTAAAGCCCCGTCAATATTTTCACAAGCCATGTATTCCTTGATATTACCAGGCTTTACCGAACCACCATATTGAATACGAACAGCTTGAGCTGTTACTTCATCATATAAAGCACAAACGGTTTCACGAACTAGTTTACAACAAGATTCAGCCGTATTGGAATCCGCTGACTTACCAGTACCGATAGCCCAGATTGGTTCATAGGCAATCACCATTTTTGAAACTTCTTCAGCGCTTAAATTCGCTAAAGAACCAGTTAATTGTGTCTTAATCACTTCTTCTGTCTTACCAGCATCGTATTCCGCTTCTGTTTCACCAATGCATAAGATAGGTGTAATACCATCTTGGAATAAACGCTTAGCCTTAGCGGCACAAGCTTCATTCGTTTCGTTGAAGTAAGTTCTTCTTTCGGAGTGACCAATAATACAATAAGTAACACCCACTGCTTTTAACATCGGAACAGATACTTCACCAGTATAAGCACCATTGTCCTTTTCATGACAATTTTCAGCCGCAATGATTAAATGCTTCGCATTGCGAACAGCCACATCCAAATCCACAAATGGTGCGCCAATACCATAATCGGCCTTTTCATCACCCGTTAAAGTAGCTTCAATGGCTCGCACAAAAGCTTCTGTTTCAACCGGTGTCTTATTCATTTTCCAGTTACCAACAATAATCGGTTTTCTAGTCATTTTATTTTTCAGGAATAATCGCAATTCCCGGTAACTCCTTTCCTTCCATATATTCAAGTGATGCTCCACCACCGGTTGAAATATGGCTGAACTTCTCTGCATATCCTAAGTTCTTAGCGGCCGAAGCGGAATCCCCACCACCAATAATCGTTGTAGCGTTTTCCAAACCGGCTAATTCTTCACAGATAGCGATGGTTCCCTTAGCGAAACGTTCATCTTCGAATACCCCCATAGGACCATTCCAGAATACTGTCTTAGCACCTTCTAATTCTTTCTTGAATAATTCAACCGTCTTAGGACCAATATCTAAGCCCATGAAATCACTAGGGATATTACCTGCTTCAACCGTTTTGATTTCCGTTGGATTTGAGAAATCGTTTGCAATAACGGTATCCACCGGTAAGAATAATTTACCATGACTCTTTGCCATGAATTCCTTTGCCAAATCCATCTTATCTTCTTCTAATAAAGAAGTTCCAATTTCACCGCCATTGGCTTTCGCAAATGTATAGGACATGCCGCCACCAATAAGAACCTTATCGGCAATCTTCAATAAGTTTTCAATAACACCAATCTTATCCGATACCTTGGCACCACCCAAGATAGCAACGAATGGACGTTGAGGATCATTGACTGCCTTGCCTAATACGTTTACTTCTTTTTCAACCAAGAAGCCTAAAGCACTAGGTAAATGACTAGCAATACCCACGGTTGAAGCGTGTGCTCTATGAACAGAGCCAAACGCATCTTCCACAAACAAATTCCCTAAAGAAGCCCAATAAGCCCCAAGCTCTTCATCGTTTTTGGATTCACCCTTTTCATAACGCGTATTTTGCATCAAGACAATGGAACCATTTTCTTGTTTCTTCACTGCTTCTTCCAATTCAGCACCACGAGTCGCATTCACAAATTTGACTGGAGCACTTTGAAGCTTTGCAAGACAATCTGCCACGATAGACATATCATTCTTCGCTTTGTCTTCCTCCGTCTTCACCTTTCCAAGATGGCTAAGCAATAATACTTTTGCACCTTGTTCTGTTAAATAATTGATGGTAGGTAATGCTGCACGAACACGATTATCGTCCGTAATAACACCATCTTTATGAGGTACATTGAAGTCAACACGAACAATGACGTGTTTTCCTTTTACCTCTAAGTCTTTAACCGTAACCTTTGCCATGGTTATCCTCCTTTTACTTGTTTATTATATCACTAAGTTTTCAAGGCTTTCTATCCTTTTCATTGACTTTCTGGGTGTAAGCCTTTTCATGTAAAAAACGATTCCCTAAGAACCGCTTTTTACCATTGAATTGAATCATAACCCCATTGTTCTAATTGTTCATTCACCTTACGAAAAACATTTGAACCAAAGAAACCTCGATGCGCCGATAAAGGAGATGGATGAGCTGACTTTAATACCAGATGTTTCTGATGGTCAATCCACCTTTCTTTCGCTTGTGCTTGTCTACCCCAAAGTACAAACACCACATGTTCCTTTTCAGCACTAATCTTCTGTAACACTGTATCCGTAAATTCTTCCCATCCTTGTCCTTGATGGCTTAATGGTTGCCCTTCTCGGACAGTTAAAATGGCGTTTAAAAGAAAGACGCCCTGTTTCGACCAATCTTGCAAATTTCCTTTTTGACGTTGATAACCATATTCACTTTGAATTTCTTGAAATATGTTTTTTAAACTGGCTGGTAGACTTCTACCTTCTTTCACTGAAAAAGCTAATCCATGTGCCATCCCTCTTGTTGGATAAGGATCTTGACCTAAAATGACAGCTTTAATCCGGTCAAAAGGACATAAATCAAAAGCATGAAAGATTTCATCTAATGGTGGGAAAATAGCGTGATGACTATATTCTTCCGCAACAAATTCATGGAGATGCTGATAGTTTGGATGACTAAGCTCTTGTGCTACATAACCATTCCAAGCTTTTGTTTTAGTCATTTAAAATAAGCTCCTGAAAACCTTGAATCAAATCTCGAATAAAATTCTTGAAAGAAATTTCTTTTTGAACACCTTTTTTGATCAAGAAATCTTCTACATCTTTTTCCACCATCCAAAAAGGACGATCACCATTTTTTAAGAATACTTCGTGCAATTCTTTTAAAGAACCCACACCAAGTTTTTCAACCACTTTGTACTTCATTGTTAAAAATTGAGCTAAACCAACTCCATAAGGTACATAAGCCGCCGGATCACGCACCACAACATCGTATAGATTCTTCGCTGCATCTCCGCTTAATCCTTTGCTGTTTACATAGCTGACAACATCTTCTTGCTTCCAACCAAGACCATTAACACCAATATCAATCGCCGCTGAAAGCATATAGTTGATATTCGTTAAAGAACGATTATATTCCACTGCTTTTTTATTCATACCGGAAAATTGCCACATGGCATCTTCCACATACATAGCCCAGCCTTCACTATAACCAATATGACTAACCACTGAACGAATTGGATGCGGATTGGTATTTAAATACCAAGTCATTTGATATAAATGACCGGGATAGCCCTCGTGGGCTAAGGTTGAATACATTTCATTAGTATTGCTGACGGCTTTTTTGTTGATACGAATTACATTATTTTGAATATCATCAATCATTGGATTTAAATAATAAGCCACAACTCCATCATTCGCTACCGATGGATCCAAATAACTAGCCTTGTACTGTACCTTAGCAGGAGTAGGAAATAGCTTTTCTAAGTTCTTCTTATGTCCTTCTAAAATAGCGGTTGGGTCTTTTGGAGGCAGTTTTTCTTCTACTTCACTTTCCTTTGAAGACATCGCTACCGATACTAACGATTGAACTTCTTTATCCAAAGCCTTATCAACAACATCAAAGATTTCTTTAGGACTTCCCTTGCTGTTCGATTTCTGACGTAATAAATGACTGTAATACGTCAATCCACCTTTCATATCATAAAGCGTTTTCCCTTTACGACTACCACGAAGTGCCCCTAATTCTTTACGAATCTTTTCATAACAAGGGATGTAACTTTGCAAAACAAGTTCACGATTCTTCTTTTCATATTCGGCTTTTTTTGCACTAGATAAACCCTTAATAGCTCTCACTTTTTCATGGAAAGTAAGAATTAAAGCACTATCTTTCTTTTTCCTAACAAACTTATTGATTTGTGAGATTGTTTCATCCAAGGCTTTATCGCTCATAAAGAAACCACGACCGGCTTGGTCCTTGGTCATCGTCAAAGCCCCATCCACATAAGATGGAACACTTTCTAAAACCTTAAGATAGTTTTTAATATCTTCTTCATTTTTAATTTTAAATTCAGTAAAATTTGTTGTTAAATTCGTCACCAAGCCGGATTGTGGCAAAAAATGAAATTGAAAATCATAGAAATTTTGGCTTCCACTTTCCTCTAAATAGTCTTTCAATACATCATAATCCACTTTTTCTTGTTCACTTAGTTTAGAACGATCAAACTGTTTTAATTCTTCTAAGGACTTCTTATTTTCTTCTAAGCCTTTTTCATATTCTTTTCGACCGGGTGCTTTACCAAGAGAAATATCTTTGACTTGAATACCATATTTCGCCGGATTTTTGACAGAGAAATGAAGATTCATATAATCTTCTTCCATGATGTCCTTGAATTGTTTCATTTCCCAATCACGAAAGCTTTGCTCAGCCTTGACCGGTGTCAAAAGTGATATTGCCATCCATGCACAAGATAAAGAGATTATTAATTTATTTCGCGTAATCCTCATGATTGCTCCCCTAGATGAAGTTGTTGTTGCAGTTCTTCTAAGAATGGAACTGCCTTTTGTTTAGCAAGTGTTTCATTCGCACTAACAATTGTAAGATAAATCTTTAATTTTGGCTCTGTACCGGATGGGCGAATCATAACTTGAGTTCCTGTTTCAAAACGATACGAAAGGACATTGGCTTTTGGTAGACCTGTTTCAGCTTGATAATCCACAATATCCACCACTTTTTCCCCGTTCACCATAAGCAATGGATTTTCACGAAGATGGCTCATAATAGCTGCCATCCTTTCCATTGCCTTAAATCCAGTAAACTCATAACTATTTACCTTAGAATAATAATATCCATGTTTCTGATAAATTTCTTGTAAAGCTTGCATAATAGAAGAACCAATAGAGCGATAATAAGCCGCCATTTCACATATCAACATACTGGTCACAACTGCATCTTTGTCACGCACATAAGTTCCTGATAAATACCCATAGCTTTCTTCAAAACCAAATAAGAAACGTTCTTCTTCTCCTTTTTCTTCTAAATGATGAATTTGGTCGCCAATCCATTTAAAACCAGTTAAGGTATGGCGTAATTCAATACCATACTCTTTCGCCACTTCATCTGCCAAAGGTGTCGATACGATAGAACGAACTGCGACTGGTTGAGTCACCAAGATACCTAATTCTTTTTTACTCTTGGCTAAATAATCCAAAAGAAGAACACCCATTTCATTGCCACTAATCAATCTATATTCTCCATTCTCCAAACGTGCCGCAATTCCCACACGATCCGCATCTGGATCCGTTGCTAAAACAAGGTCAGCTTCTTTTTTCTTGGCTAAAGCAATCCCCAACTCCATCGTTTCTTTCTTTTCTGGATTTGGATACGTACAAGCTGAAAAATAACCATTTGGATACGCTTGCTCTTTGACTAAATAAATATCCTGAATACCAACTCGTTTTAAAATTTCACAAACCGGGACTAATCCTGTTCCATTCAAAGCACTGTACACCAACCGCAAACCAGATTGTTTCACTGCATCTTTACGCACTTGTTGAGAAAGAATGGCTTGATAAAAGGCTTCTATACATTCTTCAGAAACAAACTCAACCAAACCGGCTTGCACAGCCTTCGCAAATGACATCTTCTTAATATCCCTGAAAATATCGGTCTTCTGAATTTCCTTGTAAACAATTGCAGCCCCTTCATCTGTTAATTGACAACCATCGCCGCCATACACTTTATAGCCATTATAAGTCGCTGGATTGTGAGAGGCTGTCAACATAATTCCAACTCCACAATGATAATAACGCGTCGCAAAGGATAAAGCTGGCACCGGCATCGCCGCACTATATAAGTAAACATGAATACCATTCGCCGCTAATACCGAAGCCGCCTCTTTCGCAAAATCCCATCCTTTTAAGCGGGTATCGTAACTAATCGCTACTTTTAGATTTTGGATTTGCTGAACATAATTCGCTAATCCTTGGGTGGTTTGACGCACCACAAATCGATTCATCCGATTTGTACCAACTCCTAAAACGCCTCTTAACCCGGCTGTTCCAAAGCTTAAAGACTTACCAAAATGGTCTTCAATCACATCTTCTTGACCTTCCATTTCGTGTAACTCTTCAACCAAATCTAATTCCTCTAAATCTTGTTGGCACCAACGACCGTATTCCACATTCATACAATTCCCTCCTTATCTAAAAAAGAGGAGCATAAAGCCCCTTCTCGAATTCTTAATTAAGCAATTACTTTTTGCGCACGCAATACGTCTTCGATTGTCTTAGCGGCTAATTCTTCATCATCACCTTCACAAGAAACAGTAATCTCTGACTGTGTAGGAATACCTAAAGACATGACACCCATAATGGACTTCATATTCACTGTACGTCCCTTATAGGAAACTTTAACTTCACTCTTAAACTTGCTTGCAGCGTTAACGGCTACGGTAGCAGGACGTGCATGTAACCCAACCGGATCAATGACCATAACTGTAATTTCCTTCATGTAAAACTCCTCCTAACGTTCTAACTATTACATTGTCATTTTATACCCTTTTATTTTTCGTTGCAATCGAAAGTTAAGCGATTTCATAATCAAAATAAGAGTATATGATTTGAACTTTCTTATCTCTAAGATACAATGAAGACACATATGTATCTAGGAGGAAACGAAATATGTTAAATAAGAAAGTAACCGATTTACTACAAGCTCAAGTCACAAAGGAACTTTATTCTGCTTATCTTTACCGAGATTTAGCCGCTTTTTATGAAGATAAGGGCTTAAAAGGATTTGCTCATTGGTTTGTTAAACAAGCCGCCGAAGAAGTAGAACACGCTGAAAAGTTTATTTCTTACCTACAAGAAAACGGCGTTCGTCCAATCTATGCGACTATTGATGGTATCCATAATGACTACAAAAATTTAGGTGAACCATTCAAATTAGCTTTAGAACATGAACAATTCATCACTAAGTCAATCAATGACATTTACACCGAATCTGTTGAAACAAAGGATTACGCAACCCAAGAATTCTTGAATTGGTTTGTTAAGGAACAAGTGGAAGAAGAAGACAATGCTTCTAACAATTTACAAACCTATGAATTTGTTAAGGATGATAAAGCTGCTCTTTACTCTTTCAACAATAGTTTATTACGCAGATAAATAAAAAGGAAATGTGCCTTCCCGTAGGGTACCCTATAAAATTAAAAGTCTCCTTTCTTAAAATGGTATTGAACGTACTATCCGGAAAGGGGACTTTTGCCTGTGTATGATTCTTTCTCTTCCCTTATTAATGTTTATAAAGCTACGAACCGAAGATACTCAGAGATATTGTTCGCTACTCCTCTTAATTTTTATACTATTTCTTCACATAAAAATTTTTCTGCTTAACAAGAGATTGGCTTCACTTCATCCCAAGAAGAAGTCTTTTATTTATGATAAGGTTCATGATTTAAAATACGAAAGCTACGATAGATTTGTTCTAAGAGAAGAATACGAACCAACTGATGCGGAAAAGTAGATAAAGATAAACACCAACGATCATTCGCTCTAGCAATCACTTCTGAGCTAAAGCCCAAACTACCGCCAATCACAAAACAAATTTGACTTTTTCCTTGTGTATAAAGCTGATCTAATTGACGAGATAACTCTTCACTACTTTTCATTTTTCCGGCTAAATCCAATAAAATCACGTATTCCTGATCTTTGATTTTCTTTAGAAGGCGTGCACCTTCTTTTTTCTTGGCTTCATCATTTTGCGCATTGGAGTTTGACTCTGGTGCTTTTTCATCATTGACCTCAACCACTTCTATTTTTTCATAGGCAGACAAACGTTTTAAATATTCTTGAATACCCGAACGCATCCAAGCCTCTTTGACTTTACCAACCACAATTATGCGTATCATTAGACATCACCAAATAGCACTTTCTTTACCCACACGACGAATTGACAAATGGATACTATTTCCTTTTTAAACAAAGAATCTTTTGGACTATCCACCACTAGAACACCCACATCATCAATTTTACTCTGTCTTGCCCTATTTAAAGTAGGAATGGTACGTGAATGATGGTCTAAAAAGACTTTCCAACTAAAAACGAGATTCCATACAAACAGTAGCGCAATAATTACCAAAATCCATTTCTTCATCCATTCCCCCTTTCTGTAAAGCTCGAAATTGTTCGGCGACAGCGACTTGAATGGTATTCTCTAAGCCCATTCTGTTTAGCGTCTCCACTGTTGTCCTTAAAGCCAGTTCCGGTGTATTGGCCTCTTGGGATAAATGTGCCAACCAAATATACTTTGTATTCGCAGTTACAATTCTTTCCAATATTGTTGCGCAATCTTCGTTATTTAAGTGTCCCTCATCATCCAATATTCTTCGTTTCAAATAATGAGGACGATTGGTTTTCATCAACATTTCAACATCATGGTTGCTTTCAATAATGATATAATCCATCCCTTTTAAATAAGAAAAATACTTTTCATTTAAGTAACCGGTATCGGTCATATACAATAAACGCTCAATGCCATTATCAAAGACATAGCCAACTGTTTTGCCTGCATCATGTGATAAAGCAATAGGCATAATTCGAAGGGTTTCAATTGTAAAGGATTTATCCGCATCGACTAAGAAAACATCTATATCCTCCAATTCAACAGGCGAATAAATGGGATAGTCTTTAAAAGCTGATACTGCCGCAATGTGATCACTATGACTGTGCGTAATCAAAACCGCATCCAAATCCTTTTCATCAGCACCGAAATTATGAAGTCCAGTTAGAATTCTTTTCTTTGAAGAACCACAATCTACGAGGATATGAGTGCTATCATCTTCTAAATAAAAACTATTCCCTTTTGACCCTGAACAAATCAATGTATACTTCATCATTTCAAATACCCTTTACAGTCCATTAAACCATCACATGCGTTAATGAACTTATCTGTTTTTCTTTGCCGAATGGAAAAGTGGACATGTGGATGGCTAGCTTTCCCACTCATCCCAATCCAACCAATCACATCCCCTTTTTTAACCGTTGAACCAAGCTGTCCCATCGCTCTTTCTTTTAAATGACCGTAGATGGTTTCATAGCCATTGTGATGATTAATCACCACATAATTCCCTAATTCATCCGTTTTCGCCATCTTTTCAATCGTACCATCATCACTCGCATAGACTTTTCCCCAACGCTGATAAGCATCAATAAAATCAACACCATTGTGTCCTGTATAACACGCCCAAGTACAGCTGATTCTAGCATTATCCACTGGTGCTCGATAACTACCCGTTCCTATCACTCTATTGTTCTTATTATTGATAGCAATCAACGCATTCTTAGCTTCTTCTACATTCTTATGACTAATTTCCTTCGCACTCACTAAAATACCATTCACCCATTTTTCTTCATATAGAACATTACGAAAACCATTATGCCCGGCTTGAATCTGTTTCCATTGTCCTTTCGCTAAGGAGTTATCATAAATATATTCATGTCGATAAGGAATTTCTTCTTTCTTTAAAACCTCTTTATACACAACCACTTCCAATGGGGATCGGAAATATTGCACATTCCATTTTTGTCCTTCGGAAACGGTATTTAAGCTTGGATTTAAGTTCTTTAACTGTTCCACACTTAAACCACCATTTAAAGTACCGATACCATCCGGCTGATCACCTTGCTTTGCGATATAAGTAGTTTTATCCTCTAAATCACCATACTCTAAGAAATGAAGTACTTCTTCTTCACTACTTTTAATATCCTTTGGTAAAGCATAGCTTGTTTCTATTTTTGTGTTTTCTGGTAAAGAAACAGACTTTACTTTTGTTCCATAATCCTTGAATTGACTTTCTGGTTTCTTTAAATCCTTTAAGCTTTCTTCACGAACGAAATAATGCAAGAAGCGTTGATAAGCCTTTTGGTATAAAGCCTCAGAAGACACATACATTCTAGCGTATTCATTTCCATTTTTCAGAAAACGAACGACTTTGGTCTCTAAGGTATAGGCTTCATTTTTTTCCAAATACGCAAAGATTTTTTTATCTTGATTTTCAATCTTTTCAAATCCTTTCTGCTTCAAAAGATAAAAACCATTCCCTAAAGCACAATGACTATGGGGATATTTTTGTGCATACTTAGTTTCATAAACCTTTTTCAAGTGCTTTTGATAGACTTCTTCAGAAGAAATAAAGCCAACAAAAGTATCTTGATGGTATAAAGCCAACTGCACTTTTGAAGATAAGAAAAGGGACTCCACTTTCTGATTAAAAATACCCATCTTTTGTGTTTGAAATAAAGGCACAGATGAAATATCTTGACTACAGATTGTGATGCTAATAGCTAAACCAAGAGCTACTAACAAATGAGCCCATTTTTTCATTGCCGGCTACCTCGAAAATCCACGGAGCTAATTGCATTGGTACTACCGGTGAACGCTAATAACACAGTTCCTGTTCCACCATTACGATGCTTTGCAATAATTACCTCTAAATCATCGGATTTATCCTCATCTTCCGGCTTCTTTTCCACTTCATCTCCAGCCTTATCATAATACGCTTGACGATACAACATCATAACAATATCCGCATCCTGTTCAATCGCACCCGATTCACGCAAGTCTGATAACATTGGTCGTTTATTTTCACGCTTTTCAACTTCACGGGACAATTGGGAAAGGGCAAGAACAGGCACCTCTAACTCTCTTGCCAGTCCTTTTAAAGCACGCGAAATCTCTGAAACTTCTTGTTGACGGTTTTCACCCGGTCTACGATCACCGGATAATAACTGAATGTAGTCGACAACCACAAGACTAAGACCATGTTGCTTTTTAATTTCCCGACACTTCTGATACATATCCCTAACTTTTCGATTAGGGGCATCATCAATAAAAATCTTATTCTTTGCCTTGAAGTCATTCATCACTTCATACAATAAATTCCATTCATCATTATTTAAATTCCTTGGTGATTTTAATTTATTGGATTTAATACCCGATGCAGCACTTAGAATACGTCTTCCTAAATCCACATTCCCCATTTCTAAAGAAAACATAATTACAGCCCCTTCATTATGATTCGCAACGTTCTTTAACACATTTAAAGCAAAGGCTGTTTTACCCATCGCCGGACGAGCCGCCACAACAATTAAATCTCCTTTTTGTAGACCATGGGTCATACGATCCAAATCCTTATATGCCGTTTTATAACCCGTTATATCTGTATTTAATTCCGCATTTCTCTTTAGTTCATCTTTTAATTCATCCATGGTTTGAACCATATCTTTAAAGTCACCCGCTTGCCTGGAGCGGGCAATGCGTAAAATATGGTCCTCTGCTTCCGACAGGTATTCCCCTACATCCACTACGCCTTGATAACCTTTTTCAGCAATGGCTTCACTGGCTTGAATCATTTCTCTTTGAATGCGTTTTTCTTTTAAAATTGGCACAAATTGTTCTGGCTTATTGTACGAAACAGCCGATTCTTGTAGCTCTAATAAATAGGGGAAACCACCCACTAAATCCAGTAGATTTTCATCTTCCAAGGCGACTTGAACTGAGGGAATTTCACTTGGTATTCCTTTCTCTCTTAGCTTTTTTAAAACACGGAATACATATTGATGTCTTTCTTCAAAGAAATCTTGTTCCTCCAAACTTTCTAAAACTTGATGATTACCTTCCGGGTACAGTAAAATAGTCCCTAAAAAGCTTCGTTCTATCTCCGGGACAGTTGGTAATTTCTTAGCCATTAGTTTGTTCCTAACACTTTCACTGAAATGGTACCAATAACACCCTTAAAAATTTCCAAGCGGACTTTAGTTGTACCTAAGCTTTGAATAGGATGAGTATCTAAGATGACATGTTTATCAAAATGATAACCAAGCTTTCTTAATTCAGTCATGATTTGTTTGGTGGATACAGAACCAAACATACGACCTCCTTCTCCCGATTTTACATGGAAAGTTAACACAAGATTATCTAATTCTTTCGCTGTTTCTTGCGCTTTTGCTTGATTAGCCTCATATTCCTTTCTCGCCTCTTCTTTTTGTTCAGAAAGAATTTCACGAGAAGCTTTTGTTTCCATAACAGCTAAACCACGAGCGACTAAAAAGTTACGTCCATAACCATCAGAGACTTCAACGACTTCTCCTTTTTTACCTACTTTTTTAACGTCCTGTTTCAAGATCACTCTCATTCTCATTTCCTCCTTCTTGTTGAATCTGTTGAATCAATTGGGCTTTTAATTCTTTAATATCAATATCGTTTCTTTGTACAGCGGCGGCACTTAAATGACCACCACCACCTAATTGTTCCATTATTCTTTGTACATTCACATTCCCATTACTACGAGCGCTAACACAACTTAGACCTTGTTCATCATTCGCAATCACAAAGGCGGCTTCACTGCCTTGAACACTTAATATCTTATCAGCGATTTGCGACATCATTGAACGAGAAATTCGTTTTTGTGTAACCAGGGAAATTACAATTCCACCCTCATAGCGTTCGGAATTTGACATGATTTGGTTCTTAAGTTGGAACTCTTCATAGGTTTCCTTTAAATAACCATAAGCAACTTGAGGATCCCCACCATAACTACGAATGACACTCGCCGCATCGTAAGTACGAGAACCTGTACGCACACGCCATTGTCTTGTATCAATAATCATCCCTGCTAGCATAAAGGACGCATCCAATGGACTAATATCTGCCTTAGGTGCCACATATGGTATCATCTCCGAAACCAATTCATTGGCACTTGAAGCTGCTGCTTCGATATACATTAGAATTGGCTTAACACCCATCTCGCTACTACGACGATGGTGATCAATGATAACCACTTTTTTAGCTTGTTCTTCCACTTTAGAACCATTGGATTGTTGCACATTATGGTGATCAACCATAATGACCAATGTTTCAGAGCGAAGCTCATTCAAAGCTTCATTTTCAGAAATAAAATGAATACCTTCTTCTTCAAATTCAGTAAGGTGTTCTTCTAAAGCCGCTCCAACCTTTTCTTCTAAACCACCTGTTTTGGTAATAATCGAAGTATCCTTACCTAAAGACATGGTCATTTTAGCAAGCGCTAAAGCCGAGCCAACACAATCAAAATCCGCATCTTTATGCCCTGCAATAATCACATTTGAACTATTTAGAATTAAATCACGAAGGGCATGAGAAATCACACGTACACGTACCCGAGAACGTTTTTCCGTTGCTTCTGAAGAACCACCAAAGAACTGGACTTCTTCACCTTTAGTTTGAATAGCTACTTGATCGCCCCCTCGAGTCTGGGCTAAATCTAATAACTTGGTGACCATTTCATCTAATTCCAAGAAATCCGTTGTTCCTTTCGCAAAAGCCATGGATAGGGTGATGGATACATCTACTGCATTAGCGGCTTTACGAATGGTTCTTAAAATAGAAAATTTATCTTCCACCAATTCTTCATAGATTTGTTCATTTAAAACCATTAGGTAACGATTATTACTTAAACGGCGTAAAAACATCTTATGTTCTTGGGCATAAACATTCAATGGGGTACGAATACCGGCATTAACGAAAGCAATATCCCCTTCATCCGCATACAAGATACTTTCTTCGTAGTTATCAAAGTTGGCTAAGGCAACCACTATCTTTTCTTGTTTTAATTGATTTTTTAATTCATGCAAATCCGTCACATCTTTAAAGAAAATAATTGGTTCATCTTCTTGACGAGTTAATTCATAGATTCTTCCATCCAGACTAACATAACTAATATCCGCATCGCCACTTAATAAATCATTCGCTTCTGGTAACCAACTTAATAATTTATAGCCAATACGGTCAATTCCTAAATCTTTAAATAAATCAGACATTTGAATAATGACATAGTTCTCATCATAGACAATCATACCTAACTTCGCTAGGCGATAACCATTCATAGCTGATTTACCCAAGACATGTTCAATGGTGGTGGTTTCCTCTAAAGAACTTTTTTCAAGGTAATCGAAACACCAAACCAAAAGAACCACTTCGGCAATCAAAACTAACATCATTGGCCAAACACTGATTTTAACGAATACACCTAGGGCAATCGCCATAAGTAGTTCAATCCCCATGATGATGGCGGCTATTCGTTGTATTTGCGATAACTTTTCTTTCATAATTCTTATCCCCTAATTTTTGGATAGAAGACGGAAACCATCCCTATCAATACGATGACATAGCTTAATAAAAAAGCCACTATTAACACCAATAAAACCGATACCATTCTCGGAAAATGAAAACGCATCAACCAAATGCTTACTGTTAAACAACCCCAGAAAAGTAGGTATAAAAAGCCAAGCAAACCAATGGTTAATCCTAACATTTGCAGTAATTCTTGTTGCAATGGTTGACGCATTAGATAGACAAAAAGGATGGTCGCAAATGAAGCTAAATAACCATATAAAGGTTTTGTCCTTTGTTTGTTAAAACGTTCAAAAGCAGGGCTTGCAATTTTTAAGCGATCCAAAAGAATTTGTGATAATAAACAGGTGCTCAAGGCTTGTAAGATGCCTAGCAAAATAGAACTTAAATACACAAGATTCTTCAAAACTGATGGTTGATACATCCTTGTTAAAGATGGGAATAATTCCGCCATTTCTTGGCTTTGTTGATCAAGGCTAATTCCGAAGACTTTTAATGAAATGGTGAAATCGATTAATTGTACCACAACACCAACTACCATTAGTTTCCAAAGAATTTGTTTAAAGCTATTTCCTTTATTGGCTAAATAGCCATAGAAAAAACCAATCACTTCTTCTGCCGATACCAAGAATAAGGACAAAGGACTGACTAATAAGACATTCAAGAAAAAGGCTGCTATTAAGACAATGATTCCTGCTTTCTCACTATGTTTTCGAGTGTAAACCGCCATTGGTAATGGCATCACAAAAGCAAAGATGGACGATAAACCTCCAGCTAATTGCCGATCAATCAGGAGAAATACTCCCATCATCGCTAAAATCATAGCTCCTTCTGTCGTTTGTAAAGTTGCTTTTTTCATTCAATTCATTGTAACACAATGTAGAATACAAAGAAAAAAGAGAGCATTAAAGAAATTTATATTTCTACCAAAAGTATCTGTTATTACATATAAAGTCATTAAAAAAGGAAATATAAATAATATACATTTATGGAAAATACCATGAAATTTTATGCTATTTTTATCCTCTTAAATTTTATGAAATGGTCTGCGATAACTATTTTTTTAATATCCATGCCATAAATTTTTTCATAAATGCTGTTCCATCAATATTTTTTGAAAATAAAACCCCTCATCCTAGTTTCATCTAGCATAAGGAGTGTTTCCAAGAGTTATTTACTTTTTATCTTTTTTCTTCAATATCATAAATACAACACCTAAGCTAACCAAAGCGGCTCCAAGTAATCCTACCAACATCCAAATGTTCGTTGAATCACTGGTACTAGGCATCTTAGGTTTATTCGGATTAGATGGTTTCCCTGGTATTGGTTTAGCCGGGTTTTCTCTGTACTTCAACGTAAAAGTAATAGCCTTACTTGTCGGATTGATGAAATCAGCTCCTTCAGCAGATTGTTCAACCAACCAATTCAACTTGAAATGAACAACACTACCACTTACTGTATCCAAAGCATCAGCCTTTAAGTTACCTTGCATCATACCCTTAACTGTATAATTGGTATTTGGTTTAGCCTTTGCATTAAATTTAGCACCACTGACAACCACATTTAGCCTATCTTCCATACCTAATACAGCATCACGAAGATCAGCGAATGTTCGAACTTCCTTCGTAACAGTCATAGTAACAGTCACTGTCTTACCATCAAACTTCGTATCAACAATCTTATATTTACCATTATCATTCAAAAGTGTAACAGTTGGATGAGTTACGAAATCCATTTCTTCCGGCAACCTTAACTTAGCAGTAAATGTTGAACTGTAATTATCCAAAGCGATACTATTTGGATTAGCACTCGTTTTGTTATATAACGCTTCAATATCTCGTAATTGTTTCTTAACAGTTGAAACATCTAAAGAACCCATAAAGTTGACGGTTTCATCTTTCGTTACTTCATAAACCTTATCATGCTCTGTTTCATTACCGACTAAGATATCACCGGATAATTTTTCTGTCTTTTCATAAGTTCCTTCAGAACCCTTTGTGTATTTAACCGTTAATTTAATATCGTTTGTTGCAAGATCAGTGAAATCTTCACCACCATCCAATTGTTCACCAAACCATTTATAGTTAAAATTAATCGCATTACCAGTTACTGTATTGGTTGCTTTCGCACTGAATAAACCGGAAACATTACCTCTAATTGTATAATTAGTACCCTTAGTAGCACTTGGCGCAAAAGTGACGCCATTCACATCTACCCTAAGTTGATTATCCACCGCAGTAACAGCATCCTTTAGTTCTTGGAAATTATTCACCGGATTAGTTAATACAAGCTTAACTGTTAATTTCTTTCCCACTAATTTCACTTCCGAAATCTTAAACTTGCCATTAGTTCCAACCAAAGAAACTTTATCTTCAATGTTATTCACAAATTGGAGCCCTTCCGGAAGTTCCATTGTCGCCGTGAATTCATTCTTCATGTTTTCAACGGAAATATTGCTGGCATTACCAGCCATATTGTAATGCGTTTCAAGATCATGAATTTTCTTCTTAATTGGTGAAACATCTAATAAACCGGTTACTTTAAAGACATCACTCTTCTTGAATTCAAGTACCTTATCATGTTGCGTATCATCATTGGCTAACAAATCACCTTGTAACTTACCGGTTTCTGTAACATTGCCCGTCATTGGGTTTTGATATCTAACCGATAGAGCAATCGCATTAGGATTACTTCCACTCTTACCTTCATCGGTTTGTTTACCATTCCATTTCAAGTCAAAGTTGATAACTTTATTTGAAACAGTGTGCGTTGCCTTAGCTTTGAGACTACCTGCAATACTACCTGTCACTTCATAGTCGGTATCGGCTTGGGCATTCCCATTAAACTTAGCTGTCTTAAAAGTTACTTTTAATTCATCTTCTACTTTATTAACAGCTTCTTTTAATTGCGCAAAATTCGTAATCTGATTAGCATTCTTTAATTTAAACTTAACCACTGCTGTCTTAGCATTATTTTCTAAAGTTGTACTTTCAATTTCAAAAGAACCATTCGCACCACTTAAAACTGGATTTTGTGCGGTGAAACTTAGTTGTTCTGGTAGGTTCAATTTTGCTGTGAAAGAAGTGCTTAATTTTTCTAATTTAATATTTTGCGCTTCTGCTTGGTATTGACTTTCAATATTAGCCATTTGTTCTTTGATGGTCTTAGCATTAATAACACCTTCAAAATCCATGTTGTCATCACGTTTCTTTGTGATAACTTGGTTGCCTGTGTTACCACCCAACTTCAAATCAGCCGGCAAATCAACTGTATATGTCACATTGCCTTCTTGTACCTTGAAAATATCTGACTTCGCAAAATCTTTCGTTAAAGGAAGCGAGGAAGTATCTGAATTGAAGGTTTGAAGCCCCACGCCCCATTTGCCCCATGATTTACTTGGATAGAACGAAAAGTTTCCTTGCCCCATAATCTTTTTTGAATCAAAACTTTCCGCTTCACTCTTACTGTTGGCTTTTACAGTATATGGAATTGCAACATCGATTGTTCTATTTTCTGTTCCGGCAGCCTTATCTTTCTTATAAGCCTCTAAAATATCTGCCCAGTTTGAATCTATGAGCTTAAATTTAAATGAAACTTTTTGTCCCGATACTGTGTTTGTTACAGTTGAATTAGGGAACATCTCTGATTTACTATTTGTAACGGGTGTCCCGATTGTCACATTCTCCGGGAACGTAACATTATAGTAAACAGAAGCACTTGTACTGACCGTTTCCTTATCCCATGGGAAATAACCGTGGTCTGCTTGAAACTTCATATCTTCTTCAAAAGCGGCCATAACATCAGCCATAGGAACTTTTGCGGTCCATATACCTGTGTAAGTACCCTTGTTTGAACCAGTTACACCACTAACTGTCCCACTAACACTTGTGTGCTTTGCAATTTCTAATTCCTTCGCAGCATGAACAATACTTGCTGAAGGAACCAGCATACCTAACGCTATCATAAGAACTACAAACACGGAAGTAATCTTATGACCTAACTTAGTTTTCATAATTTTCTTTTCCTTTCTCCTGTCGTAATTAAAGACACTTCATTAC
The DNA here is from genome assembly GCF_019798045.1 of Bulleidia sp. zg-1013. Classification (NCBI taxonomy): domain Bacteria; kingdom Bacillati; phylum Bacillota; class Erysipelotrichia; order Erysipelotrichales; family Erysipelotrichaceae; genus Bulleidia; species Bulleidia sp. zg-1013. The sequence goes on from NZ_JAGXEX010000004.1 coordinate 38,387, forward strand.
TCAATATATTTCTGTTATGACAATAATCACCACAAGAATATACATTGCCAAGCTAAGTATACCACAATATACTTCTAGGGACTATTCGCCTTTACCCAATCTTTACTAAACATATAATTTTAGTATCTTTATTTGTTTTCTTGAAAATGTTGAATGGCTTATTTTTAAATGTTTAGCGCCTTCTCTACGGTTGATTTTATCGTTTTGTCATAATGTTACGATTTCGTAAAAATCTTTCGGAAGTTTTTGTTTTGGTTTACCAAACTTGGCACTTTTCTTTGGCTTCTTTTATACCTTCCGTTTGTCTTTGATGGGTACTTTTTTCGCTCTACTTGTGCGACATAGGATAAGGCTTGCAAAACGTTGTCTACTAAGAATTTGTTTGTCTATGGTTTATCCCCTAGTTGACTTAGAACCAATTATGAAAATAATCATCATCTACAATTAGGTATAATGTATTTTGCATTTACAAAAAAAAGATAGAAATTGTAAACTTAGAGACATTACTCTCATCTACTCTTTCTACCCTTTGTTATTTTATATTATGTTTCATTGTATTGATAATTAGGATTAAGCTATGATTCATCTATTCCTAATTATATTTTTGAGTATAACGCCTACTATTAAGCAAAATTATACTCTGTTACAATCGGCTTTCTGCCTTCCGCTTTATCTTTGTAATACTCATAGAAGCTAATACCGAGATAGGATCCGGAAATATTATAGAGATTCGTATATCCGAGCTTCTGTAGAGCACAAATCACATTGTAGCTACGTTGTGAGGAGCGACAATGCAAGTAGACCGGAACATCCTTCGGGATTTCAGAAAGTCTCTCTCTAAACTGGGACATGGGAATATTCACCGCATTAATGAGGTGCCCTCTTGCAAACTCACTTTCCTCTCTCACGTCAATAATGCATGCATTGCTCTCCACCAACTCTCTAACCTTGTAAACCGGAACCTGTCTGAATTTCTCATGCAAAAGATTCAACGCTACAAGGGCGGTATGGTTAACAACATCTTTAGCCGTAGAATAGTAAGGAGAATAGCAAAGCTCTAGTTCCTTTAAATCCTCTAATGTTGCATTCATGCTAATCATAGCCGCAATCACATCAATTCTCTTATCTACACTTCCCTTTCCAACAGCTTGGGCTCCCAAAATTCTTCCTGTAGGCTTTTCATAAATCAGCTTAAAGAAGAGTGGATTGCATTCCGGCATAAGACTGACCTTATCTGCTGGAATGGTGTAGGCAAAATCATAGTTATAGCCATACTTCTGACAATCTTTCTCATTTAAGCCGGTATTTGCCACATTAAGATTAAAGAGGTGAATACAGCTGGATCCAATCACTCCTCTATTACTATGTGTTTCTCCAAACATGTGATCAGCAGCAGCTCTTGCCTGTCTTTGTGCAGGACCTGCAAGTGGGAGTCTAGTCTTATCATTCGTCAGTCTATTTGTCACTTCAATAGCATCTCCCACAGCATAAATATCGGGATAATTAGTCTGATAATTATAATTTACTAAAATAGCTCCTGTCTTTCCGAGTTTGATTCCACAATCCTTTGCGAGCTTCGTTTCCGGTGTAACACCAATAGCCATAATGACTAATTCTGCCGGAAGGCGCTCTCCGCCGGAAAGAACAACCTCTCCCTCTTTCACTTCGGTCAGGGTCTTTCCCAAATAAAGTTGAATACCGTTATCAATAATTTCCTTATGGAGAATTTGCGCCATGTCCTCATCAAGAGGCTTCATGACCTGTGGTAAACCCTCCACAAGATTCACTTCTTTTCCAGCCTTTTTGAAGTTTTCCGCTACCTCAAGACCAATAAAACCTCCACCAACAACGGTTATCTTATTTACCTTCTTTTTAGCAACAAAGGCTTCGATTCTCTTGATATCAGTAACATTTTTCACAACAAAAACATTCTCTCTATCAATTCCTTTGATGGAAGATGGTAAAATAGCATTCGCTCCCGGTGCAAGAGCAAGCTTATCATAGCTCTCCATAAAGCATTCTCCTGTAAGTAGATTTTTTACCTTCACTTCTTTTTTACTCGGAATAATCTCTGTAACCTCGTGCTTTACTAGCGCCTTAATTCTGTATTTATTCCAAAACTCGTCCGGATTCATGAGCACTAGCTTATCACTGTTATCCACTACCCCACTTAAAGCGAAAGGCAAACAGCAGTTAGAAAAGGATACATTTTCTCCTCTTTCAAACATAATGATTTCTGCTGTCTCATCGATTCTTCTTGCTCTTGCAGCAACACCGGCTCCACCCGCTACACCTCCTACAATTACAATTTTCATACTTTCCTCCTTTTCTATACTATACTATGAATTCTTTCTTTTTCTAGTTTGAAATTGATATACCAAAACACCACAAAACACCCACAAAATCAGACTGATAAAGGCTCCCTTTGAAAGTCTTGCGGGAGATCTTGGAAACACCAAAAGTACAATAAAACCTATGGAAATCAGCACAGATAGTACACTTAAAACTTTTTCTACTTTCCCTTTCGCAAAGGAAATGCTGATAAAGCTAACATACATATAGGCTACCGCAGCCAGAACACTCGCCATATCCACAATGTAAATAATCACTCTTCTGCCTATAAACGCACCAATAAGGCTAATGGCACAAACAAAGATAATGGCATAAGGTTGTACCCCTTTTTTATTCTTTATCCCATATCTTTCCCCAAGATGCTTTCTTCGGGAAAGACTGGCAATGAGTTTGCTTGCCGCAATCATAAAGCCATTGATTCCACCTACTACTGCAGCCGCCAAGGCAATCAACATGACATAAAATCCTGTTTTCCCTAAAATATGAATCACGGCATCCGCTACAGCCCAATGTGTTTTCACTGCTGCATCTGGTGAAAAGCCTAGTCCAGCTATAGTATTTAAAGCACCATAGAGAAATATACCAACCAGCACCGAAATCCCTACAAGTAAGGTAGACTTTTCGGGTTTAAAACCCAACTCCTCTGAAACCTGTGGCACTACATCAAATCCCACAAACAAAAAGGGAGCAATCGCAATAATTTTAGAAATCTCCTTTAGAGAGAAGTGGTAATTTCCCACATAGTTTTGATGAAAAGCCTGTAGATCGCTTTTCATAAACATAAGGCAGAGAAGCACCGATACAATCATGGCTAAAAGAATACTCATAACATTCTGCACCTTAGTGCTAATTTTTAATCCTTGGATATTGATGAAGCCAAACAACAGAATCACGGCTGACATCACAAGCACATCCGTAAGGTATATTGGGTAACCTGAAATGGAATACAGATATAAAAAGTCCATCTTCGACCCAAATATCTCACGGAGAAGAAGCACAAAGGCGCCCGCATTTAACGGAACCATACTTAAATAACAAAGACTTAAGGACCATCCTACTACAAAGCCGTGTACCTTGCCTAAATGATTTAAGGTATAAGTGAATTCTCCACCATCTTCTCTATGACTTTCCAGCATGATGTGATAAGCATTTTGTATCACCATGATAAAAATACCTCCAATCAAAAGTCCTATAAAGGTATTGATTACACCCGCTTCTTTTAAAAACTTTGTGCCCGGCAGAGTAAAGGAGCCCCAGCCTATAATGGCTCCTATTACTAATCCAAGAACATCAATGTATCTTAATTTTTTATTCATCAATTTTATAGGTGAACTTTTTTTGCCACCATATTCCCGATAATTCCTCCAGCTACTAGGACGACAAGGAAAATCCATCCAGATAAGGAGAAGTTTGCAATTGGAGTATATAAAGCTCCTACGTTACATCCGTTAGCAAGTCTGGTTCCAAATCCCATTGCAAATCCACCAAGGGCATAGAAGAAGGCTTGCTTTGCATTAATCTTCAGACTTGCCTTGCATGTGGATAAGAAGCTGTTAGAAGTAAGCATATAGAACAATGTGCCTAAGACAATACCAATATTCTGTACATTTATTGGATGCTTAAAGAAAGGCATTTCATAAGGTCCTGCCACTCCCTTTGTAAACTCTACGATAGCATCTACCTTAACTCCAAAGACCATAAGAATTTTCCCGAACCAGAAGCCGTATGGTGTACTTGCTCCCCAACCAGCCTTAGTAACACCCATCAGAAGTATAAAAACAGCAGAAATGACAAGAGTCGCTGTCTTTAAGCTCCATGGACGTACAAAGATTTTCTCATAACCGTTCTCGCAGAAAGGACAAACCTCTCCACTTTCTTCCAGAGACTTCTTTTCACCAGAAAGCTGTGCGGTTTCACTTATGACCCCAAAATATGTACCTGCTTTCTTTCTTCTGTTTTCGTAGATATAACTCAACTTCACTACGATAAGGCAAAGGATTCCAGTCAAAATGAGTGCACCTAGGTAACCCTGTAAACCGTCAAATCCGAATAAATCCGGAAAATACACACCGTTTTTTCCTTCAATTTTAATCAGAGAATCCTGTACCCAGCTTGCTGTATTTTGAATTGGAAAGCCTACAAAAACACCCATACAGAAAAATATTAAGGTAACAAAAGCTCTTGGGAATGCAGCTACAAGGTCTGTCAATACTCCCGATGCACAGCAAGACGAAAACGCCATACCAAAACCGAAGAGAAGTCCTCCTAAAAGCAAGCCAATATTAATCGGATTTATCCAGAGATCAAACTTTGAAACATCCGCATTGTATAAAACCGCAGTACTAACTGCAGCCGTAACAAAAAACATAAACATCAAAGCCCTCATCAATTTAGTAGAACCACCATTATAGGCACGATTGACACTTCCCGCAAAGCCCATATAGCCTCTTGATAGCGCATAGCCTAAAAGCACACCCATCAATAACCTGAAATATAGCATAGAGGAACTCAGTCCAAACATGCCGAACAATACTACAATTGCAAGCAAAATAAAGCCGGCAATTCTCTCCATTTGTTTCATACTTTTCAAATTCTCCTTCTTCATTCTTGATAAAGCCAACTATCCATTAGTATGAAAGCCCTATCTCATTTACGTTTATAGACATAGAAAAGTGCAGGACTTATGTAGGCTGTTTTCCCTGCAACTATGTTTTTTATAATATATCATACTTTTTTCTAATAGACCATCCGGTAACCATAGGTAAACACCAAAGGAAAGACTCCAATATTTTTAAAAGTTCCCTTTTATCATACTTGTACAAAGGATATGTGCTAGAAAAGTAGATATTAAAGCCTCTTTTACTGCCTAATAATAAAAACACCAGAAGTCCATTGAAGGGCATTAATCAAAACAATCATCATAGAAATACAAAAAGAAAAGCCCCTATAGATGGGACTTTCCGAATATTTGCAATAATACGTTGAATTAACGCTTACTGAATTGAGGAGCACGACGAGCACCCTTTAATCCGTACTTCTTACGTTCCTTACCACGAGAATCACGCGTTAAGAAACCGGCCTTCTTAAGAGCCGGACGGTAATCCTCACTTGCTTCAAGCAAAGCACGAGCAATACCATGACGCATTGCACCGGCTTGACCAGTGTATCCACCACCATAAACATTAACCTTGATGTCAAATTGATCTTTTGTTTCTGTTAATACTAATGGTGAATTAACAACCATTCTTAACGTTGCTAATGGAAGATATTCCTCTAACGCTTTACCATTCACTGTCATTACACCAGTACCCGGAGTCATAAAGACACGAGCTACGGATGTCTTACGACGACCTGTACCAACGTAGGTAACACCTGTTTTCTTCTTAGTTGCCATCTGTCTTTTCCTCCTTATTTAACTTCTATCACAACCGGTTTTTGAGCAGCATGTGGATGTTCATTTCCAACATAAACAAATAAATGAGTACGCATAACATCACCAAGCTTTGTGTGTGGTAACATACCCTTGATGGCTTTTTCAACCCATTCAATTGTATAGTTTTCACGCATTTCCTTAGTGCTTCTTGTACGTAATCCACCCGGGAATTGAGAATGACTGTAATAGAACTTCTTGAAGTCTTGATCGCCTGTGATTTGAACCTTGTCTGCATTCACAACGATTACATAATCTCCACAATCCACATTTGGTGTATAAGTAGGCTTGTGCTTACCTCTTAAAATAGTTGCGACCTGAGTTGCTAAACGACCTAAAGTTTTGCCATTACCATCAACGACATACCAAGTGCGCTTAACTTCTGCCGGTTTTAACATAGTTGTTTGACGCATAATAATTTCTCCTTTTTTGACTGAGTTTCCGGGGCTCACGCCATAAAGTGACATGAAATATGATACTTCAAAACCTTGTTTAAGTCAATTTGATTTTAGCTTCTTTATCCTTAAATCCATTCCCGAAAAGAAAGTCATTCATAATATCTTTTTTTATTTACCTCTCTATCCCTTTAAATTCCATCTCCTATAAAGCCATTTCTTGAAAAATGAAACACTTTCGGTAGTTGATTGTCCCCCCAATAGAGATGATACATGTAAATCTATCTACTCTTTGTGAAAAACATAGCCAAGCCCATCCATTCAAGACAAACTCTATTACTTGTCCATATATGGTGACATTTCGTAAATTAATTAAATTGATGACTCTATTTATCATAGGCTTAGGGAGGGCTATATGTTTAACGATAAAGAAACAAGCATTTTAAAAATGTTTTTAAACGGTGAATATATTCATATTCAAAAAATCGCTGATGATTTATCCATATCCAACCGTACGGTAAGCAGAGCCATTTCCGATATCAAAGATAAATTGAAGGATTATCACATGACTCTCCAGTTACATAAACATTTAGGTTATAAATTATCCTTCGACAATCACAACCATCTATTAAACTTACAAAAAGAGCTGGATATTTCTTCAAAAAATACCATTGAACTTCAAATCATTGCGGAAATTCTACAGAACTCACCGACCAGCATTACAGACTTAGCTGAAAAATTGTATTATAGCGAATCGGTTATCAGTTCTAAATTAAAAAACGTGGAGTCTTTATTAAACAAATATCACCTCACGTACTTTTCAAAACCAAATTATGGAATTGAAATCAAAGGAAGTGAAGCTCATATTCGAAATTTAATCATCCAAGAATACATGATTTTCAACAACAATCGCATCGTCGATACCATTCTTCCCATCTTCAACAAAGAAAATTTCAAATTACTAGAAAAAATCATTAAAAATAAATTATACGACTATCATTTCATTCTGTCGGATATGGATTACTCCAATCTATTAGTAGTGATTATTGCGGCTTCTTTTAGAAATTCCCACACCAAAGCCGCTTCTACTTTCCAAGGAAATGAAGACGATTCTTTCATTCAGGAAATTGTCAACGAAATTAACGAATCCTTTCAACTCAACATGGACGACAAGGAAATTCATTATATCAGTACCAATACAATTCTTAATAAGGAAACAGCTTCCGATGTCACCAATAATAAAATTAAAGACTTTATTCACATGGCAATGGCGGTAATTCATCAAGAAAACCCTGATTATTATCAATTCAATGATAACTTTTATAACCTATTATTCATTCACATGGATTTATTAATCAAACGCACCAATACTCCAAACGTATTCATCAACCCTTTATTAAGCAATATCAAAAAAGAGTATCTGGTTGAATTCAATGACGCTATTAAACTGGGAAACTTAATTAAAGAACACTTTGATTTGGAAATATCCGATGATGAAATCGGCTACTTAGCCATTCATTTAGCTTCTTCGGCTAGGAGAATAAACAAAAAGAAAACTGCCATCATCCTTTGCAATTATGGTGTAGGAACCTCTTTGATTGTCAAACAAAAAATCGAAAAAACATATGATGACATCGAAATTATCGGTGTTTATCCTTCAACTTTTTTGAACATTGCTATCAACAGTTCCCCGGATTTCATCATTACCACAACCAAGTTGGATTATTATCCATCCAATATCCCTTTAATCGATGCTGGTGATGTTTTATTAAAGGACAACTACGAGCTGGATTTTACCACCGACAACAATCTAAACTTTTTCTTCAGTCCAAACTTATTCTTCAATATTCAAGGTCGCAATAAAGATGAAATCTTGACCATCATTGAAAAGAAATTAATCGATACCCTTGCTATTGAACAAGACCTCATGGAGGCCATCATGGAACGAGAACAACTATCCACCACTGAAATCGGTCATCTTTTCGCTATGCCGCACGCTATTAAAAGTGGCGATTTCAAATCCTTTATCGCCGTCTTTAGAAATGATAAAAAAATCATTTGGTCAACAGGAGAAGTACAACTAATTTTTATCCTATTACTCAATCGTAAAGACCTGAATAAAATTGAAATACTCAAAAAACTGTATAAAAAAATTGGCGAATATAAAATTGTTGATCAATTATTATCTTCTTACAGCTACCTCGAATTTATCCATATCTTAAACGAAGGAGATGAATCATGAATGCCATTCTTAATAAAGAAGCCGTGATTTTAAATATGAATATTGAAACCAAAGATGACTGTTTTAAGTTTATTAGTGAAAAAGCTGAATCATTGCGCCTAATTAGTGATTCGGAAAGTCTTTATCAAAGCCTTTGGCGGCGAGAAAACGAAATCAGCACCGGTTTTACCGATGGAATTGCCATTCCACACGCCAAAGATGCTTGTGTTTTAAAACCCGCTATTCTATTCATTAAAAACAATCGTGGAATTGATTGGAAAAGTTTAGATGGTCAGCTCATTCGTATTGTTATTTCGATTATTGTACCCGCTAATTCCGAATGCAATTTGCATCTGATATTACTAAGCAAGCTTGCAAAAAAGCTGATGGATGAAGATTTTAGAGCTCAACTTACATCCGAAAACAATCAAGATGCTATTTATCAAGAACTATGCGCAAGTCTTGAATAAATCATTCGATTAGAAAGTGGAAAATATATAAAGGAGGAAATGAAATGTATGTAATTGGTATTTCCGCATGTCCAACAGGAATCGCACACACGTATATGGCGGCGGATGCTATTGAAAAGGCGGCTCAAAATCTCGGAGCTGAATTCAAGGTTGAAACCCAAGGTTCTATCGGTATCGAAAACAAATTAACCATCGATGATATTAACAGGGCTGATATTGTCATTATCACAGCGGCTGTTGCTGTTAGAGAATTTGAACGATTTCAAAACTACCAACATAAGATTTTCGTAGTTTCGCTTCAAAATGTCATCGCAAAAGGAAATGAACTTATTAAAAACGAAATGATGAAAAGAGGTATTCTTAAATGAATAAACAAAAATTAGAAAATATTCATAAACAACTCATGACCGGTATTTCTTACATGATGCCAATCATCGTCATTGCGGGAGTTACATTAGGATTGACAACTTTACTTGGTCAAACCATCTTCAATGTCAATATTGGAACTAAAGATATTATCAAAGAAGCTACCGGCTTGAAATATATTTTATGCTGGTTGAACCAAATTGCCGGTAAAGGAATGTTTAGCTTGATGTATCCTGTTTTAGCCGGCTATATTGCCTTCGCTATTGCCGACCGTCCGGGTCTTTCTCCCGGTATGCTGGGTGGCTACTTAGCCGTTCATTTAAATTCAGGATTTATTGGGGCTGTCTTAATTGGCTTTTGCGCTGGTTATCTAGTGAAAAGTCTTAATACACTCATCAAACTGGATAGAAAATATGTTGGTGTTAAATCGTTATTTATTTTACCTGTCTTGGGAGGTGTATTCACCGCTATTATCGCCTACTTTGTGATTGCTCCTATTGGCTCCGGTTTTTCTTTACTCAGTAAAACCATTGTTAACTCCATCGGTAAAGGAGGAGGCTCTTTGTTATCGGCAGCTTTAGGGGCTGCTCGTGCCTTTGACTTTGGTGGACCGGCGAATAAAATGGCTGGTACCATTGGTAAACAATTGTATTTTGATACCGGCTATTCCTACATTGCTTTAATGTTAGGAGCTTTGATACCACCTATTGGTATTGGTTTATCTACTTTGATTTCCAAGCACTTATTAAAAGAAGATGTGTTTGATCCTCAGCTTCAAGCTGGTGGCTTATCTTGCTTAATTTTAGGGGTATTGGGTATCTCTGAAGGTGTCTTACCATTTATTATCATGGATCCAATGATTATTCCTATTTGTATGATTGGTTCTGGTATTGGTGGAGCAATTGGTTTCAGCATGGGAGCTAATGTTTTCCCGGGGTCTTCCTATGGTTTCTTCATGTGGCCAATCGTTGAAAACATCACCGGATTCTTACTAGCCTTAATTGTTGGTGTCTTCGTTGTTGCCTCTTTGATGATTATTCATGAAAAACGTGTATACGCTAAAAAGAATCGTAATAATGAGGTAGCCTAATGTCTTATGTTAATTTAAAGGAAGTTTTGAGGAATACAAAAAATCAAAAATTCGCTGTCGGGGCTTTTAACTTTAATGGTTACGAAGATGTCCAAGGCATTGTCAATGCTGCCAGTCAATTAAATGCACCAATCATTGTGGCCGCCTCTATGAGTGTGGTTCGTTATTTTGGTTTAAAACAAATTGTAGGCATGGTCAGAGGTATTGCTGAAGCCGTGGATATTCCTGTTTGTTTACATCTGGATCATTCCACTTCAGTTGATTTGTGTAAAGAAGCGATTGTGGCTGGTTTTGGTTCTGTCATGATTGATGCTTCTGCGAAAAGTTATGAAGACAATATCCATGATACCGTGGAAGTGGTTCAATTTGCTCGTAAGTATGGAGCTAGTGTAGAAGCTGAAATCGGTCATGTTGGTGGAGTGGAAGATAACATCGTTGTTTCCAAGGAGGATGCTTTATTAACAAATCCTAGCGATGCTCAAAAGTTCTATGAAGCAACGAAAGTGGATGCCTTGGCGGTAGCTATTGGTACTGCCCATGGTTTCTATAAAAAAGAACCTAAAATTGATTTTGAACGTCTTCAAACCATACGGAATCTCGTTCCGTGCCATCTAGTCTTACATGGTGGTACAGGTGTTCCTGATAAAGATTTTAAGCGTTGTGTGGATTGTGGTATGAGTAAAATCAACGTGGGCACTGAATTGAAAAAGGTGTATACAGATACTATCCGAAATCAATGTGCGGTTGTTAGTCGTCAAGAAATTGATCCTAAAAAGCTAACAAAGCAAGTTAAAACCAATATTGAAGACGCAGTCATGAAGAAGATTATCACTTTTGGTAGTGATGATAAAATCTAAAAATAGTTTGGTAATCGTCATCAAAATTTGATTTAAAATAAGCCGATATTCTCAATATGAAACCTAATGTTTCAGTGGGGATGTCGGTTTTTATGGAAATATAGAAAATATTTATGATATAACCAACAAACCTTATTTGTGTTAATTCACGATAGTTATCAAGGCTGGAAGAGTTTTGATAATTAGGCAAACACAAGGACATGAGCAACAACAAAGAAAGGGAACAAATTGATGATGGTGTCAAACATGGTACACCAAAGGATGAAGATCTTACTTGTTTTACATTCACTTAAAACTTTAGAGTACAAAAACGTGGTGGAGCAGTATTTTTTAACAAAAAGCGTTTTACATTCACTTAAAACTTTAGAGTACAAAAACCCCTTATTGTTTGATAATTCTTCTAATTGGTTTTACATTCACTTAAAACTTTAGAGTACAAAAACAGTTGAAGATAACATCCAATACAAACAAAGGTTTTACATTCACTTAAAACTTTAGAGTACAAAAACACAGCTCTATATACAGTGTATAGAAGCGCCGTTTTACATTCACTTAAAACTTTAGAGTACAAAAACAAGTCTGTTAAGCTATCACGCTTAATATTCGTTTTACATTCACTTAAAACTTTAGAGTACAAAAACGATTTCCTTTCTCTAAATTCGTGCTAACAAGTTTTACATTCACTTAAAACTTTAGAGTACAAAAACTATCATTTTCTATCTTATGACCGGCTAATAGTTTTACATTCACTTAAAACTTTAGAGTACAAAAACCATCTTTTGCAAGTGCTGAAATTTGAACTAGTTTTACATTCACTTAAAACTTTAGAGTACAAAAACTATTCAATTGGTATGATTCATACCAATCTCGTTTTACATTCACTTAAAACTTTAGAGTACAAAAACAAATTGTCAATAATTTCAACCTCTGCCCCGTTTTACATTCACTTAAAACTTTAGAGTACAAAAACTCTTTTAAAGTTTCAAAAACCCATGGATATGTTTTACATTCACTTAAAACTTTAGAGTACAAAAACGGCTATATGTAAAGCCTGCTTCAAAACATGTTTTACATTCACTTAAAACTTTAGAGTACAAAAACCTCAAATTAAGGTTTTTATCCTCTACACCTCAATTTTACCATTATTTTTCACATTAAAATAGCACTTTTTTTGAAAATTCTTTTCTGTTTCTAAACACTCTCTATACGAAATTTTTGGTGAAATTTCCAGTAAATATAGCTTATTGATAATAGCAGTCGCTATCAAATCAAACTCCGAAATTGATTTCCGCTCCAAATTCTCAGTAAATATAAATTGGCTTACATTTCTCAATACCTCTAACATTTCTTTATCCTCCATCTCAATATTAGTAGGATACTCATTCATAAATCTCTCTTTCATAAATTCTAAATCATGGAAATGATTTATGTAATCCGAAATAATATTTATACTTGGTAAAGTTTTATCTTCCATCCATAAATATTCCCCATCAAAAACCTCATTCACCACTGTCAAATGATATTGCTCACTGATTTGATTCAATTTCTTAAGAATCTTTTGATATTGATCCCCAGTCAAATATTGATCCATTCCTTCTAAAATCAATAAATAATCTTCATCTGAATTCATAAGAATATATTCCAACATTTTTAAAATCAAAAACATTTTTTCAAAGTTGTCTAACCATTCAAAAGCTACTTCCATATCACTCCATGCAAAAACTGGATTTAAAAATTTTTGAATAATGTTTTCCGACAATATTTCTTTTATAGCCACATGAAACGAGCTTTCTTCCATATAAATGGCAGAATCTTTATCTATTTGTTGGACTAAAGACAACAATTCATTATTAAGCAATTCCAAATGTCCTTCAAAAGAAGTTTTTCTCATCACATATTTCAAATATTCAAAAGAAATAGAACTTTTTTTAAACCCAAGTTGATTGGATATACTTTCCATTGTATCCAAACAAATCACTTTGAAACTATCCCGTTTAACAGTGCCAATCTCCCTTTCAATAATTAGTTCATTTTGAAAAAACAGCGATAAATCTTCTTCCGTGTATTTTCTACCACAAAAATACCACTTCACAACTTGCATAATATCAAAAATTAATTGTTTATTCGTCCCCGTCAACTGAGTGAAATTTGAAACTTCTAATTCAATATTCCCTTTTCTTTTAGTTGGTATACTCCATCTCATATAATAACCAAAGCATTTTTTCCAACAATATCCTCTTGCTTTGTTTTCCCTCCCACGATAACGACCATATCTTCAAATTGCTTTTCCGTAACACACAAAAGCCTTACATTACCTTCTGGTAAAAACGACTTTTGCAATTTTTGTTTGTATTTTTCCGCAAAACTTCTATTTGGGCAAATTCGATAATAAACAGAAAATTGTAACATCACAAAGCCATTTTCTATTAACTTTTTCCGAAATAAACGATATGCCCTTTTTTCTTGAGCAGTTTCCATTGGCAAATCAAATAAACATAATAATCTCACAGCATTATACCTCATCAGATACCTCATATATTAAACTCGAGGCAAGTGGAAAATGGAAATGTGTATAATTCCCTGATTCCATTGCTTCCAAGAACGCTGCCACATACTTTTCCATCGCTGTTGATACTGTCATTTTTTGTTGGTCATAAATCACTTTGCAACTCAATAAAGCAACAATATCTTTCCTGTTTTTAAAGGTAAGAAATTGAGATTGCTGAAGATTCGCATAAACCCACATATCCACAATTTGCCGAAAAGGTTCAATTTAATCATCCACAAGATTAAAAGAATTATATTCGTTTTTGTGGAAAACACCCAAAATCGGATTTAATCCAGTGCCACAAACCACTCTAGCTAACTGAGCTCTAAAAATAGTATATCCATAGTTCATTCCTGCATTAATGGCATCCGTTTCACACTGACTTTCTCTTTTAAAACCTTGCCCAAACAAACTATTAAAGTAAACTTTTGCGGCATGTCCTTCCCGATTCGAAACATCACCATCGTGAATTTCAGCAATATACGAAAGTAATAATTTCGTAGACTCTAAATCTTTTTCATAAAAACACAAGACTTCTCTTTGATTTAAAATTTTATACTTAATAATTTGGTTCCAAATTTGGTTTCTTTGTTCCTGACCCCAAGATAATTGGCACATCAATCTTTTATAAGCGTGAAAATGTTGATTACTAGAAAGATAGATTCCAGCTGGTAAATGCTTATCATCACACACAACCAAAACAATATTATATTTTGCTAAAGCTGCTAATAAACGAACCGTCACCACCGTTGTTCCACCTTCCACAATCACCATAGAAATATCTTGCAATGGAATTGTGAACTGCTCAAGATTTTTCTCTACAAATAAATTGTCTAATTTTAAACGCATATATTCACTTGCTGAAACATATACCGTACGCCAAGCCATATAATTCTCCTTTCACAACGAAAAACACCCCTGAAGGGGTGTTGAGTTCGGCATTAAGCCTTATTTTTGTAGGCTCTAGCAAGTTTTAAGTGAATGTGCAAAGCGTCCTTTGCGTTCTCATTTTACCATTTCCTACAAAAATAGCAACCCCTTACAACTGAATATTAAACATCGGACCTTTTTCTTCTTTTATTAGATATTGGTTCCCCAGCACATCTGTTCGAATTTTATAAATAGAAATCTTCTCTTTTCCCAAAGGTTTTTGGCACTGAGGTTTTTGGCGCTGTTTATTCGGAACAGTTCCCAATTCTGGAAGGATTAAATTTTCTCCTCCCTCATACTCATTTTTTTCAATCGGCTTCAATTCCACATAATTCTTGCTATTTGGCTTAGACCTTGATAAAAAGCGAGCCTTCAAAACATTTCCCAAATCATCTTTAATCATAATGAAATCATTGGTAAACAATGAGAACTTAAAGATTGACTTCTCGCCAATTTTTTCCTCTTTTCGTCTTTCTTGATATTTTTCATCCGTCAAAACATATGCGCCTTTTTCAAACTTCAAATCACTGTGACGCAATCCTAGGATTTCATATTTCATTGTTTCTTCGTTAAAATATACATCAGCGCGCCATGGTTTTAAAGACTTTAACGCTACCAATTTATGCTTGCTATCCACTTTATCTGAAATATTAATGTGTGAACCAAGCTTCTTATAATAATATTTTAAATTTTTAATCGCTGGTCCTTTGTTTTTCTTGCTTAATTTCCGAACCATTCCAAATTCTTTTCGATATTCCAAGAATGGGTTTACCTTAATCTCTTTTCCGTCTTCTCCTGTCTTTTTATCAGGATATTGTGAAAGAATCACTTCAATAACACTATACCATGTATCTGGGTCCTTATGAAAGAGAAGGAATTTAGATTTATCGTGATTATAAATTTCCTTAAATTTTTCATATCCCTTGTCTGAATAAATATCCTTGACTTTTCCAAGTGTATAGATAACTTCTTTATCCTTGCCTAACTTAGTTGTACGTGTACTATAAATTGTTGCGTCAGATATGAGTCGATTTGGTTTGGAATCCACTTGATAAGAAAATTTAATGGAATCCATAAAACCAGATTCTCGAATTTGATTCACAAAATTCACATACGGAGGACTAAATACCAATTCCTTATATTCACTATCCGTAATATCCACCACTTCTCCGGTTTCTTGATTTACCTTAATTCCAATACTATAATCTTCAAATATTGGATTATCTGTCTTTTCCCATAATCTTAACTTCGCTGAAGCCGCAATAATCAAAGCATCAATAGCGTGATGATGATTGGTTTTTCGACTCTTTTCACCACTTGGATCAACTTTCCACTTCTTTCTTAAATTATGTGTAAAAGCTCCACGAATAACACCGACTTTTGTTTCTTTGCCTAGTCTCCTCAATTCAGAAGTCAAATAATTTAAAACCGTTCTAGAAGCATAGGCTGTATCCACCAAATTTCGAGCTATAAATTTTTGCTTTACTTCTATTTTGTTGTAGTCTTCTTGCGATAATAAATATTCCTTTTTTTTCTTCGTTAATTTTTTATTATTCGAACACCAATCTATCAATTCTCGATAAGACCATGCCGTTTCCATTGTATCCAAGGCTTGAAAAGGTGTTCTTTGCCCTTTTTCCTGATTATATTCACGATAAACCAATACTTTGTTATGAAAACTATCATCAAAAGAAATCGATAATGGAATAATGTGATCAATTTCTAAAGGCATAACATTATCCACTAAATCTATCGGACTAATGTGTTTTCCAGAATATGGACAAATGCCATCCTGTTGATCCCAAAGCAGAATCTTTTCATGCAACTTTTTATTCTTGAAATATTTTTCGGTTGGCAATACATCGCTACCACAATATAGAAGTGCTACTCTTTCCAACGCTTTATCTTTTCGATTTTTATTTTCTTTTTGTATTTTTTCAATTTCCTTCTTTTTTGGCTCCTTATTTTTATCACGTGGCATTTCAATCATAATATAACCGAAGTCTCCATATTTTTTCATGGCTAGATTGATAATTTTAATCGCTTGTCGAACTGATTTAGCAACGACTGGATTATAAATTTCGTCCGTGGCGATTTGTTCATCTAAATAAACCGTTTTATTCGAAACTTTTACCGACTTGATATGATCCATTTCAGAAAGAATCGCCATTTGTTCTTTGTCACCAACGAACAGTTCTTCTATCAAATGCAAACGCATTAACTTAACTGAAAACCTATGCCAACCTTTTGAAAACAACTGTGAATTCTTTCTTCTAAATTGATACAAAGAAAGAATTTGCTTATCTGAAAATTGATTTGGCAATCTATTTTTAATGGATTCCTCTATTCCTTCTTTTTCCGTATTGATGGTCAAAATTTCCAACAATTCATCAAAAATACCTAACTTAAAATCATCTGGGGTTTTTTGGATATGTTGATAAAAAGTTGTTTGTTTTTCAATCAAAGCATCAATATCTACTTTTTCATTTTCATTTTCCAAATGGTGAAAGAAATTCTTTAATTTACGATATGGTTCAAATGTATGCAAAGTTGGTTTATCCTTTGAATCTTTTCTGAATCCTGTGATATCTTCTTCCTTACAGCCGAGTTCCTTGGCAATCAGTTTAATCAGCTTCTTAATCAGCTTCGATCCATTCATCTCCTTTTCCTTTTTAACAGCATCTAACAACTTACGCTTAGTTTCTTCCGAAAGATGCTTCGTTTCTGTGGGAACTTTCAAATTCACTAAATCATTTAAGAAATTAAATTCTTGTGCAGAGTAAGAACAAGTTGCTGCTCTTCTTGCAGTTGGATAATACGAACAAGTACCAATCAAAATACTAAATAAATTTTCTAGTTTTTCTCCATTCTCTCTGTAAATACCATAATCTGTTCTGGATTTTTCATTCCCTGGTCCTTTGTAGTATTTTCTCTTTCCTAAAAGGATTTTTAAATACTCTTCTTGAAATTTTTTTGAAAGTTGTGGTTGATGTTCAAAAATTTTAAGGACTTCTTTTTGGTAATCACCGGTCGAAAAAACATTGATGATGCGAATTTTTTGTCCATCTTTTTCAATGGTGAAATCCCCTCGAACTTGACCAAATTCTTTTAATCTCGTCAGCTGAATTTCAGCAGGGGTTTTATCTTTAAGAAGCTTTTTATTTCTTTGAATAGATTCTTTATAGTCACTAGACGAATTCATACCATTCTCTTCCGCATCATCCAAATAACTAATCCCCCTACGTTTAACCAAATTTCTTAATGCCACAAATAGTTCCTCAGGGCTCAATTCTTCGCTTAATCCTTTCACTCGAATTTCGTATGGATTGTAATTTTCATTTCCTAAGGAATATTCGATATGATACCGATCAAATAACTCTTCCACTCTTTCAACACGATGTTTTCTACGTCTGAGTAATCTTCTGGCAGAGCGTCTCGTTCTTCTTATTACATTATTGTCTGGGTTTGCCGAATTAAATAAGCGTGAACTAGCATGAAGAATATCGCCTGTTTGACTATCGATAATCCCGACACCAACCGAAGCAACACCAATATCCAGTCCTAAAATTTTGCCATTTGTCATAGTTTCCTCCTGTTTTATTTATATCTTTACATCTATCTTAACTCTTTTAATATTTATGAAAACCCTTTCTTTTCAATGAAATCTTTAAATAAAACCTTCATGAATCAATTTTTGACAAATTAAACCTAAAAAGGATCATCCCAAAGCAGTGTCATCTCTACCGACTTTAGTACATTGTCTTTAAATGAAAAGTCAAATCCAGACAATTTAATTTTACAGAATAAAAGTGATTTTTCTGAATTTTATGCCCACTATCCACACAAAAGAAAAAGCCCTTGAAGAGTTGGACAAACTACTTCAAGAGGCTAAAGACTACGGTAAGAGAGCTGAATAAGCGTTCTTACCGATACCGTTATACCACAATCAATTCATGATTCACTTTGCCTTGTCAATGATACAAAGCCCTTTTCTCTTAGCTTTTTCAACAATTTCCAGGAAATTAGCATCCGTTGGTAAACTACCCTCTAACAAACAACCGGACGAATCCAACGCATAACAACAACCATTCTCTTTTCGCTCGATTAACACATAAGCAACCTTTTCATCCAATCGATCATATGAGCTGACATCCCGCAAAAGATATGCCTCATTCCGAGCCAAAGCATGATGATAGGTCACATTCTTTAAACACAAGCCCTGTGCAGCAACTTTCTTCGTCGAATACTTTCGAGAAGGTTCCTTCAACATAGTACAAACCTCGTCCAAAGAAAGTTTATTTCTTCCCACTTCAAGACAAGTTCCCACCAACATGCGAACCATATGTCTTAAATAGCCATTACCACTAATCTCCAACTCTAAGCCAAATGTTAATTCCCGAAATTCCGTATGGAAAATCGTTCTAATTTGATTTGGATATTCTGTTAAGGAAGAAGTGTTAAACGATAAGAAAGAATGTGTCCCCTTGAACAAATGCCAACAAGCCCTCATGACATTTAAATCCAAACTTTCATCCAGTTGCAAAGCACAATCTTTTTGAAAAACATCATACTCCCCCAAATGAAGCCGATACACATAGGTCTTTTGTTCCACAAGAAAGCGAGCATGAAAATCCTCATCCACTTCTTCTATTTCTTTTACATAAATATCCTTTGGTAAAAAAGAATGAAAAATACCCAACCAATGATACGCATCAATATCCTTCTCACTTTGAAATTGGAAACATTGTCCCAAAGCATTCACTTTCGCATCCGTTCTTCCCGAAGCAATAATACTCGTCTTTTTTTGATTGATTTGTTCTAGTATATCCTCAATCTTTTCTTGAATAGAATTTCCTTTTTTCTGGGATTGCCAACCACAATAGTTCGCTCCCACATAGGACACAATGGCTTTAAAGTATCTCATAACCAAATTGCTATTCCCATTAAAACGAGTAAAAGTATATGCACAAAGACTAAAAGAACATAATCCACCTTTGTAAAATGAAGTTGCTTATATCTAGTACGCATACGCCCCGGCACAAAACCTCTCGCTTCCATTGCTTCAGCCAAATCTTCCGCTCTTTGAAAAGCTGACACAAACAAAGGCACAATCAAGGCTAAAATAGCCATTACCTTTTCCTTGAGTTTTCCTTCCTTCAAATCCACACCACGCGATTCTTGCGCTTTCATAATTCGTTGTGTTTCTTCAATTAAATCCGGAATAAAACGCAAAGCAATTGATATTAACATCGCAATCATATGACTAGGCACATGAATTTTTTCAAAAGGTTTTAATAAATCTTCTATTCCTAACGTCATATCCAACGGCTTGGTGGTAGCTGTTAAACAAGTAGTAATCATAATCATCAACAACAATCTCACCGCAATATATAGTGTTTGGAAAACCGCTTGTGAATGAAGCTCAAAAGAACCGATTTTTAACCAAACAGAGCCCGATTGAATAGAAAAAATGTTAATGGCGAATAAGAATACCAACATAAATAACATTGGCTTCATACTCTTCCAAATAAACTTGAATGACAACTTAGCAATCAAAATAGCTGAACAAGCAACCACAAACATCAAAGCATAGCCGGCCCATCCTGCCGGAATAAAAATACACACCAGCAACACCAACATCGCCATGATTTTTGCTCTAGGATCCATGCAATGAATCGGTGAATCCATCGGGACGTAACGACCAAGTGTAAAATTAGACATGCGCCACCTGGCTTTCTATCCACGAAAAGAATTCTTCTTTTGTTTGGAATAACTCCTCTAAAGGAAAACCCTTCTGAATCATTGCTTGTTGAAAACGAATGAAGGAAGGAGCTAAAACATGGAGCTGTTCCAACAAAGCAGGCTCATGGAAAAAGTCCCAAGCATTACCCTGAAAAGCTAGTTTTCCTTCTTGTAAAACAACCACATCTTCACAATATTGCAAGACTTGATCCATATCATGAGAAACTAAAATAACCGTTAAATCTCTTTCTTTTTGTAACTGTGAAAATAAAGTCATCATTTGTTTCGCACCTTGTGGATCCAAACCGGCTGTTGGCTCATCTAAAACTAAAATCTTTGGTTCCATGGCTAAAATGCCCGCAATCGCCACTCTTCTTTTTTGACCACCAGATAACTCCAAAGGACTTCTTTCATACAAATTCTCGGAAATACCAACCGCCTTCAAAGCAAGCTTCGCTTTTTCAATAGCCTCTTCCACTGACATACCAAAATTCTTTGGACCAAAAGAAACATCTTTTAAAACCGTTTCTTCAAATAATTGGTATTCAGGAAACTGAAACACCAAACCAACTTCTTTGCGTAAGGATTTTAGACCTTTATTCTTATCTCCTGCCACAATGGTTCGATTCACAATTTCAATTTGCCCTTCATCCGGCAATAATAATGCATTTAAGTGTTGCACCAAAGTACTCTTACCAGAACCGGTATGACCAATAATAGCTGTCATTTTATGTTCTGCAATAGACAAGCTAATTTTCTTTAAAGCTTCTGTTTCAAACTTAGAACCCTTGGAATAAAAGTGACTTACTTCTTGGAAATGAATTGCCATAACTCATCCACCATCCCTTCTATTCCTTTCGTTGCATCTACCGAAATGCCCTTTTTCTTCAATCTTGCTTCTACTTCAACCACGAAAGGGACTTCAACTTGAAGCTTCTTTAATAAATCCGGTTGGTGAAATAATGGCATCGGATCACCTGTATAAATTGGTCTGCCATCCGCCAATGCAATCACATTTGTGCTTTGAAGCACCTCGTTCATATCATGAGTAATCGAAAGAATCGTTAGACCTTCTTTTTTGTATAGTTGCTTAATCAATTGGTTGATACTATATTTTCCCATTGGATCTAACATTGACGTAGCTTCATCCAGAATTAGCACATCCGGAGACATGGCTAAAACACCCGCAATCGCCACTCTTTGTTTCTGACCACCGGAAAGATGACTTGGTTCTTTATCTAAGAACGAAAACATTCCCACTCTTTGTGCATTATCTTCAATAATTGCATCCATTTTAGCAGGCTCCACTTGGTGATTTTCTAAACCAAAAGCAATGTCATCTCGTACGGTTGAACCAATAAATTGATTATCTGGATTTTGGAAAACAATTCCGATTTGCGAACGAATTTCATCCAAACTTTCTGCACTCATTTCTTTTCCTTGAATTTGAATGGAACCAGATTCTTTTTCCAATAATCCTGCCAGCAGTTTCGCTAATGTGCTTTTTCCACTACCATTGTGACCAATAATCGTAGTATAAGAACCGGCAGAAATAGAAAAAGAGGCGCCTTGAATGACTGGGTTCCCTAGCTCATACGAGAAATATAAGTCTTTTACTTCGATTGTGTTTGCCATTCATTATCCCCTAATTCTTTAAATATCTGTGGCAAAGTTTCTAAAAGAGCTCTTGTTCGTTTGTGCTTGCTATTAAGGTATTTTCGATTACGATCTAAAAGAATGGAGTTCAAACCAACTTCTTTTTCCGCAACTTCCAATTCCTCTAAAATGGAGCTAATATTCAACACTTCCTCTTTCTTCACTTGTGCCACTTCTAACGCCTTTTCAAATGCTTCTTTATTCATCAATGTCTTTTCAACAAAATCAGCGCTAATCACTTCTGCTACATGCAAATTGTTTCTTTTCAAATTCACCCGAACATAATCCGCTGATTCATTACAGATAATATACACCGGTATCGGACATTGTCGTAAA
This sequence comes from Bulleidia sp. zg-1013, assembly GCF_019798045.1. NCBI lineage: Bacteria > Bacillati > Bacillota > Erysipelotrichia > Erysipelotrichales > Erysipelotrichaceae > Bulleidia > Bulleidia sp. zg-1013. The sequence continues at coordinate 60,780 of NZ_JAGXEX010000004.1, forward strand.
AAATTTTTGAAGTCATCACTAATTGGCGCGTACATCCAAAAGGTTTGGAGAGCACGTATGACTTTTTGTGAACTCCCTTTAAATTTTATATCATCAGATTTATATTTGAGAATATTTAAAACCGTATTTTCTAATTTCGTATAAGGTTTATCTTGCACATAACTATCCATCTTCTTCAAAAGCCAATCACGCGCCTCCTCTGTGGAATTTAATTTACTATGATGCACAACTTCATCACTAACCGCTTGAAAATCTTCACCCTTAGGTAAGATAACGGATAGAATATAGTTTATAAATACAGCTTTTATCATTTCCAATCCTCCTATATGAAAAAATTAAGCGATAAAAAAGTTGGTACATACCAACTTTTTATTAGTATGAATCATTAGACTTTTTCAACAAAAGTCTCGTGATAATTACCACCTAAGGAAATCACTTGGTTTGCGACATTGAAGATATCACTCGCAACAGCACCCTCTTCATAAGCAAACGAACGCTTAACGCTATAAGCTAATACTTCATCCTCCGAAACGCTGTAACCGGCACTTTCTAAAATACCTTTAAAATCTTCAGCACTTTCTTGTGAGTCATAAGATACATGATGCACAATCTGAACTTCTTCACCCGGTATAAATCTCTCCACATAGTTGTTTTCATTTTCCACAGTTTCTTTTAAAAAGTTCGTTGGTAAAAAAGGATACACTGTCTTTAATTCCAAAATTTCATCACTTTCTCCGGAATTATCAACTTCAACAAGTTCAACTTCTTCCATTTCAGACTCATCTTTTTTGTCCAATACTTTCTTCGCTACTACGATAGCTCCAACCGTCGCCGCCGCAACAATTCCCCAAAATTTAATACTCATATTTATAACCTCTCTTTATTTATTTTACCATATTATTTATTTTTTACATCTAAGAGCCAATTTTCTATCTCTTTCACTTGATAATAAATGGTATCCACATACGCAAAAAAGTGATAATAATTTTTCGCACAATCTTTTTTCAAACATATTCCAACCTTATCTTGATTGGCTAGGGAATACGAAGAACCTCTTTCTTTTAAGACAATATCACTTTCTAACCATGGTTGTTGCACTTCAGAATTAAACTCAAATTCAACACTATCTACCCTTAAAATGGGTACTTGTACAACACTCACCTTTTCTTCCCATAAACATTCCCAGTCAATACAACCAATGGAATGCGGTACCAAGTTATTCAAAATAGGATCTGAGAAAGAAGAAATGATTTCTTCACCTGTGGTTAATGCACTTAGTTCTTGCTGATATTGGCGAAAGCCTTGTAACCCATAATGTGCTAAAGAGGGATAGATGTGTAAGCTCACATTCTTAGCATCCGGGAAACGCTTCTTCATTTCTTCAACAAAGTGAACCAAACTCATCCCTGCTTTTTGTTTGAATTGTGGTATTGAACAAGACACTTTTTCCTCTTTTAAACAAATAAGGGCATCTAATTCATGGACGGGATAATGATGGATATCATATACTCTCCATTCAATACCTTGGATACGTTTCTTATCTTTCTTTTGGTCTAATAAAACCCAATTTATTTCTTTCTTTTCTAACAACTGTCTACTAATTAGACTTTCAATTCCGTAAATACCGACTTTCATAAATGTTTCTTTCTATTAAAAAACTTCCCGAAGGAAGTTTTCCATTTATTTCTTAACAGAACCTTGATTAGCAACCGCAGCCATCTTAGCTTCAATAGCTGATTGATCACCTAAATATTCCTTTGAAATGAAATGACCTTCATCATCGAAAGTATACACAAGAGGAACACCGGTTGGAATATTAACACCGATAATTTCCTCATCACTTAAACCTTCAAAATACTTCACCAAAGCACGTAAGCTGTTTCCATGAGCTGTAATTAACACTCTCTTACCTTCTTTCATCTTAGGTAAAATTTCTTGTTCATAATAAGGAACAGCACGTTCAATCGTTGTCTTTAGACTTTCAGATAATGGCAATTCATCCTTGTTTTCATTACGATAAGCTTCTTGATTAGCTGGGTTACGATTATCACTAACCTCCAAAGCAGGTGGTTGAACATCAAAAGAACGACGCCAAATCTTAACTTGTTCTTCACCATACTTTTCCGCTGTTTCTGACTTATTCAAACCTTGTAAAGCACCATAATGACGTTCATTTAATTTCCAAGTCTTTGTGACCGGTAACCATTCACGATCCATTTCAGCCAAAATGTGATTCAATGTATGAATGGCTCTCTTTAAATACGATGTATAGCATAAATCAAAATCATATCCTGCTTCTTTTAAAGCACGACCACCGGCCTTCGCTTCTTCAATACCTTTTTCTGATAACTCAACATCTGTCCAACCGGTGAATAAGTTTAACTTATTCCACTCGCTTTCACCATGACGAACTAATACTAATTTCATAGAATCCTCCATCTATTAACATATCTACTTTAGCATTTTTTAGCCAAAGAAAAAAGATGCCTAAGCATCTCTTCTCTCATTTTATACTAAGAAATATTTTAAAACAAAGACAACACTTAAAATATACATCAATGGTGATAACTCATCTTTCTTACCTGTGAATAAATGTAAAATGGTATACGTGATGAAACCAAACGCAATGCCATCAGAAATACTATACGCAAACCCCATCATCGTGATTGTAACGAAAGTCGGAATAGCTTTGGTTAAATCTTGCCAATTGATATTTGCGACTTGTTGCATCATTAAGAAACCAACAAATATCAAAGCAGGCGCTGTCGCAAAAGATGGAATTGTTAAGAATAATGGACTAAAGAATAAAGCCAATAAGAATAACACACCCGTTGTAACACTTGTTAAACCAGTGCGACCACCTTCGGAAATACCGGAAGAAGATTCAACGAATGTTGTGACGGTAGAAGTACCTAAGCAAGCACCGACCGTTGTCCCAATCGCATCGGATAATAAGATACCCTTAATTTCAGGTAATTTACCTTCCTTATCCAACATGCTGGACTTTTCAGCACAGCCAATAACTGTTCCAATCGTATCGAATATATCCACAAATAAGAACGCAAATAACACCACAATAAAATCACCCAAATGTGATGTTATGAAACCAAAGTCAAATTTAAACATAGTTGGAGCCATACTAGAAGGCATTGAGAACAAATCACTTGGAATAAGAGAATAATAACCAGCCACCGCATTTGGTACATAGAAACCAACCAATTGTAAGATAATTCCTAATCCCCAAGTGATTAAAATTCCCCATAACATATATCCCTTAATACCCTTGATAAACATAAATGCAATCAGTAGTGTACCAAGTAAAGCCAATAGAACCGCAACCCCTTGGGTATGAATTGTTCCCGAAGAAATCGCCGCTTTCAAACTAAATAAACTAACTAATGTATTACCATCAACGATAATACCGGCATTTTGTAAACCAATAAATGTGATAAAGAAACCAATGCCGACACCAACAGCCGTCTTTAAAGAAGCTGGAATTGCGTTGAAGATTGCTTCACGAACATTCGTTACCGATAAAATAAGGAATATAATTCCTTCTACCAATACAGCTGTTAAAGCCACTTGCCAACTAAATCCCATTTGTCCACAAACTGTATACGCAAAGTAAGCATTCAAGCCCAAGCCGGCCGATAAGGCAAACGGTTTATTCGACAATAAAGCCATTGCGAAACAAGCAATAGCTGAAGCAACAGCCGTTGCCGTTAAAATGCTTCCCTTATCCATACCGGAAGCACTCAAAATCGATGGGTTTAACGCCAAAATGTAGACCATGGTTATGAATGTGGTTACACCGGCCATGAGTTCAGTACGAACATTCGTACCATTCTTTTTAAGCTTAAAGAAATTTTCCAACATATTTTCTCCTTTTTCTTATCACACATCGAAAAAAGAAAAACTCTGTAGATTCCTACAGAGTGCCTAAAAATATCCTAGACACCGTAGTCCCATAGTTAAGGCCATGGGGTAGAAACTCTCTCGCCAATCCGAGAGGATATACGATATGTGACCCTTGTATTATACATTAAAAATTTAAAAAGTGTTAGGTGAAAATACAAAAAATAGAAAGCCATCTGATAGAATGAGTTTAACTAACAAATCGTAGTATCAGAGAAAGGCTTTCTATGAGAATAGTTGTAACACATGTTTTATCACATGACACAACTTCCAATTTTCCTAATGGGCTTTCATAAGTTTCCTACCTTTTAATCTAAAAACAATATCCGCTTGTCTTGAAAGCTGTTTACTATGGGTCACTACAATTACGCATTTGTTTTGGTCATGTGCTGTAGACTTTAATAAACTAATAATTTCATCCGATGTATTTTCATCTAAATTTCCAGTAGGCTCATCAGCCAAAACTAATGGTGCACCAGACACTAAGGCTCTAGCAATCGCTACACGTTGCTGTTGACCTCCCGAAAGATGTAAAACATTTCTATTAATTTGTTCCTCTTCTAAACCCATACTCAATAGTATGTCACTTTTTGCATCCGGTTTTACTAGTTTTATATTTTCTAATGGAGTCAAATAATCTAATAGGTTATAATTTTGGAACACCATTGAGATATCGTTCTTTCTGTAAAATGTATATCCTATGTCTTTTATGCTTTTATCTTCAAATAGTACATTTCCACCTGTGGGTTCGTCAAGACCGGCTAGTATTGACAGTAGGGTAGTTTTACCTGAACCTGATTCTCCAACGATTGCGTAAAACTTTCCCCTTTCAAATTCACAACTCACATCACTTAAGATTTTATTTTTTTTGCTATCTTTATATACATAACTTACATTTTTTAGTCGAATAATACTCATAATTTATATCCTCTCTTAGCTCATTTTAGATAGTATTTCTTTTGGCTTTAATTTAATGATATTCATTGAAGAGATTGCAACTGATACTACTATAATTGCAATTCCCATAATCCACACCCACATAAACTCATTGGCTCCAATTGAAACATTTAAGTTGTCAAGTGTTTTAGCAATTAAACTTGATTCGGCATCCGCTCCTAAATTAAGTCCACCAAGGTTTTGACCAAGAGCTAATCTACCGGCATTGTTTGCCTGCTTAACTAAACTGTCCCCCAATTTTTGTGCAATTAAAAATCCTGACCCAATGGAGGCTCCAAAACTGAAAATAGCTATCATCAATAATTCAATTACATATTGAACGACAATATTTATTTTTGAAATTCCTAGTGACAGTAAAACTCCCGTTTCATGAATACGACCATTAATCCAGAAGGCTAATACAAGTGATAAGATGATTGAACTGACCACGATAGAACCAACAATTAGTTGACTGATTAGATTATCCATTGCATCTAGTGAAGTTGTTAATGATAGGAAGTTTTTATCTGAACTTGTTACTGTATATTGTGACCAGTCTATATCTAATTTTTTAACTTTTTCAATAATTTCATTTAATCTTGCCGGATCAGAAACATAAAATTTTACATCTTGATAGTATAGATTCTCTTTAGAATTTCCACTTAATTGTGTAGCAGTATGTACATCTGACATCAAGATATTTTCTATTAACTCGATTTCATGAGTAGCTCTATCTTGGTTACTACCAGTAAAGAGCCCTACTATCTCAAGCGTTACTTTAGCATTTAATTCTTTATCTAAATTTACAGATCTATGCTTGCTTGGTGTAACAGTAATCTTATCACCAATTTTTAGATTATTTAATTTAGCAAACTCTTCATGCACTAAAACTTTATTGACATCCCCTCTTTTAATATGTCTACCTTGCGTTAGTTTTAAAGCTCCACCTACAAATTTATTATCAAATTTTGATTCTTCATTACCTTGTAAATCCGCCATTTTCTTAATGATGGCTTCTTTTTCAGGATTGTACTGTCTTCTTGGGGTATTTAACGGCACCTTTTTCAAGCCGGAAATATCAACTTCAGATATAGTTCTCAAATCATTTGAAGTAACTCCATCAATTGACTTGACTTTTTCAACAATAGATCCCGGTACATTACCAAGCCCCCTTGTACCTACTCCAAAACTATTTTGTAAATTTACACCAATTTCAAAACTCGCTCTAATTGAACTATTTATATTTTTTCTAGTTTGTTTTGTGGCGGACTTAATAGCAAAACCCGCAATCATAGAAGTTGCGATTCCAAATAAAATGAAAAACATTATGATGGATTTAGCTTTCTTTCTTGTTACATATAGTAACGCCCTTTTTAATACTGACATTTTTATGACCTCCTCATCTGTATCTATATTAATGTTCTATATGAAACCCATATGAAATTTTTAAAAATAATTCCATTAGTTTTTCACTTAAACTCATCAGGATGCCTTTTCTAGTTCATCTTATCTCTTTCTTTATAAAAAATATGCTCTTTTTTCAGCACACAAAACCCCAAAAGTAAATTTTTCTAATTTCTGCTCTTGGGGCTTAGTTCTAAATTATTCTGCTGATATTTTTTCTAATTTCACTATTAATTATACAATTCGATTTTTCAAAATATATCTGCCTTTTTTCAAAATTAGGATATTAACTTTAATGGCTTCTAAAATCAATAGTAAATTTCATACCTAAATGGCTAGGTTTAAACTGAAACTCAAGATTAGCATCGGTTAAAATATTTTTAACGATATATAGACCTAGACCAGTCCCACCATCTTTTTTATCCCTACTAAAATCCGGTCTATAAAAAGCTTTAAATACATGCTTTAACACATCTTCAGAAAGTGATTTACACTCGTTTTCTACTATTAATATTCCATTTGATATCTGTATATTGATTCGATTGCCTTGGTCTGTGTAGTTAATAGCGTTTGAGATAATATTAGAAATTACTTTTTTCATAGATTCCTTGTTCATAAAACAATCACATGGCTCTTCTATTTTCAAATTTATTTTTAAATCCTTCGCCCTTGCTAAAACCTTATATGATTCTATTATCTCAACTAAAATCATTCGTATATCCAAGTCCTCTTCACAACCTTTATTAACTACCTGCAATTTGCTTATATCTAATATGCTTTGAACCATATCTGTCGATTCTATGACTATTTCCTGTGCCTTGTCTAAATAAAAATCTCGATCTTTATATTTACCAATCTTATAGCGCATATTTTCCAATAAAACACGTAGTGATGTTAAAGGCGTTTTAAGTTCATGGGAAGCCGCTCGTAAAAATTCTACCTTTTCTTTTTCTACTTGACTAATATCATCAATCTTTTGTTTTAGTGATTCAATTGTATTCCATATCGTGTCATATAAAGAATTAATATTATTAGCTATCATTCCAATTTCATCTTCACTTTCTACGTTGCAATAACTATCTTTTTTTAACCTTTCCATATCTTTTGTGGATTTTAATATGTTTTTTATAGGTTTAGTAATTTTTTTACTATAAATATATGCTGCAATAAGAGAAATAATAAAACTAATGCCTATGGAATAAGGAAGAACTTTAATAGTAACTTGTTTTGTTTCGTCTATAGATCCGGTACTTAAAATTAAGTAAAGATCACAGACTTGATTATCTTTATTTTTAAAGGTCTTTTTATCAATGATAACCGGATGGTCACCAAGTGATTCTAACTGTGTAATAGAAGTATCTCTCCTTAATATATCTTTTGCTCTAACAGGGTCAAGTTGGATATTAGCAGGTGTAAAACCGTGATACTGATATGTATTATTTCCAATATAAAGAGTTATATTTACGTTGTATATAATAGCGTAATTCTTTGTTACTTCTAACGCCTTTGATTCACTAGTTTCCTCCAAAATTTTAACCAGTTCCATAGACCTATTCTTGACCTCCTCTTGCTTTTTATTGAAATAAAAGCTAGGTAGGAGAAAATATATAAGACCATGAATCATTATGGTGATAACACTCATAATCACCATAGTGTATATGAAAGTCTTCGGGAATAACTTTAATCTTTTCATACATCACTCTCATACTTGTAGCCCACACTTTTTACCGTTTTTATGCAGTCTAGGTGAAGCTTTTTTCTCAAATTTTTAATGTACACATCTATCACCCTATCAAAAGGCACTTCATCAATCCATAACCTATCCAGTATTTGGTCACGTGAAAAAACTTGTCCCGGATGGTTAATTAGAAGATTTAATATTTTTATCTCCTTGGGCTTGATATTTACATACTGACCTTTGTAGGTGGCACTAAATCCGGATAAATTCACCCTAGCATCCCCATATACCCATTCTTCTTTTTTATGTTGAAAATGACTTCTTCTAATCAAGGCTTCGACACGTTTTTCTAAAATTGCAAGCGAAAATGGTTTACTTATATAGTCATCTGCCTGTTCATCAAAACTCATAATCTGTGTACTATCATCAGCCATAGCTGTTAACATTAAGACGAATGTTTGATTGTGTGATCTTATTTTCTTCAAAACTTCAAAGCCATCTGCCTTTGGAAGCATAATATCTAAAATAACTAAATCAAAGTCTTGATTTAGAAACGTACGAATAGCTTTTTCTCCATCTGCAACAGATACTACTTCGTAATTCTTTACAGTAAGAAATTCAGCAACACCTTCACGTGTAACTTCATCATCTTCAACTAATAATATTTTTCCCTTCATTAACATACTCCTTTTTCCTTTTAGATATCACATGTTAGGTGATAACACACTATGCTATTATCTCGATTATATTGTCAAATAACAAGTAAGCTCTTTTTAGAAGCTATTTTATAACAAATGAAACCGTTTACTTTTTTGAAATGTACTTTATAACTTGATTGAGAAAGGTAATCCTATATTTTATGTATATTTCCAGGTATAAGACTAACGCTTCTAAAATACATATTGACACTTCATTAGATGTGGTTAAAGTAAAATAATCCTTTGGGAGGGAAAATGAAAAAACTAAAAATTATACGAAAAATGACATGGTTGTTTATTCTGGCACTCCTCGTTTCCGACTGTGGTAAAAAAGAAATCTAATACAGAAATGACGTAGGCTTTTCAAAAGAAAATCTTCCCTATAAAGAAGTGAAATTCACTGTTTATCACTCTAATACCGGTCAGCATAAGTGGAGATCCATACATGACTTCAACATTCCTATCAAGGATATAGAGAAAAATGAATACCTCAAGGTTGAACTCGACTCTAAAAACAGCGAAATATTCATTCATATTGTCAAGAAATCAATCATCAAAAAAAATAGATCCGCAATCATTGATTCTCAAACCATAGCTTCAACAAAATTGACCATACCGAAATTTACTTCCGGTTTAAATAGCTATATAGCCGTCAAGCTATTATCCAAAGTGAACAAGAGCAGATTTTCTTGCTATATCCCATCAGCAATAATTCTTCCGCCACATACTTTCCTAAGCTTTCATTAAATGATTCTTATATCATAACCTGGATAATATCTTGATAACAGTGAAACTTACTAAGTAGTCTAGCAAAATTGAAAATGCGACACTATATTTATCTAAAGGGCAGATGATAAACTGCCCTTTTTAGCTCTTCTCCCTTTATCCCAAAAATAATTCTAAATACCTGGCTTCTGTGGGATTTCTACAATCATCACTATCAGATTCACTAAAAAAGAGCACTATGGCTCTTACTTATCTAAAACTTTAACGTAAATATGGCGCATGGCTTTTATGGAAATTGAAATCTTCTTTCCCTTACAAAGCACCAATAAAGAATCATCAAAAGAATCTCTCTCTAATATTTCCAGCTCATCATGAAGTTCTAAACCAATGCGATCCAAGTAAGCTAAAAATTGTTTCTCATCATCATCTACTTTAATAATCATCGCCTTTTGACCAACTTCCAAATCCGCTAAGAATAAACTTTCTTCCACCGGTCCATCCATGTTTTCATAGATGATTGAACCATGTGGACAATTCTTTGGATAATTCAAATACACATTAAGATGCTTCTTTAATTCATCATTGGTAACATGTTCCAATAAATCCGCTTGTTCATGCACATCTTGCCAGTTGTAATGTAACTTTTCTAAAAGGAAAGTTTCCCATAAACGGTGGCAACTTAACACTCGCTTACTTTCTTTTACTCCCTCTTCAGTTAAACAAATTTCTGTACCATTGAAGATAATAAAGCCCTCTGATAACAGCTTCTTCAACATTTCTGAAACAGAAGCCGGTGCAATGTTTAAATGCATCGAAATCTTTTTATTCGTTGCTTTTTCGCCTGATTCATGAAGGCGAAATATGGTTTTTAAATAATCTTCTCGATTGTTGGTCATATAAATTCTCCATTAAAAGTGTAACACGCTTTAAGCCTTTTGGTCTAAGTTCATAGACATTAAGTGTTTCATTTTCTACAATCCAGTCGAATTTCAAAAGATCTTGAATGATTTTTTTTGTTTGTTTCGATGACCAATTTAGATGATTTTGTATCGTGCTTAATCCAATTTCTTCTTGATTTCCCGGATGATGATAGACATGCATTAAGAATAAATCACGATACACTTCCTTTCTTTGTTTGGATCTTTTTATCTTTTCACTCAACCAACCATTCTTATGAAAAAGAATCACTAGAATACACTGTAAAAGACCAATAAAACTACACATACCGGCAATTGACACATTCCATAAATTACCAAAAGCAAAACCTAAAATAGAACTGCTCATCGCAAAGAATAAGCTTACAATAAGTGTATATTTCAAATCCTTTGTGACAAGACAAGCACAAGCTGCTGGTGCTACCAAGAAAGAAATCACCAAAATCGCTCCGACACTATCAAAAGCTGTTACGGTTGTTAAAGAAGTCAAAGTCATTAAGCCGTAGAACAAATACCCCGTCTTAATGCCTTTTAAGCGAGCGTATTTTGGATCAAAGCTAGTTATCTTTAAAGGTTGGTAGAACAATAGCACAAAAGCTAAGTTTAAGATAAATAGTATCAACATCACCACAAAGGATTTCGGTAAATCAAACAAACGAATAAATGGTGCAAATAACGGATTCCCCATTAACACAATGTCCACATCCAAGTGCGCATTGCGGAAAAAACGACTGATTAAAATCACCGCCAATGAAAAAAACATCGGAAAAATAATTCCTAGGGCATCATCCTTTTTCACTTGATATTTATCGGCTACCGTCTCAACCACATAAACAGTCAATAGTCCAAACAAAGCGGCCCCAATAAACAACCAAGGTGAATTCAAATCTTGCACATACATAAAGGCCACTACAATTCCCAATAAAACAGAATGAGAAAGTGCATCAGCCGTCATCGATAATTTCTGTAAAACAAGGAAAGGTCCTAGAATGGCACAAGCTAAAGAGGTCATTAAAATGACCAATAGAACTTCCATCATACAAGTGACCTCCTTTTTTGCAAGGCACTATTCTTACCAAAAATCATTGAAAGAAAAGTTAATGTACCCATCACTAAAATAATGGTGGGACCGGTCGATAGACCACGATATAACGAACTCAAGAACGTTCCTAAGAAAGCACTAAAGCCTGCCGTACCAGACGCAATCATCAACACATTCTTTAAACGATGACTATGCTGATGAGCGCAGATACATGGAATAATTAAAAAAGAAGAAATCAGAATAGCTCCCACACTTTTAATACCAACCGCAATCAACGCAATCGTCATAATCAAAAGAATTCGATCCACCAATTTAGAAGAAATGCCAATACTTTCGCCATACGTTGCATCAAAAACACTTAAAACCAATTCTTTATAAAATAAAAATAAAATCAATGAACAAACGCCCGCCACAATAAAAATCAACACAACATCCTTTTTCATCATGAATGCCGCTAAACCAAAAATATAATTTTTCAACCCTGCTTGCGAGGCATTCACATAACTTGGATGACCCTGAATATAGCTTTTTAAAACCAAGCCCAAGCCAAAGAAGCCACTTAATACAATTGCTAAAGCCGCATCAAATTGAATTTTACTATGACGCACGAAAGCCTGTATCACTTCATAAGCAAGCCCGGCCGATAGCGCAGCTCCAATCGTTAATAAAAGTGGATTTCTAGTTTGGAAAAGCATAAACGTCAATACAATCCCCGGAAAAGTCGCATGCCCTATCGCATCACCAACTAGACTTTGTCCTTTGTAGACACTAAAACAACCCACCACAGCACTAACCATGGCTAACACTGTTGTCCCGAAGGCAACCACTAGAAAGTCATACGATGTTAATACCGCTAACATACCGGTCCCTCTTGGAAAGTAATATCTAAATTTTCTTGGGTTAATATGTCTTTTATTGGTCCATAAGCAATAATGTTTCGATTGATAAGAACTACATGGTCAAAATAATCTCTTAAAGTCTGTAAATCATGATGCACACAAACTATCGTTCTTCCTTCTTTTTGAAGAGCCTTCATTTTATCCATAATGATTTTTTCGCTTGTTTTATCCACTCCAGCCAATGGCTCATCCATTAAAATTAGCTGGGCATTTTGACACAAAGCACGAGCAATAAACACACGTTGTTTCTGACCACCTGACAATTCCGAAATCTGACGATCTTTCAAATCACTAATTTTCATTTCTTCTAAAGCATCCATGGCCAGCTTTTTTTCTTCTTTGTTTGGTCGATGAAACCAACCCAAAGAAGAATAACGTCCCATCAATACAACATCAAAAACCGTAATTGGAAAATCCCAATTTACAGAAGCTTGTTGGGGGACATAGGCCAAACGATTTAACACATCTTTCAAAGGTAAGTCATAGAGTGTTACCACGCCTGACAAAGATTTCACAAAACCTAAAATAGCTTTCAATAAAGTCGACTTGCCAGCTCCATTCGGTCCTACAATAGCGGTCAAACTAGCTTCTTCAATATCCACATCAATATCCCATAATACCGGTTGATAGCCATAAGAAACGGTCAAATCCTCCACATGAATAACACTCATACGCACTTCCTTTTCTATTTCAAATTCGATACCATTAAATCTACATTCATCTTAACCATGTCGATATAGGTATCACCCTTTTGTCCCTTAGGTGCTAAAGAGTCACTGAATAATTCTTGCCCTTCACCTTTTACGACTTTAACCTTAAAGCCCTTTGCGGCACAAGATTCTTTTAATTTTTCCATACGTGCCGGATCGGTTGTGGATTCCGCAAAGATGGCCTTAATTTGATGGTCAACAATAAATTGAGCTGTCTTAGCCATATCTTTCGTACTTAATTCCGCATCCGTGCTAACACCTTGTGGCGCTTCCACTGCAATACCATACTGTCTGGAAAAATAACTAAACGCATCATGAGGAGTAATTAAAATACGTGATTTCTTAGGAATCATGTTAATTTGTGATTGGCAATATACCTTTAAATCATCTAACTTCTTAAGATAAGCTTGCAGGTTTTCTTCAATCTTGTCCTTATATTTTGGCAATTTTTCTTTCAAGCTATTCGCCGCTTCGGTAGTTGCTTTCTTGTATAAGTCAACATCAAACCAAAAGTGTGGGTCAGTAATCTTAACACCATCTTCTTCCATGGTTAATAGTGATTTCTTATCAAAGTTTTTCGTAACCGCATGTCCTTTGGCGTTTTCTAACAATTCAACCATCTTTCCTTCAAAGTGAAGACCATGATATAAAACTAAATCCGCATCCTTAATCTTGCTATAATCTTCCGGTTTTGCTTCGTAGGTATGAGGATCTTCACCCGCTGGAATAACCAACTTAACATCGGTGTAATCCTTCGCTAACTGAGTGACCATATCCTGTAAGAAAGAAGTCGTAACCGTTACCTTCAATTTCTTTTCATTAGTAGGTTGTGTGGTACTTGTACTTGGCTGACCACAAGCCGCCAGCATCAATATACTTAGCATTGACGCAATAATTTTCTTCATAGTAAATTCTCCTTATTAGGTATACCTTACCTAGTAATCTACACCCCCTAATGAACATAGTCAACCAATATTATCACTTTTTTACATAAAAACTGATCCGGAACTCCCGTTGAGCCATTCTTTATTCTTTTTCACAAGCTAAATCATAAAGGATGTTTGCATAAACCGCACAAGCTCTTAACATCGTTTCAATCTCGAAGCCTTCATCCGCTTCATGCTCCCCCGCTACCCAAGATGGATAAGGACGATTTGGGAAAACCGGTCCACAAGCAACGAAATTATCAAATGTACGAGCATAAGTACCACCACCAATGCTTAATGCAGGTGTGTAAGTGTCTCCACTCATTTCACGATAATGCTTCATAACTGTCTTTACCAATTCACTATTCGGATCACTCAATAACCATTTAGAATCATCAAAGATTTTTGCTTCTAAACCTAGGCTTTCTTTTAAGATCTTAGCACTTTGAGCAAATAATTCTGATCCCGTACATTCATTTGGATAACGATAATCGCAGAACATATCAATTTCACCATCGTGAATGTTCACTTTACCTAAATTAAAAGTTAATGGTCCCATATATGCACCATTAAAATCAACACCAAAGCCCTCTCCATAATGATCCGCTAAGATATGGCTTGCTTTTAAAGAGAATTCATCATTATAGCAGCTGCCAATAAATTGGAACATCTTCACCGCCGCATTGATACCATGGAATGGTTTTGAAGCATGGAATGGCTTTCCATCAATATGATAATGAGCTCCCTTTTCATCTTCATAGCAACTTCCGGCGATATTTTGTGCTAATAAATATTTTTCAAAGTAGTCTTTTTCTAATGGTTTATTAACAAGGGCATTCGCTTTACCAATGACCACATTATAGGCATTGCCGGCTTCCATTTCTTGAATACATGTGTTTACTTTCCCATAAACATTGAAATCTAAAATTCCTTTTTCCGCATAAATGCAAGGGAAATCCGCATCTGGTACAATTCCCATTATTGGATTTTTTTCATGTGCCTTATAATAAAGAACACCTGCTGAAGTTGTCTCCTCATCTGTACCGAAGATACATTGAATATTATGTTTCAACTTAAAACCATGGTCTTTCAAAATGCGAACCGCATAATAAGCCGCAATAGCCGGTCCTTTATCATCAGCACTACCACGACCCATAATAAATCCATCTTTAATTTCACCTTTCAAAGGATCAAAATGCCAATCGTTTAAATCACCCAATGGAACTACATCCAAATGACCTAGAACACCGACCGATTCTTCCTGATCACCATATTGAACCACACCGGCGTAGCCGTCTACATTCTTAACTTTAAAACCATCTCGTTTGCCAATTTCAAGCATTGTTTCTAAAGCTTTACGGATATTCGGTCCAAAAGGTTGACCGGGACCGGCATTTTCATCATCACGCACTGATTCAATTGCCATTAAAGAGCGAATGTCTTCAACCATATCCTTTTCATAGTGTCTTGCATCTTCTAAAAAATTCATGAAACCTCCTTATTTTCTCTAACTTCATTCTAGTTAGAATAAACTGACTGTGTAGGATGAATTCAAATATATTTTTTTGTATATTCTTATATCTTTTATCCTTTCACAAAAAAAGGACAAATTTCTTTGTCCTTTCCATTAGTCAGCTACGTATGGTAGTAAAGCCATTTGACGAGCGCGCTTAATTGCGATAGCCAACGGTCTTTGGTATTTAGCACGAGTACCGGTTACACGACGCGGTGTAATCTTAGCATTAGGGCTAATAAACTTCTTTAATAATTCAACATCTTTGTAGTCAATAAACTTGATGTTGTTTTTTGTGAAGTAACAAACCTTACGACGACCCATTCTTTGTTTTCTAAAAGCCATGTTGGTCTCCTTTTCTAAAATGGTAAATCATCTGTGGACAAATCAAATCCACCATTACCGAAATCATCATCACCAAACCCTTGATTACTTGGTTCAGGATTAGCAGAATTATTAGATGGTTGATTATAATTCATAGTATCCGAATTATAAGAACCGGTTTCTGCACGTTGTTCACGAATCAAACGAACCGAATCCACAACTACATCCGTTGTATAAATTCTTTGTCCATCACGTTCATAACTACCGGTTTGGATATGACCATCTACTGCTACTACATTCCCTTTATGAGCGTATTGCCCCAAGAAATCAGCAGACTGACGCCAAGCTACACAACCGATGAAATCAGCTGTTGGTTGGTTAGGATTCGCATCTCTACTAACTCGACGATCACAAGCAACCGTAAATCGAGCCGAAGAAATACCGCTTTGTGTCTTACGGACTTCAACATCTTTGGTCAAACGACCGACAAGCACAACACGATTAATCATTACTTAGCCTCCGCTTCAGCCGCTTCATCACGAGTAATCATGAAACGAACTACATTCACATTGATACTCATTAAACGGTCAAATTCTTTGACTGCTGTATTGTCAGCTTCAAACTTTAATACAACGTAATAACCCTTCTTCATATCATCAATTTCATAGGCAAAGTCTCTCATTCCCCATTCATCTGTCTTTGTGATAACAGCACCATTGCCGGTTAAGAATCCGGCGATTTGGCTCACTAATTCACCACGTTTTTCTGTTTCAACAGATTCCTTGATGATGTACATTACTTCATACTTTCTCATTTGTACACCTCCTTCTGGTCTAATGGCCTTTTCAGGCAAGGAGTGGTTAATCCACTCACCGTAATATGCTAGCATAGATTTAGCTAAAAAGGAATACCCTCTTTTTCTTGATAACAACCTCAATTCCAGCCGACTGAATTATTAACTTTTAACATCATAACTTATACTTCTACTTTTTCAAGTTCATAAATACCATCTAAGCCATTTCCGACTTCAACTCCAAAACCATATCCCTCAATTCAGCCGCTCTTTCAAAATTCAAGGCTGTCGCGGCTTCTTTCATTTCAGCTTCTAAATTAACAATCAATGTATTGGTATCCTGTTTCGACATCTTTGCTTTCTTACGAACATAACGACTTGCCATTTCTTGCGTTTCTTTGCCGCGAATCACATCACCCACTGACTTCATAACTGTTTTTGGTATAATACCATGTTCCTTATTATAAACCTCTTGAATAGAGCGACGACGATTCGTTTCATCCATCGCTTCACGCATAGAATCGGTGATTGTATCTCCATACATATACACATGCCCATTCGCATTACGCGCCGCACGACCAATAATCTGAATTAAAGAACGTTTAGAACGCAAGAAACCCTCTTTATCCGCATCTAAGATACAAATCAAACTAACTTCCGGTATGTCCAAGCCTTCTCTTAATAAGTTAATTCCAACAATCGCATCGTATTTCCCAATACGTAAATCATGAATGATTTGCGAACGTTCAATCGTATTCGTTTCATGATGAATATACGCTACTTGATAGCCACGCTCTTTCAAATAAGAGGTTAAATCCTCCGACATGCGAACCGTTAAGGTTGTAATCAAGACCTTTTCTTTCTTTTGAATACGCTCATCCAGAGCCATACAGATATCATCCACCTGCCCTTTGGTTGAACGCAGCTCCACCACCGGATCCAATAACCCCGTAGGTCGAATAATCTGTTCAACCACCTGATTATGTACCCTTTCCAATTCATAATCTCCCGGCGTTGCTGAACAATAAATAGCTTGCGGTATCATGGTTTCAAATTCATCCCATTTCATTGGTCGATTTTCCAAAGCACTCGGAAGACGGAAACCATAATCCACCAGGGTTTGTTTGCGAGAATGATCCCCATTGTACATACCTCGAATTTGCGGTAAAGAAACATGCGATTCATCAATCATAATCAAGAAATCTTCTGGGAAATAATCAAATAAATTCCATGGTCGTTGCCCTTGTTTGCGATGGTCAATATGAAAAGAATAGTTTTCTATACCTGACACATAACCATTTTCACGTAAACTTTCAATATCAAATCGCGCTCTTTGTTCCAAACGCTCATATTCCAATAACTTGTCATGCTCTTTAAAATACCTTAAACGCTCTTCAAGTTCTTCTTCAATCGCATCACAGGCGCGCTGAATAGATTCTTTATTTCGAGCATAACCGGAAGCCGGGAAAATATTATAAAATTGATATGCATTTAAGGTTGCCCCTGTGGTTGGATTCACTTCTGTGATTCGTTCAATTTCATCACCGAACAATTCAATACGAATATTAAATTGATCCGTATAAGATGGCGTTAAATCAATTACATCCCCACGAACCCGCATAGAACCACGCACTTGGTCAATATCATTGCGCACATATTGCATTTCAACCAATCTTCTTAATAGTGCATTACGGTTATAACTTTCACCGACACGAATCGTAAAGAACATGTCTTTATACTGTTTCGGATCACTCGCCGCATAAATACAAGCTACCGAAGCAACCACAATCGTATCTCTTCTTTCTAACAAAGAATTGATGGTAGATTCTCGAAACATATCCAATTCGTCATTAATCGCCGCTGTTTTTTCAATATACATATCCCTTTGTGCTACATAAGCTTCTGGTTGGTAGTAATCAAAGTTTGAAATAAAATACTCGACTCGATTTTTAGGAAAGAGTTCTTTAAACTCAGAATATAATTGTCCGGCCAGGGTTTTGTTGTGAGAAAAGATTAAGGTTGGCTTATTCACTTTGGCGATAATATTCGCCATTGTAAAAGTTTTACCGGTTCCCGTCGCCCCTTGTAAGACCTGTTCTTTTTTACCGGACAAAATGCCTTGTACCAATTCGCTGATTGCTTTTGGCTGATCACCCGTTGGTTTAAAAGAAGATACTAGTTCAAATGGTCGATTATCCATGTAAAACCTCTAAGGCTTTTTGATAGGCTTTATCTTTGGATTTATCGGTGTTATACACATAAACCATGCGAGACACAATAGCGTTATAGGTCTTACGGTTAATAGCACCCGTTGTTTCTAAGCCTTCCTTCTCTTGAAACTTCAGAATCGCTTTGCGCATTTGTTCAGAGAAATAGCCATCCCTTCTTCCTGGTTGATATCCCAAATAAGCCAAAGCTTCTTGTGCATACTTCGTAACCGGTGAAACACTATCTACCTTTAGAACATCCCCTTCCTTCAGATTTGGTTGTGCCGTTCTTAAAACTTCCGGTACATCGGTCTTAATATCCGGTTCAATTCCTTTTTTATTAATCCATTCTCCTTTTGGTGAAACCCATTTACTTGTGGTGTATTTGATAGCTGATCCATCTCTGAAAGCTCGACTCACCTGAACGGTTCCTTTACCATAGGTTTTTGTGCCAATCACCGTCACATCTTTTCTTTGTTCCTTAAGAGCTAAAGTAAGCACTTCTGAAGCTGAAGCTGTATTTTCATTCACCAACAGAACAATTTGTTTGAAATTTTCGTAAGGCTTTCCCGAGGTACGAATCACTTCTCTACTACCATCAGAATACACTTGTTCCATGACGGTTGTTTTTGACGATAAGAAATAAGAAGCAATATCCTTTAAGGTTGTTAAGTAACCCCCACCATTATCTCTTAAATCAACAATCAATTTGGTGACACCCTTTTTTTCGAATTCATCTAAATACGGTTTTAATTCTACGTGTGTGCTTTCACCAAATTGGAATAATTCAAGATAAGCAGTCGTATCATTGATGATTTTTCCATAAGTAGAAGCTAATACCGGACCACGGGTAACTTGAAGGGATATTATTTTTGAGCCGCGTTGAACTTCAAGGACAATCTTTGTGCCTTCTTTTCCTCTTACTAAATCTCTTGTTTCATTCACCGTTTTGCCTTCTAAAGAAGTACCATTAACCTTACTGATTAAATCACCCACCTGAACCCCTGCTTTTTCAGCCGGAGAATTACGGAAAACTTTTTGAACTAGAATTTTTTCATTGCTTTTTAGGTATTGAATACCAATACCTACATACTGTCTTTTCAGTTGATTATTAAAGGCAACCACTTCTTCTTTCGTCATGTATTCCGTATGGTCATCTTCTTTATTACTCGTGATACCTTTTAAAGCTTGGTCTTCCAAACGAGAAGAAAGATTAGAAATATCCTTCCCAAAAAACCAATTTTTTTTCATGATATCTAAAACAGCATTGATCTTATTATCCGAAATAACTTGTCCTTCTTGAAGTCTATTCCTTAATTGATTTAAGCCTTGTGAAGGTAAAATAGAACCTGCCACATAACCTAAAATTAAAGAGATAATAATTGATACAAATAGGATATTTTTTAACTTCTTTTCTTTTCGCAAGGATTTTTGTAAAGCCTCTTCTTGAAAAACATGTTTCTGAAGAGGGATTAATTTCGTATTTGATTTTTCTAAGTCTTTCATAAAAACCTACTTTCTATTAGGGCAAAAGCCTCAGAGCACTCTGAGGCTTCAACGATGTTGTCGTAAATAACGGTTCACAGAAATAAAAGAACCAACCAAACCAACGCCCATTCCCACGGCTGCTAAAGCCAAGGACACATAAACCACAAATGGATTTGGTTTGTATAATCGGAATAAACTCGATAATAAAATACCGTTGGTTCGATTATAAATGTAAATATAGGACCAAGCCGTCAGAACAATTGGGATAATCGACCCCATAATTCCTATCAACATTCCTTCTATCAAGAATGGGCTACGAATGAAATGATTAGTTGCCCCGACGTTTTTCATAATCGTAATTTCATCTTGACGTGAGAAGATGGTCAAACGAATCGTATTTTGAATTAAGAAGATAGCTAAGATACCAAGACCGGCTCCTAAAATCAAACCGGAACGACGAATCCCGTTCATTGCCGTTACTAAGGTAATGGTACTTTGACCACCATAGTTAACCGAATAAATACCTTTAATCTTACGAATTTCTTTCGCAATAGATTCAATCTTATTACCCGACTTTGCTTCAACATAGAAGGAATCGTGCATTGGATTTTCTTCCTTAAATGGTTCAAAAATCTTCCTTGTTTTCTCATCATCGAAAGAATTCAAATAATATTCCAATTCTTGTGCTTTGGAAGAAAAGTTCACTTTTGCAACACCATCAATCGCTAGAATTTGATTTTTAATGTTTGCTTCATTGCCTTCTGCTTCATAAGCCACTTGAACCGAGATTTGAACTGTATTTTCAATAGATTTAGTAAAAGATTGTAAATTTATCGATAAAATAGAAATCAAACTAATGATAATCAATGTAATCGTTACTGCTAAAGCAGAAGAAATAGACATAGCCCAATGGCGTCCCACACCACTAATGCCTTCTTTAAAAGGTCTACTGATCATGACGAACATAGCCTCCTTCCTTCAAGTCAGCCACCACATGACCATGTTCTAAAACTATCGTACGATTACGATACTTATTCACAATCGTTAAATCATGAGTAACCATCAATACAGTGGAGCCATATAGCTTATTAATGCGTTTCAATAATTCCATGATTTCATCCGACTTAGTAGGGTCTAAATTACCTGTTGGTTCATCTGCCACCAATACTTTAGGACGATTAGCAATCGCTCTGGCAATAGCGACACGCTGTTGTTGACCACCGGACAATTGCTTCGGAAAAGAATCACCCTTATCCTCTAAACCAACAACAGATAAGACTTCTTTAACACGCACTTGAATTTGATGTTTACGCATACCAATTACTTCTAAAGCATAAGCCACATTTTCACTAACGGTCTTAGCTGGTAATAATTTATAATCTTGGAAAACAACCCCAATATTTCTTCGAAACAAAGGAATTTGGCGTCTTCTTAATTTACCAACATTGATACCAATCATTTTAATATCCCCTTTTGTCGGTACTTCTTCAGCATTAAACATCTTAATCAACGTTGATTTTCCCGAACCGGTTGGACCAATAATATAAACAAATTCCCCCTGATCAATGTTTAAATTGACATCATAAAGAGCATTTGTGCCACTTTTATAGCGTTTATAGACACTCTTACATTCAATCATAAGCCACTCCTTAAATTCCCACAGAAGGATATGTAAATCCTTCGCCATGCATATCTGAAGCATCTGTAGTAATCACAAAGGCTTTATCATCAATTTCATTGATGATCGTCATTAATGCACTATATTGTTTATCAGATACTGCACACAAAACCATCGGTTTCACTTCTTTTGTAAATCCGCCAGTACTTTGAATCACCGTTGCCGAACGCTTTAAACGTTGTGAAACCTCCAAAACAATTTCTTCCCAATGTTCTGAAATAATCTGCACTGACTTCGCTCTGGAACCTTGTCCATAGCTCAAGACTCTATCAATCGCCGCGGCAGCAGAAAAAACGGAAACCAAACCGATTAAGGCGGCCGATAAACCATACGCCGCAACTCCTAATAAAACAGTCAGTCCATCGGTAATAATCACCAAAGTCGAAACCTTAACACCAAAATATTTATGCACAATTAATGGTGGTACATCCATTCCACCTGTACTGGCTCCGGTTCGCATTACAAGACCAATTCCGGCTCCACCAATTAAACCGGCGTAAAAAGAAGCTAAAATTGTCGGTATTTCAACAGACAATGCAATATGCGATAACAAGCCATTGAACACAGGATACAATAAAGAACTAACCATTGTATTAATCGCAAATTCTTTCCCTAAAGTCCAAGCCCCTATTACAAATAAAACCAACACTAACACATTCGCAAAAAGGGTTTCATCAATGTGGAAAAAAGGGTTAAACGCTACTGCTAAACCGGCTACTCCACCAGAAAGAATGTGATAAGGCAAGATAAAAAATTGGACGGAAACTGTCAATAAAAATGTCCCAATCACAACAAATATTAAGTTTTTAATCACTTTTCTATCCACGTTGCTTATTATAACATAGCCACTTTATTTCTCACTAGCCCCTAATTTTCATTTTCACTGCCTGCTAAAATCAAGTATAATGACTTGGCAATAAGCAAGGAGATTTTATGATTTATAAACAAATGGAAGATGTTCAACAGTTCGATGCATTTGTCCAAAGCCATCCTTATTCCCACTTTCAAAAAACAGCTATGTGGGGTGAATTTATTCAAAAAACAGAACACAGCCCCTATCATATGCTGGGGTTTTATAACAATCAAAATGAATTAGTTGCGACCGCTTTAATCTTGGTTAAAAAAACATTGTTCGGTCATTACCTTTATGTTCCAAAAGGACCATGTGTTGATTACAAAGATCAAAAATTAACCAATCAGGTTCTTACTTTATTGAAAGAATATACCAAAAAAAATCGTGCTCTTTTTATGACCATTGACCCCAATGTACTACGCATGGAAAGAGATATCAAGGGCAATAAAATTGAACATGGTGAAAATAATGAATTTGTTACAGAGTATATCAATCAAATCGGTTTTAAGCATCGTGGTTATACGTATGCTTATGACGGTTCCTTCTCCAATCGTTTTACCTTAATCACCAAATTAGATGAACCAATTGAAACTATTTTTAAAGGCTTTAGCACGCTACGGAAAAGAAGTATTAAGAAAAACCATAAGTTTCATTTATACACAGTAGAAGCCGATCGAAGTGAAATCCAAGAATTTGTTCGTTTAGAGGATGATTTAGGAAAAACCAAAGAAGTCATTCGTCATCCACTTTCTTTCTATGAAGCAATTTATGATGCTTTTGCGGGACATGTTCACTTTTACAAAACTATTTTACCGATGGAAAGCTATCTTTCCGTCCTGCTTGATAAAACAAAGTCTGATAATCCAAAGGAAGCCTCCAGTGCCTTGAAGCATTACCAAGAAGCTTTAAAATTGCAAAAAGAAAAAGGGAACAATCCTGTCTTAGCGGTAGGTATGATTTTTGATGATGGTCATGTCAGTTATGGAAAATATTATTATCGTGATCATGCCATCGAAAGCTTAAGCCCTTTGGATTCTTTGCTATTCCACGCCATCCAACAAGCCAGAAATAATGGGCATAAGGCTTTTGACTTTCTAGGCTTTGGTGGACTAACAACTCCACATGATTGGGATATTGGTTACTCTCTTTATCAATACAAGCATCAATGGAACGCAACTTTCATTGAAGATATTGGGCAATTTGACTATGTTTTAAATCCAACCGGAAAAAGAGCTCTCGAATTATCCAATAAGATCAAACGAAAGCTACAAACCTTATTTATTAAGCTACATAAATAAAGCCTTCTAACGAAGGCTTTTACATTATTCTCCACCAAAGAAACTCTCCGGTCGTAAGCGACAAGGGGCACGACCACCACGGCTACTGCAAGTATTTGCTAACGCCGCATGACCCCAACCGGCCCCAAAGGCTAAATCACCATTCCAGCTTTGCGCATAGCTTGCGAAATTGCTTGAATTTCCTAAATAAAAGACTTCAATGTGACAATGTGGACCGGAAGAATTACCCGATGAACCAAGAAGACCAATCTGTTGACCGGCCATCACAATTGTACCTGTAGCAATTGGCGAACCTTGTTGCAGATGCAAATACTTGATGGCATATAAATTTCCATTGATTTTAGTTAATAGGTAAACTTGATTACCCCCACCATAAGAACCACCATTACTTGGACCACAACCACTACCAATTCCACCAATCGTCGGACAACCATCTGCCGATTTTAGAATAACACCATTACCAACAGCTAAAACAGGAGTACCTACCGCCGCCGCAAAGTCATAACCCAAATGAACACCGCCACCGGAATAATACCAAGTACCAGCTGAACGATACGCTCCATTCACCGGTCTAACCCAACCACTGGCGGTATTGATATTACTTGGGTTTGTGTTATGTGGATTCGTTTCTGGAACTTGCTCCAAACGAGTGGTAATACTAGCCATCTTCTTCTTGATATTTGCAATATCACCGGCAATCGTATTTCCTTGCGCTTCTAATTGAGCTGATTGGCTTTCATAAGCATCTTGAACCACTTCCGCTCTCGCTTTTAAAGCCATAATCTTTTCCGCTTGAACGTTCAAAGCTTTCTTTTGCACATCCAAATTGGTTTTCGCTGTTTCTAAATCTCCTTTTTGTTTGCCTAAATCTGCTTTTTCTTTGTTTAATTCTTCAACAGCCGTTAAGAACTCACTATGTGCTTTTTGATCACTTTTAGCAATCGCATCCAAACCACTTAAGATACGTAAAATTTCATCAAACGATTTTGCTCCCAAAAGTAATTCCACAAGGCTATTCATACGCATGGTTGGTTGTTTTTCAACCATACGCTTCTTTAATTTCCCTTTGATTTCATCAATTATCTTTTGCTTGTCCGCAATTTTAATCATGAGGTCATCAATATTTTTTTGAATATCGTTGATTTGTTGCTCAAAACCTCTAATCTTTTGTGATAATTCACCAATCTTAGCCTGCACTTCCTTTGATTGATTCGCATAATCATCGATTAATTTTTGGTATTCTGAAATATTCTTTAAGATTTCTGAGCGTTTTGAGGCAATATCTTTTAATTGTTTATTCAAATCATCTGATTTTGAAGCCAAATGAGCACGGAATGCTTTGCAAGCTTTCACATCACTCGCTCTTGGAACCGCTTTGCCGCACTTCTCTGTCCAATACGCTGTATCATCGTAACTCGGCTCTGCCTGTACACGAATAGTACCCAAGCAAACCATCATTGAAAAGATTATGATTGTTACCCAATTTTTCTTCATATTCCGTATTATAACACCATTATCCGATTTCAACATCTGCAACTTTTACGCCAATGTATTCCAACAAAGCCTTTCGATTCACCTCGACAAGCAATCCGACTCTTCCACCAGAGCAAAGAATTTTATCGTGCTTTAAACAACTTTCGCCAATGAAAGTAGGAAATTTTTTCTTCATACCAACGGGTGAACATCCACCATGAACATAACCTGTTAAAGCCAATAAATCTTTTTGTGCCAACATTTCAATTTTTTTCACGCCTGCTACTTTAGCCGCTTTTTTCAAATCCAATGTTCGGTCTACTTGTACCATAAACACAAAGTATTCTTTTGTATTTGCCTGTGTTACCAATGTTTTATATACATTTTCATGATTATTTGAAGTTTGATAATCTAAAACCTTTTCATCCACATCAAATTCATGATTGACATACCCAATCTCATTTTGGTCTAACATGCGTTGTGCATTGGTCTTTTTTTCTTTCTTAGCCATATTCATCACTCATCCTTTCTTTTCTTACCCGGAAAAGTCTAACACATTTTTTTCTTTCATTATAGAATGGAGATATGAACGAAGAATTATTTCAAAGAACCGCCTTCCTTGTTGGTCAAGAGCGAATGCATATCTTACATCAGAAACATATTTGTGTTTTCGGCGTAGGCGGTGTTGGGGGGCATGCGATTGATGCTTTAGTGCGTAGTGGTATTGGTGAAATTTCTATTGTTGACCACGATTGTGTAACATTAAGCAATATCAATCGTCAGTACGTTGCTACAATCAATACAAAAGATTGTCTTAAAGTAGACATCATGAAACAACATTTATTGGCTATCAATCCAGATATAAAAGTACATACTTACCCCTTGTTTTATTTACCTGAAAACGCAGACGAATTTCCTTTACATGATTTTGATTACATCATTGATGCAATTGATACGGTGTCTGCCAAAGTAGAATTGATTTCACGGGCTAAAGAAAATAGCATTCCTATTGTCTCTGCCATGGGCTGTGGTAATCGCTTAGATCCAACAAAAGTTCAAATTGACGATTTATTTCAAGTCACTCACGATTCTTTAGCGAAAGTGATGCGCCATGAATTGCGTAAAAAGGGTATTTTTTCTCTGGATGTTGTTCATAGTATAGAGGCACCCATCAAACCGAATTATTTTGGTGAAACATTGAATTTAAAAAAGAAGCCACCTGGTTCTTCTGCCTTTGTGCCTTCGGTAGCCGGTATTACTTTGGCGTATTTTGTTATCACAAAATTATAAAAGCCCCATTTTGAACTGTCCATTTTCAATGGGGCAGTTCATCTAAAGCTTTATTAATCAGTTTTAGTACATGGAAAGGATCGGCACATACCTTGGAATTATGAAAACACATATAAGCCAATGAGTTCTTCCCCATGTTAGGAAGAATATCGATGATATAACCTTTGTCTAAACTAAGTATCATAAGGGCATATTTCTTCCTAGCTTTCCTAGAGAAATAGAACTCATCTAAACCGATACTAGTAGAAAGAATATTCCTTTCCGGTTGAACGTGTTCATCAAAGATAGATATTACAGTATTAACCGATACAGGAACTTTTTTATCAGAGAAAGCTTTATACTGTTTTTGGAAGGGATTATCTTCATAAAAGGTGGAATGGCAGCCGGTCCATATAAATCTTCTAGCAGAGTATTTAATAGTACAAGTATCTTGGAGAAAGATAGAGTGTTTGATGGTTCTTTTTCTGTATGCTTTAACTTTTTCGGAGAAGGTGCCACACTTAGGGCATCTACCTCCGTGGTTTACTAAGCGTACATAGAAGGTGTGTACATCTTTATTATTCTTTTTAGATATTACCTCTTTACAGTATTCTACTTCATCATCTTTAAGAGCGATGATAGAACTGATTGAATCGTTAATCATAAATAAAAAACCTCCTTTCAGAATAAGATTCAATCTCATTCTAAAAAGGAGTTTTTAGTTTTATACAACTAGACCCTACAAAATTTCAAATTGCCAAATTAAATCAAAATCAAAGTAGTTCTCTTTTTATTTTCATGAATAGTTTATGAATAGTTTTAAACGGTTTTCAGGGTATTCTGGCGGATATTAAAATAAAGGCGAAAATAAAAAAGTCAGTATTTAACTGACTTTTTACTTGCTAGCGGACACTAGCGATATATTATTCAGTGCCCTCGGCCGGACTCGAACCGGCACGGTATCACTACCGGGGGATTTTGAGTCCCCTACGTCTACCAATTTCATCACGAGGGCGCTTAATTATTCTATCTAAAAATTCACTACTTGTCTATCTTTCTTTCTAGTTTTCTTCTGTCTTGGATACAATGACACTGTAGCTATACTCTGAAGCTATAGCTTTTAGGCATGAAGAAACAAGTGTAATCGGTTAATAAGCTGATTACACTTGCTTATCATTTTATTAATTAAATTTATCTCTATATACTCTATCAAATAGCCGTTATAGTAACCATATCCAATCAATACTACTGTCAATACAATTATTGTCATAATCCCTAGTAAATTTTTCTTCTTCATCTTCTGCCTCCTTTATCTCCATAATCTCTTAAAAAATTAACCGATAGGATTCAGTATTTTATTTTTTGCAAACTGGATAATTGGTTTAACTACGTTTCGATGGATATATTTGGCAACAGGTTTTATCACCTTCTTAACGATCAACACATAATGTTACACTTTGAGAACTACTCTTCTACTATCTGATTTGGACTTTTAAAGTCCCAAACCGTTTTTATGATTTTGTTATATATCGCTTCGTGTTTACTGACCTGCTTGCGAAGCTCTTTCACTTAGCTTACTAAATTTTCACCCAACTTCGTTAGAAGTCTATTCTCCACTTGTTGAATAGCTCTACACAAAGCATCTATCGCTTTAGCTGGATTGCTTAAGATGCTTTCTTAACAAATTCCTTTCATCTAAGCCTTTGAGCCAAAAAGCTTCTTTAATGCAATTGGTGTCACAAAGGAACTAACTAAGATTAAGAAAATCACCGGCGTAAAAAATTCAGATGTTAATAAACCAATCGCTAATCCTTTTTGTGCCGTAATCAAAGCCACTTCTCCTCGAGCCATCATACCCGAACCAATTTGTAGGGATTCTTTTTGATTAAAGCCTAACAAACGAGCGGTCCCACCACAACCAATCACTTTTCCAAGCATGGATGCAAGCACAAAAGCAATGGAGAATAAAAATAAAGTTAAATTCATTGAATGAAAGCTTGTCTTTAAACCAATGCTCGCAAAGAAAACCGGCGCAAAAATCATGTAAGAGCTAATTTCAATCCTTCTTTCAATATAAGTGGAATCATCTAAGTTACAAAGCACCACACCTGCCACATAAGCACCGGTAATATCCGCAATACCAAAATACGTTTCCGCCATATACGCCATGATTAAGCAATACACAAGTGAAGCGATGGAAATTCTTCTTTGTTTGGAATAACGAGCTGACAGCCACGCAAATGTTCGGTAGATAATAATACCTAACCCAATTGCTAACGCAAAGAATAAGGTGGCTTTCAAAATAACAATCCCGACATTTGTACTTGTGTCTTTCATGCTCATAACAAGTGTTAAAACCACAATCCCAATCACATCATCGATAATAGCGGCACCCGTAATCGTCGTCCCAACCTTTCCAGTTAAAACTCCCAACTCTTTTAAGACCGCTACCGTAATGGAAACTGAAGTGGCTGCCATAATCGTTCCTACAAACAATCCCTTCAACATAGCTTCTGAACCAAAAGGACCAAAACCATAAAAACACATGAATAAGACGGTTCCCAAAAGTACTGGCACAAAAACACCGGCACAGGCAATCAAAGTGGACTTCAATCCCGTTTCCTTTAATTGTTTTAAATCCGTTTCCAAACCGGCCTCAAACATCAATAAAATGACACCAATTTCTGCTACTTTATCAATGAAATCCGTTTCCTTCACAAGTGAAAAACCGGATGGTCCCAATAATAAACCCGCAAAAATCATGCCCACCACTTCCGGGAGGTTTAATTTCTTAGCACCAACACTCAATAACTTTGCTACGAATAAAATCATCGCTAGATTAAATAAGTATTCCATCCAAATCCTCCTCTTTTCCAAATAAAAAAGACTTCAACGGGCCCTTGCCCTTGAGTCCTCGATTATTATAAGACTCCATTCTTAATTTTTCAAATGAAGACTTGTATACTAATTGTATGCATTATTCTTTCTTCCTTAAATGGATTATGTCTTTCTTATATCTTTGTTTATGGATAGCTCATCCACAAGAAAATTTAAGCGGATTGGTTAATCAATCTCTTTTCTATCAACTTATCGCTTTCGGAATGGCACTGCAGGTTTCCTATACCCTTTATCGCATTCAATATCATAAAATTTCTTTTTGTTTATTGACTTCTTTATTGTTGACTTTGTTTATTACTTATCCAATACATCCACAGCTTCATTTACTTTTCGCAAATATTTCATTGGCTCTTTATACCTATCCTTTTTTAAAGGAATTTTATTGTTACCCATCCACTTGGAAAATATTAAGTTTGTTTTTCTTATTAGCGGCTTTATCCATCATTAGTCAAGGTAAGATTACTGGTTTAAGTGAGTACAGCTATTGGATTGCTATGAATTATTTCTATAGTTATATTTTAAGTACAAAAAAAGGGCTTTAACCCTTTAAACCATTTTGTTGGCGCTCCATATTTTCGACAACCACATCATAGATGTCACCAATGGATTGACCATATGCCAAAATTTCCCAAGGACGATTGGTGTGGAAATGAATCTTAATTAAAGTATCATCACCTACCACTAATAAACTATCTCCTTCAAAATTTTCGGTAATATATTCATCAATTTCATCTTCATCAAGATTTTCGCCATCAATTAATAATTGTGTATCAAATTTAAATTCTAATGGTTCCATAATTATTCTCCCTCTACATATTATATACTACTTAATCATGAAAACGGATACTAGGTATTTCCAAGGAATCTTCTTCCTTTTTTTCATCCAACCGGAAGTCATGAGCTTGTGTCACAATATCCGGTAATTCGTCGTCCACTAAATCAAAGTCAGTTGATACCTGTAAAGAATCGGTTAAAGAAAATGATTCCGTTTCACCTTCATCCAATGTAGACAAGGAAAAAGAATCTTTCAATTCATCAATTAAATCTCTTTCAACCGGTCCATCCGGTAATTCAAAATCAAAATCATTTGCGAAAGATGGAAGTTCTTCTTGTTCTGTTTGGTAATCCTCCACTACCACTTCTTCTTGAATTGGTTCTTCTTCCATTTCATCTTCTACACCATAGGCTTCTTTCAGTAAAGAAATCCCTTTATTTTTTTGTATAAATAGTGCCATGTAAGGTTCTTCCGGCAAAACAACCTCATCTTGTCCATGATAAGAAGCTTCACTAAAAGCCAAGTTCCAAGTATCCATTACTTCTACCTGATAGCTTTCTTCCTTATCGAAATCCAACTTCACTTTAGCTGGTGTATGGTACCCAAAGTAGCGTAAGGACATCGTCGGCTTTAATGTTGTCTCCTCTTCTTTTAGAACTAAGGTATCCTTTAATATTTTTGAAGCAACGACCGGCTTCATTTGTTCAAAGAAAATTGCCAATAGAGGCATGCGCTTCAAAGTTAATCCACCGGCAAAAATAGAAGCTCCTCTTAAAATAATATCCCACATACGGCGACTAACTTCTTGCGCCATAATTGCTTCCATATCACCACCCTCATGACCATAAGAACGAACGATGAGTGGTTTATGGTAAGACTTCATCATTTCTATTTCTTTAGCATAATTATCGCTTGCATCCCATTCGATGTGTGTAAAGGAAGAGTTTTCAACATCCATTATTTCATTTGAAATAACACTGAGAAGACGATGGTCTTGATCCTTTGAAACAATTTCTTTTGCTAGAAGATTGAAATCATTATTTGTCCATACAATCGCTTCATTTGGATTACCTAAGTTCCACCAAACATTTGTAAACACCGACAAACGATTTAAAGCAATCTTTAACCAATCCAAACGAGAAATGCTTGGGCTATCTTCCGTCAATAAAACAAGCTCAGCTTGAATTTGTTTGTCTTCAAGATAAGCTATTACATCTGATAAATAGCTCCAATACGCATCATCCAAGGTTTCTTGTTTGTCAGCCAGGATAGAAAAAGAAACTAAGTTCACAGCATTTTCAACCAATTCATGCACACATGCTCTAAATTCTTCTTCCTCATACTGTAATAAATCCATTACAACACTACCAAAAGGATAGAAATAACTACCATCTTGATAAACAAATTGACCATCTTTCACCATAACTTGACCATGGAAATGTCCTTTTTCCACATCAATTGTGCCATGTTCCTTTAAACCAAAATTGCTTTGGAAAACATAGTTGTAACGACCTTCATATCGAGGCAGAAAACGAGCCACATAGTTTCCGTTTTCATAATAAGTATCTAAAATTTTACTTTCAAATTTATTGGTAACTAATACCTTAGCCCATTGATTTTCCAATTGTTCAGCTTTTACTGACAACTTTACCGGATGATAGAGGACTTGTTTGTTTTCTTCATTCATTTTTTTCTCCTTTATTTAAGCTTCGGTAGCTCCCATTTCCGATACACCGCTACTAAGCGTATAATCGTTATCAATATTGTACCAAATAACATCCAAACACTCATGGAAACTTGCATACGAATTAACAAAGTACACACCAAGGCTCCGACAATCGAAGCACTCGCATAAATGTCTTTCCGAAAGATTTGTGGCAAATCATTCACAATCACATCACGAATCAATCCTCCACCAACACCAGTCAAAACACCGGCCAGTACAAACAAAGAATTGCTTCTTTGGGGGTACAAGCGATAAGCTTGGGCAATCCCAACAACTGTAAAAACACCCAAACCAATGGAATCCATCCACAATAAGACAATCCGCGCATTTTTACGTCCCGATATTTTCTCTTCCATACGAAAGTAAACCACACAAAAAGTAATAATCCCAACTGCAATTGATAACAATATATAACTTGGATTTTGTAAAGAAACCGGCGGAAAAATACCCAGTATGACATCACGAATCAATCCCCCGCAAGTAGCGGTAATCACTGACAACATCGATACACCGAATAAATCCAATTTTGACCGTATACCGATGATGGAACCAGATATCGCAAACGCAATTGTTCCGAGCATTTCTAAAATCCATTGAAAAGTTGAAAAGGCATCCATGGTTACTATTATGGCATAAAAAATGCGGATGACACCGCACTTTTTCTAACTTTTTGGTTGATAGATATCTTCTGCTACAATTTGCAGATTATAACGTTTCGTTCCATCTTGACCTATGTAGTATTGCTTACGCAGATGACCCTTTACCCCAATTCGTTCACCTTCATGATATGATTCACGAACTAGATTAGCTTGTTCACCCCAAGCAACCACATTTAAAAAGTCTTTAGCTTTGGAAGGCTCTTGTCTTTGCACTTTAATGCAAAAAGTAGACATTCCTTGATTGTTCTTCGTGGTTCGATAAACAGGTTCTTCCGCAATGGTTCCACTGATTTCTACCGCATTGGTATCACACATAGTATTCCTCCTCGGCTTTTCTTGCCTCATCTATTTCTTTCCCGCCAAAACGAAAAATCCCCTTTAAAAAAGGAAATCTTTTCGATTTCCTTTATTGCCGTGCTTCTTTTCTAGTTGCGATAACTTTTTCTGATACGTCACGAGGAGCAGGTTCATAACGGTCAAACTCTAAGACATAGGTACCAACGCCTTGACTCATCGACCTTAACTCTGTCGCGTATGTTAACATTTCTGCCATCGGAACTTCGGCTTGAATAATCTGTTCACCCGTTTCATTAGCACTCACATCGGTAATCACACCACGTCTCTTCGTAACATCACCCATAATCGTACCCGTGTATTCCTCCGGTGCCATAACTGTCACTTTACCGATTGGTTCTAATAAGACCGGCTTTGCTTTTGGTAAACCGGCTTGAACAGCTAAACGTGCCGCCTCTTTGAAGGCATTTTCTTTTGAATCCACCGGGTGGTAAGAACCATCGTATAGGGTAGCTTTAATACCGACCACTTTATAGCCGGCCAAAGGACCCTTCTTCATCGCTTCACGCAAGCCTGTTTCTGTCGGCGCAAAGAATTGTTTTGGAACAGCTCCACCAAAGACCTCTTCTGCAAAGACCATTTCCTCACTATCGCATGGTTCAAAGCGTACCCAAACATCACCAAATTGACCAGCACCACCATTTTGTTTCTTATAACGACCTTGTGCCTGTGCCGTTTGTGTAATGGTTTCACGATATTGAATGATTGGAACGGACGTTGTTACCTGAACTTTATATTTAGATTTTAGCTTACTTAGAATTAAATCAATATGTTGATCTCCCAACCCGTATAACACTTGTTCATGCGTTTCTTCATTATTCATAAAATGAATGGTCTTATCTTCCAACATTAAATTATGAATGCCAACTGACATCTTATCTTCATCGGCTTTGGAAACAGGATGAATCGCATAGCCCAACATTGGTTTTGGATAATCAATTTCCGGATAAACCACTTCTTTAGCACGAGTTCCCAGGGTATCCCCTGTTTCACTTTTTTGCAGCTTAACAACCGCTCCAATATCACCGGTAAATAATTTACCTACACCAATCTGGTATTTGCCATTTAAAACATAAACCTGCGATACCTTTTCAGTTGTATCTTTCTTTGGATTGTAAACTTGCGAATCACTATTTAAGACACCACTCATCACTTTCAAGTAAGAAATCTTACCAACATATGGATCCACGATTGTCTTAAAAATAAAGGCACTAAGAGCTTCTTGTTCATTGGTTTCCAATAAAACCGGATTACCTTTTAAATCTTCTGCTTCTATACTTCCTTTCTCTGCATAGCTTGGGAAGTATTCATGAATTAAATCCAACAAACGCTCAATACCGGTTTGTTGATCAGCACTACCACAATAAACCGGATGAATTTCACCCGAGCGAACACCCAAACGCAAGCCTTTTGCTAATTCATGCTCATCAAAGGCTTCACCCGAGAAGAACTTTTCCATCAATTCATCATCACCCATTGCAATGACTTCACTAATTTCATTGTAATAAGCATCAATTTCTTCTTTTAGATTAGCCGGCACTTCTTCCGGCTTATCAGGATGATCATAATACCAAGCTTTTTTACGAAGAATATTAACCGATCCTAACACCTTACGATTTTCAATAATTGGTCTTTCAAATAAGATGACAGACTTCCCGAATTTCTCTCTTAATTCTTCATAGCGTGTTTGAAAATCCGCTTGTTCATCATCTAATTTATTGATGAAGAAAATGGTTGGAAGCTGTTGTCTGAGAACCGCTTCTTTCCAAGCACGAATCGTACCTGATTTCAAAGATTCTTTCGCATCCACAACAATCAAAGCATTATCACCCACTCTTAAACCCGTGACTTCTTCACCTTGATAATCTAAATAACCCGGTGTATCCAATAGATTGATTTTCATATCTTTCCAAAGAATTGGTGCCACATGACAATACACCGATACACCTCTTTTCCCTTCCTCGGCATCGTAATTTAAGGCACTGGTACCGTCTTGGTTTTTACCATATTTCTCAATTCCTTTGGTGTAATACAAAGCCGCTTCCATTAAAGAAGACTTACCAGCTCCAGAATGACCAAGTACGACAACATTACGAACCTCATTTGCTTTATAATCTCTTAATTGCATAGAAACCACCTCACGCCAAAACGCCTTTCAAATCTTCAAAGCATTCTTTACGAACATAATGAATGGCTAATTTACCATGGTGATCCATAACATTACGATCAGCCCCTAAGTGCAATAAAGTTTGTACTAAACTTGGAATGCCTGTATAAGCCGCTCTCATTAAAGCGGTGCAACCTTCAAAGTCAGCTTGATTCACATTCGCTCCATGTTTCACCAAGACTTCTACAACATCCATACTGTAGGAATTGACAGCTTCCATTAAAGCAGTTCTTCCCTTTTCATCTTGTGAATTCACATCAGCTCCCTTTGAAATTAAATATTCTACGGCTTCTAATTCTCCCAATAAAGCAGCTCTTGCCAGTGCACTACGACCTTTATTATCACGCGCATTCACATCTGCTCCGGCATGCTCCAGCATACGAACAATTTCTAAATGTCCCTTCTTAGCCGCTCCCATGATGGCTGTCTTATTATTCTTATCACGCGCATCCACCTTTGCACCATGGTCGATTAAGAAACGAACGATGTCTTCGTAGCCGCGTTTTGCACTTCTCATTAAAGCTGTTCTACCTTCGCCATTGACCACATTCACATCAGCCCCTTTAGCAACTGTACTACATACTTTTGCGAAATCACCATTTGCGGCAGCTTCGAAGAATTCCAGGTTTGTCTGATCCATTTTCTTTACCTCCTTGTCTCAAACAAGTATAGAAAAAGTGGACCAATCAAAATCAGTCCACTTTAAAACCTACACCATTTTCCACGCCAAAGACCAAGACAACCCTATCGGATGGTTCAATGAAAACGAATTGTATTTGAACGACCCTTTTCATAATGATCACCTCGCTTTGACTTTCTTCTAGTCTCATTGTAACAATCTTTTAGCACAACTCAATAGCTTTTACTTTGTTCTTATGTTAAATTTATTAAAAATTATGAAAGCACTTTCAAAGAATGTCATTTCCTTCGAAATCGTATGGTTCTTCTTTTAATAGTTTGGTGTATTCTTTATAGTCAGGTAACCATTTTAATAACACTTGATAAAAAGAAAGACTATGATTAGGAACTAAAATATGGGCATATTCATGAGCCAAGACAGCTTCTAATGCCCTCTTAGGATAAAAGATGAGTTGTTGATTTAAATGAATACGATTGGTTCTAACTGAGAAAGAGCCCCAGCGCGATTTCATTTTGCTGACATAGATATGTGGAAGTTTATCCATACCAGTCGCTTTAATTTTTTCATCGTATTTATTTCGCATAGCCATTGCTTCATTAAGCATATAAAAACGATAAAATGCTTGTACCACTTTCTCGAATTCTTTTTGTGTAAATTCCGGAAGTGTAATAATGTAATCATCCTTAATTGGAACAATATTGTGTCTATCTCCTCTTTTTAAAGTGATGGCTTTCTTTTGACCAAAGACAATTAAGTATCCATCTTGAATGCTCACTCCTTTTATTTTAGAGCGTGGTTTTGAATGTTGATGTATCCACAGTTCCTTTGATTGAATAAAACGAAGTATTTTTTCTTTTTCAACAAAACGATTGCAACTAATCTGAATGACGTGATCGCCAATGACTCTTAAGTACAAATGACGAATGTTTTTAAAACGAACCTTTACAGTATAAAGCTCATTCGCAATGGAATATAAAAATTTTATATCTTGCATATTGAACTCATCCTTTCTATATGCTAGAATATTCAGGCACATGGCGGTTGTGGTGAAGTTGGTTAACACACTGGATTGTGGCTCCAGCACTCGCGAGTTCGAGTCTCGTCAATCGCCTATATGGTTTAAAAGTCCTTGTTTTAAGGGCTTTTCTTATTTGGTGGTATACAATAGGTATCCATTTCAATCGCCCTTGCTCGCTCTTCTTTTAAAGAGCGTTTTTATTTTACAACGAAAAACGACTGAGAAATATGTTTTCTCAATCGCTTTTCTAGTGCAATAACAACTAATCCAAATCATCACCATTCGAAGCAATTACTTTTTTATACCAATAGAAAGAGTCCTTTGGTGTACGATTAAATGTTCCCTTGCCTTCATCATCTTTATCTACGTAGATAAAACCATAGCGTTTACGCATTTCACCTGTACCCGCTGAAACAATATCAATACAGCCCCAAGTTGTATAAGCAATCAAATCAACCCCATTAGCAATAGCTTCCGCCATAGCTTTGATATGATTACGATGATAATCAATACGATAATCATCATGAATACTACCATCTGCTTCTACCTTATCCAAAGCACCTAAACCATTTTCAACCACCATCAAAGGTACACGATAACGATCGTAAATCTTCTCAAGATAGTAAGTTAAACCCTTTGGATCCTGTGCCCAACCCCAATCAGAATATTCCAAATACTCATTACGAGCACCTGTTGAAAAATTTCCCTTTACCTTATCCTCTTCACTTACCGCATGGGTTGTTACATTGTTGGACATATAGTAAGAGAATGTGTACATATCCACACAACCCTTCTTTAATTCTTGCAAATCTTGCTCAGTTATATCCAACTTCACATCATGTAAATTCCATAGACGTTTTGCATAGCTTGGATATTCACCTTTTACTTGAACATCACCACAATAATAAATGCCTTGTTGCCACTTATGTTCATTCGCCAAAATGTCGTTAGGATCACAAGTTGCCGGATAGAAGGTAATTCCGCAAATCATACAACCAATCTTATTTTCGGGATCAATTTCATGACCAACTTGTACAGCACGAGCACTTGCTACGAATTGATAATGCAATTGTTGATACCCTTGTTGATACATTTCTTTCGTTGCTTTACCACCAAACATATCTAGCATCATTACGGTATTATTGATTTCATTAAAAGTTAGCCAATACTTAACAAGACCTTTGTATTCAGTGAAAATAACTCTTGCAAAGCGTTCATAGAATTCAATTAGCTTACGGTTATTCCAACCACCATAGTTCACTTCTAAGGTAAGTGGTGTATCAAAATGCCAAATAGAAACCAATGGTTCAATGCCATATTTGTGGCATTCTTCAAACACTTGGCGATAGAAGTTTAAGCCTTCTTGGTTTGGTTCTAATTCATCACCATTTGGGAAAATACGGCTCCAAGAAATAGATAGTCTGAAAATAGAATAGCCCATTTCTGCAAATAACTTAATGTCTTCTTTATAACGATAATAAAAATTAACGCCATCGTGATTTGGATAATAATAGCCGTCTAAAATAGCGTATTTGGCACCTTCCGGAATCATAGCATGATGACCATGACCAAAGGCCTCGCCCGGTTTACCGTCTTTATCAATATAAGTCGTAATACGTGGGTGCTCCTTTGATCCACCGGTCGTAACATCTAACTTGATTAAACCTCTACCCCCAACATCATACGCCCCTTCAGCTTGGGTTGCCGCAATGGCACCACCCCATAAAAACCCTTTTGGAAAATTGTTTTTCATGATTTTACCTCCCTTTTTATTTGCTATAAGGAAAGAATTCCTTATTTGATTGTTTTAAATAGGAAATCATTGATTTGAATATTTCCTGCATCTGTTACTTCCACATCACTGAATTCAGCTGAATTTGTGACGATGATTGGTGAAATTACTGGTCGTTTTGCTTCACGAATGATATCTAAGTTAAACTCAAGAAGCTTATCTCCTGCTTTTACTTTATCACCAACAGACACAAATGGTTTAAAGCCTTTACCTGCCAAAGATACTGTATCCATACCTATATGAATCAAGACTTCAGCACCTCCTTTTGTGCGCATGCCAATCGCATGACCGGTTGGGAATACAACAGTAATTTCTGCATCAATTGGAGCAACGACTGTACCATCACTTGGATTAATCGCAACGCCTTTTCCCATAGAGCCTGACGCAAACACTTCATCCGGAACATCCTTTAAACGAACCATAGTTCCCATCATAGGACTTGTGAATACTTCTCCTTTTACTGTTTCCATATCTTTTTGTTCAGTTTCATTCTTTTCAACATTATTTTGTTTCTTATCTTCTCCATATAAAATAGGAATTGGAATCACCATTTGAACCGCAAAAGAAACAAGTACAGCTACAATCTGCATGGCAATCAAAATAAACATCGGTGTTAAACCTTCGGTTGGACTGATATAACCCGGGATTGCGAAGACACCCAAAGCTCCCATGGCATAGTTTTTTAAATTAAAGATTTGCAACACACCACCTAAGATAGCGGATACAATACATGAGATAATAAATGGTGTTTTCATTGGTAAGGTAATACCATAAATCGATGGTTCTGTGATACCAAACACAGAGGAAATAAGCGCTGGCCAACCAAGTGATTTCACCTTCGATTCTTTTGTCTTCATAAGGATAGCTAAAAGCACGCCTGTTTGTGTAAAGGCAACAATAGCGTTAGGAACTAAAATTGTCGCCCATCCATTTTGCGAGAACTGCAAAATTCCTAAAGGAACAATTGCCCAGTGTAAGCCAAACATAACCAAGATTTGCCACATACCGGCCATTACGAAGCCATATAAAATTGGACTGAAAGATAAAATACTCGTGAATCCTTGCGAAAGAAGATCGGAAAGGATATTAGCAACCGGTCCAATAATCATAAATGATAGTGGAACTGTTAAAATGATTGTTACGAATGGTGCTAGAAACATCTTGATGAAGTCCGGTGAATGTTTCTTTACAATTCTTTCAATATGTGACGCAAACCAAATAGCTAAGATAATTGGCACAACGGTAGATAAGTAATTACCGGCTGTCGGTAAGCTAAATGGAATACCAAATATCGTTGTTATTCCTACCTTTTTCAAAGCGGCAACACCGGCCGGTAAAGTGGGATATACTAATGCCGCTCCAATAGCTGTAGCGGTAAATTCAGACATTTTGAATTTTCTTGCGGCTGTAATAGCCAAAATAATCGGTAAAAATTGATACAATCCATCGCCGGCGGCGTTTAACAATAAAGCCAAGATTGAATTTTGTGGAGTAATAGCCCACACTGCTTTCAACAGTGCAACAACACCCTTGATAATACCGGCGGCGGCCATAGCCCCTAATACTGGTTGGAAAATACCCGAAATCACATCAATTAATCGGTTGAAAATATTTCCTTTTGTGACAACGAATTCTTCTTCCTCTACTTCTCTGCCAACCGTAATGCCTTCTTTTACGACAGCAGCATAAACATCCGGAACATGATTACCAATCACCACTTGGTATTGACCACTCGCTTGTACAACCGTAACAATACCCTCACGTTTTTTAAGATACTCTGTATCTGCTTTCGATTCATCTTTTAGTTTGAAGCGAAGGCGAGTAACACAATGTCTTAAATCAATAACATTCTCTTTTCCACCAACATGCTTAACAATGTCAGCAGCCAATGCAGAATAATCTTTCCCCATAGTATGTTCCTCCTTTATCCCTTAACAATTTTATTCTACCTCATAAATATCCTCATCTAAATTCCAGAAAGAAAGGTATTTCTTATCAAAAAGTAAGATATAATATTTTTATGGATCAAGAAATTAAAAACTTAGAAAAAAAACTATTTACACATACTGAAAATGAATTGTATTACCTTAGTCATGCTGGTAGTTATTCCAAAAAGTATGAACTGGGCTATTCAAAAAGAAAGTTTATTAAAGGAAAAGAAGTGATTGAGGTTACAACAAGGCAATTAGAAAATTCACCTTTATTCATTCGTAAGGATTCTCGTTATAATTTTATGCCTTTTCATATCTTTACCAATTTGAATGTGAATTATATTTATTCAGGTAAATGTGCGTATTTTATTGAAGATAAAGAAATTATTCTTGAAGAAGGAGATATTTGTTTCTTTGATACACAGGTTGTAAGAGCTAAGATGAAACCGAAATTCAAAGATATTATCATCAATATTGTTATGTCCAATGATTATTTCAAATCACTTTTAACGGTCAATACGAACAATACTTTATCTACTTTTATGAACAAGGCTCTTTACTCCAATGAAAGTCATGATAACTACATTATTTTTAAGACTGCTAAAAATCCAAAAATTAGACACTTATTTCAATATTTATTAATTGAATACTATGAAGATAATCCTTATAAGTTGTATTCTATTCAAAACTATTTTTCTATCATCTTACTTGAATTGTTCAATCCTAAAAACGATTATTTGACTTCAACGGTTCATTTTTCCGATCAAAAATCCAATCATGTTTTTAATATCGTTAATTATTTGAACAATAACTACAAAACAGCTACTTTAACACAAGTGGCTAAGCTATTTGGCTATCATGAAAAATATTTGTCTAACTTATTAAAGAAGAACTATGGCAAAACATTTAAAGAAATTCAAATTGATAATAAAATTTTAGAGGTTGAAAAATATCTTCTGAACAGTTCCTTAACGATTGAAAAAATTGCTGAGAATACTGGTTTTTCTAATCTTAATATCCTGTACAAGTATTTTAAAGACAAGAATGGTGTTTCACCGAATCAATTCCGTAGAAATCATGATAAGTGATTTTCAACTGGTTAAACTATAGATTATTTTCAGAGATAAATTGCTTTTTGGGGGTTTTAAAAATCAATCTATCTGTTTTCTTATCTTCGATGCACTGGAATTATTCCTTTTACTTTTTTTATTCAATGAACAAATACTTTTTTCTTGAATTTTAAGAATACAACTTATCATCCGTTCCATTATAAAAAAGCTAGCCTTATAACACGAGGTAATGGCAACCTTCTTAAAGTGAATTATTTATAAAATCATTGTGTAAACAAATGTTCCAATTACTGCTGTCCCAAAAATAATTTGTACTGGACCAACTTTCTTTTTACGCAACAAGATAAGTGACACCACAAATAAGACTAGTTCTACCCACTGTATATCTGCATTAGTTATGTGCCAAAGTGAATGAATTTTAAAACAGGATAACAATAAAATAGTTATACCCACTCCAGCAATCATTGCAATTACTGCCAATCGTACTTCTTCTAAGATATTCCGAACAATTGATAATCCACGATATTTTTTGTATGCCCATGCCAGCAATAGGACAATAAGCAAAGATGGTGTAATACAACCCAGTGTACAAACAATCGCTCCGGGCATGCCGGCTATCTTCTGCCCAACAAATGTCGCGCTATTAACAGCTATAGGTCCCGGTGTCATTTCTGCGATTGTTACTAAATCCGAATATTCCGAAAAAGTTAACCACTTCTTGCCTTCGACCACAAGAGACTGAATAAGTGGCATTGCAGCATAACCACCACCAAATGAAAACAAGCCAATTTGAAAATAGGTTAGAAACATTTCAATAAATATCATGATATCTCCCCTTTTAAGAAATTCATTGCAATACCCAAAATAATAAATAATAAAATAATTGTAATGGTACCAATACTAAAGAAATAGACTGCTATAAATGCAACCGACATCAAAAAAATATGAATTCTATTCCTTGCATGAATCACTAAACTTCCAAGATCAATAACAACATCTATAATTATTGCTGTTATACCTGCACGCATAACACGTAAAGCTGTTTGTGCTACCGCATTAGTAGAAAATGCCTCATATATCATACAAACAATTGTAATGATAACTATTGGCGGAATAATTATCGCAAGAGTAGATAACAAAACACCCGTAATTCCGGCAACATGATACCCAAAAATAATCGCACTATTAACAGCAAGAGCTCCTGGCGCAGATTGAGCAATTGCGGTCATGTCCAGCACCTCATCTTCCCCAACCCAGTGCAATTCTTCACAAAATTTCTTTTTCATCATGCTGATGATGACAAATCCACCCCCAAAAGTAAATGCACTGATTAGCATCATTTCAAAAAATAACTTCATATAACTGAAATTCTCTTTTTTACTCATCATCGCTCTTATAATAATACACTTATAATTAGATAAATAGTTTCATTTCTCTTAATTCTTTGTTGCACAAAGGATTTTCTATTTCGTTGTGTCCTTTCCTCATTTAGAATATCTTCTAAAAATTTCCAATGGTAGAAAT
Organism: Bulleidia sp. zg-1013; assembly: GCF_019798045.1. Taxonomy (NCBI): domain Bacteria; kingdom Bacillati; phylum Bacillota; class Erysipelotrichia; order Erysipelotrichales; family Erysipelotrichaceae; genus Bulleidia; species Bulleidia sp. zg-1013. The sequence continues at coordinate 104,099 of NZ_JAGXEX010000004.1, forward strand.
AGGATTAGTTCATATCAATAATCGATATTTCATGCCTTTTCATATGCCCTATTTTTCCCCTAATGATAACTTTCTTTTGTTACTTTCATTCTAACTTATCTCTCTCAACACAACTAATTCTGTATAAGAATACTATCATGCAATGGTATTTTCATACAAAACCATTATAATGATGGTATTGGAGAATAGTTTATATGAAAAAAATTATTACAATGCAGGATGTTTCCTGTGTAGGAAAGTGTTCATTAACGGTTGCTTTACCAATTCTTTCGGCAATAGGTATTGAAACAGCTGTTATCCCTACTGCTGTATTATCTACTCATACCATGTTTTCAGAATTCACCTTTCATGATTTAACAAGAGAAGTTGAACCGATTCTTGCCCATTGGCAAAAAGAAGGCTTTTCATTTAATGGAGTATACACTGGATACTTAGGGTCCTTTGCTCAGATTGAGTTAGCACAAAATTTATTTAATCAATTCGGCAAAAATGCTTTAAAGGTTGTCGATCCATGCATGGCAGATAATGGTGAATTATACCCCGGATTTGATGTTCCATTTGCTCATAAAATGGGTGAATTATGCGCTGTTGCAGATATAATTGTCCCCAATCTTACGGAAGCATCCTTCTTATTAGACATTCCTTATCAAGAAAAATATGATGAAGCTTATATTCAAGATGTTTTGCGTAAACTAACCGACCTTGGTTGTCCTACTGCTATTCTTACAGGTATTCAATTTGAACATGGCTCTATTGGTGCTTATGCATATGAAAAAGATAGCGATACCTTCACGAGTTACTTCAATCAAGAAGAACCGAGACATTTCCATGGTACTGGTGATATTTGGGCAAGTACTTTCAGTGGTGGACTTATACAAGGTTTATCATTGTTAAAAGCTATGACCCTTGCTTGTGATTATGTGAAAGAGTCTATTCATAAGACATTGGAAGAAGAAAATTATAATACCTATGGGGTTAACTTTGAACAAGCCATGCCATTCTTAATTAAATCACTTGATAATTACAATAAAGGCTAAAAAAGGAACGATTGTTCCTTTTTTAATGATTATTAAGTTTGAATACGATAATAATTAATAATATCATCTCTCTTTTCTAAAATATCTTGTTTATAAGAAAATTGCCATGGACTAGCATGATGAATAACATAGGTGATACCACGTTGATTTATCATATCTATGATCAAACTTTATTCGGTATTATCAAAGTAGACTTTTCAATTTCTTACTAAACGGAAATCTATATTATTATCTGACTTATTGATGGTATAACTCTGTGAGTTTTTTATAATATCCTGTTATCTCAGCTTCATTAAATCATAGCCGGAATCCAATATGCTTGTGATAGCATCCGCACAAACACCATATTCATCCTCAAAATATCCCGTCGCATTTCAAACCTCTATCTTATTTCTATCATTTAATGTAAGATATTTGCAATGACTCATAGTTCCTCCTTGGGTAATGGGATGTCTTCTCAAACACCACTATACCAAGGCTATGAGTCATTATTTAATTGTTGCATTTAGAGTGTAAATTCAAGATCCCACTAACCATATTGAAATATTTTTAATTGGGTATCTTACAATTTCATAAACGAAAAATAACAATCCCATAAATTTTCTGAAACATAAGATTAATGAATACCATAATCTATATTTTAAGTTTTCCATCATGATTTGACACCTTTCTTCGAACTATATTTTTTATTCTTTCTATGCACTGTTCCGTCTTCTAAAACTTCCATATTGTTGCGAGATACCATTTCAAGTTGAACTGCTTCAAATTGCTCTTTTACTCCAACGCTTTTTCCCTTTAGGTATCTTGATTTTCTTTTCTTCAAGCCTATTTATAATCCCACCAATGCTCAGTCCTTCTAAATACCAATCAAAAATATTTCTTGCGACTTTTGCTTCTACTTCATCAATGACAAGCATGCCATTTTTACCTTTTTTATAGCCATAGCAAACTCTACTATATAATCCTGATATTCCATTCTCTACCCTGTGTTTCAATCCTCAACGCATATTTTCACTTCTCCAATTATTTATAGTTCATCATTTACCGTTTCGGTATCAATTTTATCTTTCACAAAAATAATTCTTTTTCCCACGGTTTGAATTTTCTTATAGCTTCTAATTCATCTTTAGTATCATAATCAAAACAACTTATACCTTTAGTTAATACTATATCTATATTTCCTTTTTGCATTCTCTTATCATTCCGGAAAACTCTTTCCAAGGAACCGATTTTTTCTTAGTTTCCACTATCATTAACCTATTTTCCTTCACTTACTTTATCTCGTGAACCTTCACTCTGTTCTTCTTCAGCTGCTTCTTAATCTGAGACAGTCTCTCTTCAGTACCCTTATCCTTTCCAATAATGATACCCTTGTTTCTCCCTTTTTTCTCACAAACTCTATAAAATATCTGTGACCATTTAGATGCCTTTCGCGCACAAAGTGTATATCAACCGCTTCGAGCTCCTTCAAAGGAATCACTCGGTTCCCCGGAACAATACCGCTATGAATATATAAATTTCCATTGGCGATATGCATAGGCTCTGAAAATTTTCCGCCACTCTTGCTGACCATCACAAGCTTGCGTATCAACGATACAAGAAGGACAGTTCCAACTGTAAATAGCACAATTTTAAAGAGATTATTGTCCCATGTCTGCTTTATTCCTATCAAAAAATATGGATATATCTTCATTAAAATTCCTCCGAATTCGTCTTTCGCTTTAATATGCCAGATTCACCTATCAACCGTACAAATTAACTCGCATCGACATAGATATCGCCATCTTTGTATAGGTACTCTCTGATATCGGTATATTCTGATCTCATCTCGTACTCTTCTATAACCTCATCTGCAATACCCATCTCCTCAAGCTCCTTTGTGCCAACTGTTCCTAGATATGCGCAGTAGTCGTTACAGCATGATAGCCAGTGCTCTCCCTGCCAGCTCATATAGCCTGGAGTTCTTTCAAATAACTCCTTCGACTTCTCCTTCCCATTCGGCATCCTGCACGAATTCCGCATCGAATTCTTTAGCTGCCTCACCACTAGCTATACACTCCGGGCATAAGTACTCAATCTCTCCAACACAATAAGGAAACGAACTATAGTATATCCTTCCTATTACCGTTTTGTTCTCGCAAATGCACAATCCCATTAAATATATCACGTTTACATGTGATTTATCGAGTGTCTGAGTCATTTTATCGCTATTTACATGCTATTTTTCGCTCTATATGTAAACTTTTATGGGCTTCATCCGATTTCATTTAATATCTACGCTATCTTCTCGACGCCACACTTATAAGGCACAACCGCATCAGCAAGTCTACTTAGCACTTCACCTGAAGTAAATGCTTCTGGATATCCAATCTTGAGGCTGATGCTCATGCAGCTTCCACCTCTATCTATATCCAAGGTTTCAACGCTAGTTCTCTCGTCCCCGGCGATAAGGTTAATCTCCGAGTTGATTCCGTAAGGCTCTTTGTCGAAGAGCTTTAGGAACATGTCGTCGAACCTATTTGCTGTAACTGTGTATCCCCCTAATCTCTCGGGGAGTACCGGCATATTAACTCTAACTTTCATTTCTCTATTTCCCATTGTGTCCTCCCATTTCCTTCGATTTATTTTGATTTACCATGGTTAAATCCATTAATCTGTGCCCAGTATAATACCCTTTTCATCTTCCGGATTCAAGGGGTTTAACTAGGTGTTGATTTTAATTCGTCGTATTAACAGTAATCGGGGATTTTGTCTCCGCACATTATCTTTACATATGTGTTATATACTTCCGGAATCGGTCTACCGAGGTAAATCTCAAGCTCCGGATTTACATTTTTCCCCAGAAGGCTACACAAGTATAGCCGCTCATTCAAGCCCGGGTACATCTCGACTGACATTGTTTCTATATTTTCCACCATCGGCCAATCTGCTTCTTTTAAATCAGACTTAACCATCGTATGATAGAGTCCGCACGGTGCATTGTTCTTGCTATTATCTATCATATCTCTTTCAACCAATGCTAGTCGTGTACCGAGAATTACCACACTTCGCTTTACTCCATCAACGATAATTTCTCGACTTCTGTGACCGAGCCCTTCTGTATGAATCCATCTGGTTGGAAGCTCGTAGTCAGAAAGCGACTCTACACCTTTAATGCGCTCGATGGGACTGTGCGCTTTCCACTGACGCGTAACCGCATGACAGAACAGCACCTTATCAGTTGACAAAGTCACACCTTCCCACGAGTTATCCTCGCTAAAAAGGTTAAAGAAAACCATGTATGGCGATTTTACCATCTGCGCCAATATGTATCTCCCATCTCGAAGGTACACCGATATGACTTTCCCTTCTTTCCAAGGAACCGATTTTTTCTTAGTTTCCACTATCATTAACCTATTTTCCTTCACTTACTTTATCTCGTGAACCTTCACTCTGTTCTTCTTCAGCTGCTTCTTAATCTGAGACAGTCTCTCTTCAGTACCCTTATCCTTTCCAATAATGATACCCTTGTTTCTCCCTTTTTTCTCACAAACTCTATAAAATATCTGTGACCATTTAGATGCCTTTCGCGCACAAAGTGTATATCAACCGCTTCGAGCTCCTTCAAAGGAATCACTCGGTTCCCCGGAACAATACCGCTATGAATATATAAATTTCCATTGGCGATATGCATAGGCTCTGAAAATTTTCCGCCACTCTTGCTGACCATCACAAGCTTGCGTATCAACGATACAAGAAGGACAGTTCCAACTGTAAATAGCACAATTTTAAAGAGATTATTGTCCCATGTCTGCTTTATTCCTATCAAAAAATATGGATATATCTTCATTAAAATTCCTCC
>NZ_JAGXEX010000005.1:0-104167 GCF_019798045.1 Bulleidia sp. zg-1013
CTGATGCTTTGAAATCTCGCAAGAAAGGTCGAAAGAAAACATTGGATAAATCTAAGATAGATATTAAAGCTCAGGAAGCGGAAGAAAGAATAGTTGATACAAGTGCAGAACATGTCAAAGAATTAGAGGATGAACTTCTTAAACTAAGAATTGAGAATGCCTTTTTAAAAGAACTGAGGAGGCTGCGTTTAGAGGACGAAACAAAAATGAGAGAACGGCACTCGTCATCAACAGCCTCCGAGGAGAATTCAAACTAACAGACCTTCTCTCTTATACAGGTATGCCTAAAGCAACATATATGTACCGGCAGAAAAGATTCAATAGGGAAAACCCTGACAAAGAAATCGAAGAGAAGATTCTTGAAATCAGAGAGACTCACAAGGATTATGGTTATCGTCGAGTGGTTGGAGAATTAAGAAATCAAGGCTACTGTGTAAACAAAAAGAAAGTACAACGTATAATGCAGAAGCTTGGTTTACAGGTTACTTCTTTCACTCGAAAAAGCCGTAAATACAGTTCGTACAAAGGTAAAGTTGGAACGGTTGCTCCTAATCGCATAAGGAGACGATTTAACACATATATCCCTCATCAGAAGATTACAACAGATACTACGGAGTTTAAGTACTATGAAATAGATTCTAAGGGACGTATGACAATGCATAAGCTTTACCTGGATTCATTTATGGATATGTGTAATGGCGAAATCCTAAGTTATGGGATTGATAAATGTCCTTCAGCCAAGAACGTCATGAATGCATTGGAACAGGCTATTGCAATAACATCCGATTGCCAATATCGAAGAACATTCCACTCTGATCAAGGCCGGGCATATCAGATGAAGGCATACTCTCATCGCCTTAAGGAAAATAGAATCTTTCAAAGTATGTCACGCAAAGGAAACTGTCATGACAACTCTGTTATGGAAAACTTCTTTGGTCTGCTTAAGCAAGAAATCTATTATGGCGTTGTTTACTATAGCTATGAAGAATTAAAGTCAGAAATTGTACGATACATTAAGTATTACAACGAACAAAGAATTAAAGAAAAACTGGGATGGATGAGTCCTGTACAATACAGGCAAAGTCTCTTAGCTGCATAAAAATGCGTGGCAGCCATATAAACTGCTACGCTAAAAAAGTCTAACTTTGGGGGGTCACATCAAAACGATGGAAGGCTTTTATAAACTTTTACCTACCTTATTGCCCTTCGGTCAATAAGTATCACTCGTGAAACTTACTAAATTCAACAACTCCTTTTCAGACCTGTTTTTTCAGGTTTTTAGTATCAAAATAGCATCACTCAAGAGTTTTTTGTTTTTGCATATCGCTAAAACCCGATGTTTTCAACGGTTTCGCGACAGTAACATTTTCGATTCTGTCATTCCCACTCTATTGTCCCCGGAGGTTTAGATGTAATATCTAAGGCCACTCGATTTACATGCTTCACTTCGTTCACAATACGTGTTGAAATACGATCAAGAACATCATAAGGAATACGCGCCCAATCCGCTGTCATACCATCAATCGAAGTTACAGCGCGAATAACAACCGTATAATCATACGTCCTCTGATCCCCCATGACACCAACCGATCGAATATTTGGCAAACAAGTAAAATACTGCCAAATATCTCTTTGTAGACCAGCCTTTTGAATCTCTTCCCGAAGAATCAAATCCGAATCACGCACAATTTCCAACTTCTCTTCACTAATTTCGCCCAGCACACGAATTCCCAAGCCGGGTCCTGGAAACGGTTGTCTCCACACCATTTCCTCCGGTAAACCAAGTTCTGTTCCCAAAGCACGCACCTCATCCTTGAATAATTTATTCAAGGGTTCAATCAATTGGAAATTCAAATCTTCTGGCAAACCACCCACATTATGATGTGACTTAATCGTTTGTGCCGTCTTTGTGCCTGACTCAATCACATCCGTATACAAAGTCCCTTGTGCCAACCAATGAATATCCACACCCTTTAGTAACTTTTGTACCTCATCTTGAAATGTATACACAAACTCATTGCCAATAATCTTACGCTTTTGTTCTGGATCCGATACACCTTTTAACTTATTCATGAAACGCTTAGAAGCATCCACCTTTGTCAGATGAATACTCATATTCTTTACGAAGGTTTCCATGACTGAGTCCGCCTCTTTCTTACGTAATAAGCCATGATCAATAAACATACAATAAAGCTGATCACCGATCGCCTTATGCAATAAAGCTGCCACAACCGAAGAATCCACACCACCAGACAAAGCCAATAACACCTTATCTTTGCCAACTTTAGCACGAATTTCATCTATCTGTTGTGCAATAAAGTTCTTCATCGACCAATTCGCTTTCACTTCACATACACCAAACACAAAGTTTTTCAGTATATCCAAGCCATATTCACTATGACGAACTTCAGGATGAAATTGAAGTGTATAAATCTTTCTTTCTTCATTCATTGAAGCAACTGAGGGGCAAGTGGTACTTTGTCCCATACCCACAAAACCATCAGCCAATTTAACCACCTGGTCACCATGGCTCATCCAAACTGTTTGTTTTTCAGGCAAACCCTTTAATAAAGCATTATTTGTATCAAAGATAACCTCTGTTCGACCATACTCCTTTTTATCAGAACCTTTTACTTCCCCACCTAACATTTGGTGTATCATCTGCATTCCATAACAAATTCCCAAAATAGGAAGACCAGATGTAAAAATAGCTGGATCACACTTCAAAGAACCATCTTCATACACCGAATTAGGACCACCCGAGAAAATAATCCCTTTCACATCTTCCATTGCTAAAATATCGCTTAATCGCATATCTCCTGGGTGCAATTCTGAATACACCCCAAATTCACGAACACGACGGGAAATCAACTGATTGTACTGACTGCCAAAATCCAAAACAATAATCTTATCTGCCATCCTATTTTCCTCTTTAATAGAACTAATATAACAAAAAAAAGAAGGTTCTTCACCCTCTTTTCAATGAATTTCTATTCCGTTGGAATAACCGAACCATCTGACCACTTCGACTTGATAAAATCCTTCATTTCTTTTGATTGTAAAACCTCTACTAAAGCCTTAATCTTCTTATCGTTTTCATGACCTTCTTGACAAGCAATGATATTCACATAAGGATTCTTCGCATCGGCTTTTTCTAAAATTAAAGCATCTTTGCCAGGATTTAAACCGGAAGAAATTGCATAATTACCATTGATAGCCACTAAATCTCCTTCACCATTCGCATAAGCAGTTGCTAATAATTCCGGTTTTACTTCTTTAAACTTCAAATGCTTCGGATTGCTTGTATCATTCTTAATATCCGCAATTGTTGTTGTTAGAACATTCGCATTTTCTGGCAATTTCACTAAACCGGCACTGTTTAAAATCGCTAAAATACGACCATTGTCGGCTACGGAATTCGATACAATCACCGTTGCACCATCCTTCACATCACTGACCTTCTTAATTGTCTTCGAATAAAGACCAAATGGTTCGATATGCACCCCACCAACATTTGCAATCTTATAGCCATTCGTTTTCTTTTCATTATCAAAGAAAGGAACGTGTTGGAAGAAGTTCGCATCCGCATTACTACTAGACACCGCTTCATTGGGAATGTAATAGTCATCGGTAATTGAAACATCTAATTCAATTCCATATTTCTCTTTTAAAATCGCTTTCGCCTTTTCTAAAATCTCACCATGTGGATTCGCAGTAGCGATTACTTTTAGTTTTTCATTTTTTTCCGTGGTTTTCTTTGCGTTGTTACCACAAGCCACTAAGCCCAATGCTAATACAGAAATAGCAGCTACTTTAATAAACTTTTTCAAAATCATTCTCTCCTTTATCGTTTATCAATACGTTTTACAATAAAATCACCCAGCCATTGTATCGCAAGGACAATCACAATAATAATAGCTGTTGATGTGTATAAGACAGACCCATTTCTTCTTGCAAATCCATATAAGTACGCAAGGCTTCCAAGACCCCCTGCTCCAATTGCCCCCGCCATGGCAGTATAAGAAATTAAAGAAATACCGGTAACGGTTATTCCTGAAACAATGGCTGGTAAGGATTCTGGCAGTAAAACTTTTGTGATAATTTGCCAGTTGGTTGCTCCCATAGCTTTACTTGCTTCAATTGTTCCCTTATCCACTTCTTGAAAGGCGATGACGCACATTCGAGCAAAGAAGGGTGCTGAAGCTAATATCAAAGATGGAAGAGCCGCCTTAGCTCCTAGCATACTACCCACCAATAGCTTCGTTAATGGAATGACCAATATCAATAAGATAATAAATGGGATTGCTCGAAGAATATTCACAATTGCATCGACGAATCGGTTCATCATCCGATTTGGAAAGAGTCCATCGCTTTGCGTACAGTAAAGAAGTATTCCAATCACTAAACCTAAAATAACTGCCATGGTTAACGAGAAAAAGGTCATATATAATGTTTCCCTAACAGCCGTTTGAAGCTGTTCTATATTCACCGTTGTTGTCATCATGATAGCACCTCCACTCCCACATTGCTTTCCACCAATGTTTTCACAAATTTTTCGTAGTCTTCTTTATTTCCCTTACTCAGATGAATATAAGTAACACCCATCGGTCCACTAGCGGATTGAGAAATATTCGATTCTACGATAGAAACATCAAATAGGACTTTTCTAGCCGCATGAATAATAATTGGCTGATCCGCATTATTACCGGTGAAAGATACTCGTAATAATTGCCCATCTGGATAACGACTTTTTAAGCTTTTTGCTAAATCTTCAATCGATTGATCAGCTTCAATATTCTGAACAAACTTTCGTGTGACTGCGTGTTTCGGACGAGAAAATAAATCTTCTACCAAACCCAGTTCCACAATTTTACCTTCTTCCATTACAGCCATTCTGTGACAAACCTTTTGGACTACTTCCATTTGATGAGTGATCATCACAATCGTTAAATGAAGCTTTTGATTAATTTCTCTTAGTAAAGATAAAATCTGTTCTGTTGTTTCGGGATCCAAAGCGGAAGTGGCTTCATCACAAAGAAGAATTTTAGGTCGATTGGCTAAGGCTCTGGCGATACCTACCCTCTGTTTCTGACCACCGGATAATTCACTTGGATAAAAATTTTCCCGACCACTTAGACCAACAAGTTCAATCAGTTCTTTCACTTTTTTCTTTCTTTCTTCTTTATCCATACCGGCCAGTTCTAAGGGAAGTTCAATATTCTTTTGTACTGTTCTGCTCCAAAGAAGATTAAAGTGCTGAAAAATCATACCAATGCTTTGACGTTGTTTGTTTAAATCTTTTTTATTTAGTTCGCCAATATTCACACCATCAATCCAAATTTCACCGGAAGTTTGTTTCTCAAGCTGATTGATTAAACGAACTAGTGTACTTTTACCAGCTCCTGAATAGCCAATGATACCAAATATTTCTCCCTCTTGAATGTTTAAAGTAACATCTTCAACAGCGTGGATACTATCGGATTTAGTTGCAAATGTTTTACTGACATTTTTAATTTCAATCATTTCTATCTTTCCTTTCTATCCATACAAAAAATCCCGCCCTAACAATAAGGACGAGATGTATCATCACGTGTTACCACCTTAATTCGTATATATCTCACAATATATACCTCATAGAGTACCAACATACCCCTTGTCTATAACGGGACATCCCGTTGATGCCTAACTATCGGCAACAAAGCTCCAAGACCATATTCACTAGACATTCCTTGTTCCCTTTTCAGCTGCCGGGACTCTCTAAGACAATTAGCTTCCAGCTACTCTTCTCTTCATCGCTGTATATGTAGAATTGTACTGGTTAATTTTCTTTTGTCAAATCTTTTTTTCCAATTAACGAACAATTTTCCCCGGCCAAGTTCCAATTCCACCCATTTCATAAACTTTTGTATAACCTAAAGCAGCTAACTTTTTCGCAGCTTGACGGCTTCTATTTCCACTTCGACAATATACAAAAATGGTTTGATCCTTTCGACTTAATTCCTTTGGTGCTTCATTTTGGATGCTTTCATTTGGAATTAAAACCGCTCCTTCAATATGACCTTCTTTAAATTCATCTTCTCGACGTACATCAACGATTTGGTAATCTTTCAAAGTCTTCATCATTTCAATTGCTTTTTCTTGTGAAATGGATGTATAACCGGTATGGTTATTATTATTTATGGTTGTGGCACAACCACTTAGAAACACACCAAACAATAATACAAAAATAAACCATTTTTTCATTCTATAATCACCTCTGACACCACTATACCAAAGAATTAAAAAAGCATCCTCTCCGATGCTTAATGAATAAATCCAATCAAACTAAAGACAAGCACAATCACACCCAAAATAATGCGATAGATACCAAAGATGGTAAAATCATGCTTGCGAATGTATTTTAATAAATGTTGAATCGCAACAATTGAAACTAAAAAGCTAACAACAACACCAATCAACAAGACAAATATTGCACTCCAGCTAAAAGCAATTTTCGCTTTAACCATCTTTAATAAAGAAGCTCCAAACATCGCCGGAATAGCCATAAAGAAACTAAATTCCGTAGCTGTCTTACGGTCAAAGCCCATCCATGTTGCCCCAAAGATGGTTGCCCCAGAACGACTGGTACCGGGTACAACCGCCAGTAATTGGAATAAACCCACCGAAAGGGCATCTTTGGGCATAATATAACCAATACGGTCAATCATCACATCATGTTCACGATGTTCCATCCAGATAAAGAGAATACCATATATAACTAATGTAGTCGCAATCACATAGGAACTACTCAACACCGTATCAACTAAATGATCAAGCACAACCCCAAGCACCAATGGAATAGAAGCAATCATAACTAATAACCATAGACGTTGTGTTCTCTTTTTCTTTTCTGGACTCGCCTTTTTTGGATAGGTTAATTTTTTCCAATACAACAAAATAACCGCTAAGATACTGCCAAATTGAATGACCACTTTGAATAAATTCCAAAAAGCTATATTCATAGCTGGATCTGCGTAAACATTTAATGGTAAGAAATTTTCCATTAAAATTAAATGACCAGTTGAACTAATAGGTAACCATTCCGTAATACCCTGCATAATTCCATATAAAACAGCTTTAAAAACATTCCAAATAAAAGCCATACCACTCACCTCAATATCTTATGTATTTTATCATTATCATATGTGCATTGCAATTTTGAGAATTGTGTATAATGATAGTCAAAAGGAGAAATGAAAATGATTGTTATTGAAATGGATAATGGTGGTCTAATTAAAATTGAATTGGATTCAAGTGCTGCCCCTAAGACAGTAGAAAACTTTGAAAACCTAGTTAAGAAAGGTTTCTATGATGGTTTAGGCTTTCATCGCATTATCCCCGGTTTTATGATTCAAGGTGGCGATCCGCTTGGTAATGGTATGGGTGGTTCTGATGAGAATATTATTGGTGAATTTACCAGCAATGGTATTCAAAATCCATTGGCTCATAAGCGTGGGGTTATCTCCATGGCTCGTGCGCAAAATCCAAACTCTGCTAGTTCACAATTCTTTATCATGCACGCTGATGCTCCATACCTAGATGGAAATTACGCCGCTTTTGGTAAGGTGGTGGATGGTATGGACGTTGTGGATGAAATTGCAATGACACCAACCGGTTTCCAAGATAAACCAACACATCCCGTTATCATGAAACGTGTTTATATTGAAAACTAAAGGCTTCTGCCTTTTTTAAATATTCATTTTTTCGCGAATTGGTTTTAAAGCATGATAGACAAAAGGAATGATAATACCGGCCACTACCATTTCTAATAGTCCATTACTAACAAGAACAGATACGATTACAGCGCCAACACTAACACCCACAACACTCGCAAAAGCAGTACCGAAGAATAACCAAATTAAACTCATAACACTGATGCTGTGCATAAAGGTGCAAATAATAGATAAAACCATCATCCAAGGCAATTCAGGAAAACGCTCTTTTCCTAAATCATTTAAGAAGCCAGCTAACCAACCCAAGAAAATTCTTGGTCCAAAACAAATTAGTAAACTATAAAAATTACCTTGAATCTGACCTATGGAATAAAATGGTGTGAAACAAAAGCTCGTTAAGTTTGGCGCAAAAGTAGCTCTTAGAAAACTGGCTAAACCAAACACGAAACCAATGGTTGCTCCTTCTTTCTTGCCCATAAATACGCCCGCTAAAATAACAGGTAAGTGCATTAAAGTGATGGAAATAACTCCTACATTTAAATAACCAAGTGGAGTTAAAGCCAATAGTAATTCAATGGCTACAAAAAAAGTCAATACAATAAAACGTAATGTTTCTGATTTTGTTTGCATATAAACTCCTTATTCCCTAAAACTATACATACTTTAGCATATATTCATTCTGCCAACAAAAAAACTCCCGCAGGAGTTCTACTAAACTTATTTGTTGTTTACTAAGTCTTTCAAAGTCTTAGATGCCTTGAACTTAGGAGCCTTAGAAGCTTTAATCTTAATCTTTTCACCAGTAGCTGGGTTTAAGCCTTCACGAGCCGCTTTCTCAACAACAACAAACTTACCAAAACCGTTGATAGAAACTTCTTCACCTTTCTTGATAGCTGTTGTGATTTGATCAAATACAAAATTGACTAATTCGTTTGCGTCTTTCTTAGATACTTCATATTCAGCTGCAATTCCTTCAGCTAAAGTTTTCTTGGTTACTTGTTCTGCCATAATTTATTGGCCTCCTTAATCTACGTCCATTTTACCCAACTTTTTGTACCAATTTCAATAGATATAGCCTATTTTTTATCCCTTATCTACTTTTTAATGTATGTTTTTTGTAAAAATGAATAGCTTTTATTTAGAATCATGGCTTGTTGAAGGAAGAAAATCAAGTATTATAGCTCTTTATTTAATATTATTTTCTTAATAATTCTTTCATTTTTTATCAAACACTATATCAACTTTTAAGACTTCGGCACTAGTTAATTATATATAGTAGTGAAATCAGTTTTTCAAACTGTGAAAGAAACCTCAATTTTAAACAAACTAAATTATTTCAAACAAGAACTTTAAGTATTAAAAAACATAGTTTTTGCACTATGTTTACTTAGCTTTTGCTTTAGCCAAAGCAGCTTTAACAGCTTCCTTAATCGCATTTGAAGTGATTGTGGCACCGGAAGCACCATCCACTTCAGTTGAATTCTTCTTAACAATAGCTTCTGGAATATCCTTGATAGCCGCATCAGAAAGACCGGCTGTTTCCTTATGTTCCTTCAACTCAACCTTTGTAATAGCTGTGTCAGATACCGTTACTGAAACAACCACATCGCCATTACGACCAACTGCCTTACCTTCATAAGTACCAGCCTTGTAAACAGCCTTTTTAGAGCTACATCCTGCCAATAAAACAAGCGATGCCGCCATAACCATCAATTTATTCAATTTCATGAGTTTAAACCTCCCTTTACTATTTTTCATTATAAAGTATTTTTTATCTTAAGCAAAGCTTCTATTTAAGCCATTTTTCCCCGTTTGATAATCAATCCGAACACCTTTTTGTATATTGAAACAGAACACACAAAAATGAATGCCCATGCCACCATCTTCAATCGAACGAGCCTCCATTAAAACACCCCTTGCCACCAATTCATTTCCCTCATATAAAGGGCGTACTCGATACAACACATGATGACCCGTTTTACGAATGTATGCTGTCACCTTATTCTCATATGGCAACATCCCTTCCACATTTAACTGCCTTGTACCCGTAATCAAATTCAACTCATTCGCATTTTGCCCACTTAATTCATAAGCAATCAAATGACAACGATTATACAAATACTTACCATCAATAAAATCATATTTAGAAATTCGCCAACCACTTGGCTTCACCATACCAATAGACTCCCTTTCCGCTTTTGGTAACGTTTCAGGTCCTAATAGCGCATAGCCCATTCTCGCTCTACCGAGTACATCTAAAGGCTGATAGACTTCAAAGGGTTTTTGCCGTAAATCTGCCTTTGAAAAATAAGGAATATTATGGTTTACCTCCACCACAGCTTTTCCCTCATATTTTGGTATTGAAATGATTGGTGCTGTTTCCACCGTTTCAATTTTTCCGGGCCAATATTGTGACACTAAAAAAGAAGTGAATAATACTGTCACTAAAAAACACTGCCGAAATTCCCGTTTCCATTTTCTTTTCCTTGGTTGCAAAATGATTTTCACCAACGCTACCAATAAGAAAAAACTGGAAATTGATAGACAAATGAAAGTTCCAATAAGAATTAAATCCACTTCTTTCCACATAACTCTATTCTATCATTACCAATTTATCAGCCAAACCACAAAAAAGTGGATTTTACAATTCACCCACTAACTCACGCATATAAGCCGCAAAATCTTTCGCTATCTTTTTTCCTACCTCATTAACTTCTTCATCCGATAAAGGTTGGCCTAAAATACCGGCTGCCATATTCGTACAAACCGAGAAACTCAATACCTTTAAACCACAATGCCCGGCAGTTAATGTTTCCGTTACTGTAGACATACCAACCGTATCCCCACCTAAAATACGAATGGCTCTAATTTCTGCCGGCGTCTCAAAATGAGGCCCTTGCATAAAGAAATAATTTCCTTCATGGAAAGTCAAATTTGAATGGCTCGCCACTTCCTTCGCTTTCTCTCTCAATTCAGGTGTATACAATTTTGAAACATCATAGAAACGAGGTCCAAACTCTTCTTCATTCAAGCCCTTCATCGGACTTTCAATACCAAAGAACAAATGATCCTTAATCATCATCACATCCCCCGGTTTATAGTCCAAGTTCACTGCCCCTGCCGCATTAGTCGTAATCAGAGTATGAATTCCCAATAGCTTCAATAGACGCACGGGAATAACCAATTCAGGAAAAGAAAAACCTTCATAAGAATGAAAACGCCCGACCATACAGACCACTTTTTTGCCGTTTAATAGCCCAAAAATCAACTCTCCCTTATGCGCCGGATTGGTTGTTTGTAAAAAACCGGGAATATCCTTATACGAAATTGTGACTGTATTTTCTAATTGTGTTACCAAAGTTGCTAAACCGGAGCCTAAAATCAAAGCCATCTCCGGCACCATATCGGTTTTGGAATGGATGAAATCCAAGGCCTCTTGGAAATACGCTTTATTGTAAGACATTCTGCCCTCCTAATTGACTAGCTATCTTTAAAACAAGTTCAGCACATTCTTTCGCTACTTGCTCTTCAAATTGTTCATAGATGATTGAACCCTGTGCATCCGCTTGATCTGAAATGGCTCTAACAATCACAAATGGAACTTTATTTAAGTAACAAGTTTGGGCAATCGAAGCCCCTTCCATTTCTGTACATAATGGTTCAAATCGTTCCCATAAAGATTTTTTTACCTCATTTTCGCAAATGAATTGATCCCCCGAAACAATTGGTCCAAGGCGTAAACTCTTAACCTTTTGTACCAAATGAATGAGTGCTCTATCCGCTTCAAACCATAAGGGAAGTTGGGGAAGCTGACCTTGTTTATAACCAAAGTTTGTTACATTCACATCATGATGAGCTACTTTTGAACTGACAACCATGTCGCCCACCTTTAAGTCAGGATGAATACCACCGGCAATACCTGTATTCAATACCGCATCCACCGCAAAACGATCCAGCATGATTTGGGTACCAATCGCCGCATTTACTTTACCAATACCACACTTCATAACCACGACTTCTTGATTGCCAATCTTACCTGTGTAAATCTTAAAGTGACCTATTTCATACTCTCGCAAAGAAACACAATTTTGTAAGATGGCTTGAACCTCCACATCCATTGCTCCAATGATTCCTAGTTTCATACACTCTCCTATTTTTAAAGAATTTCCTTTTTAGCTTTTCAAGCAAAGCTAAACCGGATTGCTCATAATGATTTAAATCCTCTTCCCTTTCTTCATACTACTGAAAAATTTCTTCAATATCCTCATTTCTTAATGTTTGAAAATCACTGGTATCGTTGACCAATCTTCTTTATTCAATCTTTTTCGCATAAACCTATTTTTTTGCTTCTAAAGCTTGTTTCTTCAGGTTAGCGACAGAGGTTGGACAGGTTTCAGGTGTACAAGCTCCATTCGGTCCTAAATCACTTGAACGATCCACATAACTTTCTGTATGTAATAAATGATGCGCTTTTTCACTCATTGGTGCTGTAAAGAATTCATCGTAAATCTTTTGGATTTCCGGGTTATCTTGTGCTGCTTTAATCACCACTTCCCCATCTCGCTTGTATAAAGAATCAATTCGTGCTTGTTTCGCAGCCATCACCTTTGGCATCTTCACTCTTGGCATACCGCCACCGCCAATACAACCACCGGGACAAGCCATCACCTCAATAAAGTCGTAATGCTTACCTGATTCTTTCATTTCCAAGTAAAATTTACGAAAGTTTCCTGTTCCTGAAATCGCTGCTACGTGTAATGTACAATCACCAATTTGTACATCCGCTTCCTTTACCCCTTTTAAACCACGAATTTCTTCAAATGGGATTAGTGTTAAAGGGGCATTTTCATTAGTCATAAACTTATAAGCCGAACGCATAGCCGCTTCCATAACACCACCTGTGTTACCAAAGATAATACCACCACCGGAGGCTTCTCCCATTAAATGATCAAACTTACCTTCTTCTAAATTTACGAAATCCATTTCCTCTTCGCGAATCCACTTCGCCAATTCACGCACTGTAATACATAAATCACCATCTCTTAATGGATCGATATTCCAATAATGTGCTGAACCATTCATTTCCGGGCGACGAATTTCCGCTTTCTTAGCCGTACATGGGGTCACACAAACCGTTACCATTTGACTTGGATTGATTTGGTGCTTTTCCGCAAAATAAGTCTTTTGAGCGGCCGCCTCCATTAAAATAGGACTTTTTGCTGAAGATAAATGAGGAATCAATTCTGGATAAAATGTTTCCGCAAACTTCACCCACGCCGGACAACAACTAGTAAATTGAGGTAAAGCCTTATCACCACCGGTTAGACGGTCAATCAACTCCGAAGCTTCTTCCATAATGGTCATGTCCGCCCCAAAGTTGGTGTCTAAGACATAATCCGCCCCCAATCGGCGAAGCGCTGTAACGACCTTTCCTTCCACGAAAGAACCATATTCCATGCCAAATTCTTCACCCACACCAACACGAACTGCAGGTGCTGTTTGAAAGACAACCACTTTCTTCGGATCCGCAATAGCGTTCTTTACTTCCGCAAGCTCAGAGCGTTCATTAATGCAATCAAATGGACAAGCCACCGCACATTGCCCACAGTTGATACAAATTGGCTTATCCCCATTCGTTGTTAAATCGTAGTAATCCATAACACCAGCATCGTTAGCACATGCTCTTCGACATAAAGTACAATTCTTACATTTGTCCAAATCTTGAACTAAAGAAATATTATCCAAGGCAATGGGCACACGTTTGTCTAAATTTTGGTATTGACTCATTGTTTTCCTCCTCTAAAAACAGTAAGTTACATCTTTATCATAGCATTAGATAGGTCCAGACTAAAAGAACCATTTGGTTGATTAAAGTTTTCATGACTTGCCCAAAGTGTCAACTTTCCTTGGCACTTATCTACTATGTACTGAAAAGTGACATACTTCGATTCTTCATCTAAGCTTCTTAATGGTTCATCCAATAAAACCAAATCATAAGGAACTAAGAAAGCTCTAATAATCGCTACTCTTCTTCGCATCCCTCCCGATAGCTTTGCGATGGGCTCATCAATCCATGCCTCTAAACCAAGTTGGCTTAATTCTTTCTCAATGATGATTCGAGCTTTTTCTCTTGGCTCATGCATCACCATCCATAAATTCACAAAGACAGATACGTTCATTACCAAACAATCTTCTTGAAAAACCATGGTTTTATGTTGTACTTGTTCGATTTCCCCTTGATAGGTTTCTAAACCGGCTAATATTCTTAATAAAGTTGTCTTCCCACAACCGTTTTTCCCTTTAATCCAATAAAGACTTCCCTTTTGAAACTCATAATCAAAGGAATGAAAAACCACGTGGTCACCATAAGCTTTCGATAACTTCTTTATCTTCATCGTAAAACCTCCCAAACCACTTGAAGAACAGCTTTTTGAACAAGGTATTCCATAGCACTACTTAAAATAATAATCAATAACGTCCAAGCAAATAAAGAAGTTGTGTCTAAAAAAACCTTCGCTTCATGTAATTCACTACCAATCGCTAAATTCGGTAAGCCAATGACTTCAGCCGCAATACCTGCTTTCCAACAAAAACCAATGGATAATGAACAAGCCGTCTCAAAATATGGCAAGATTTGTGCTAGGGTGATGTAACGGAATTTCTTCTTTTTTGAAATATGAAAAAAAACGCTCATTTCTTCTAAGAACACATCTTGCTTTTCCAGCGCTTTTAAAAGCTGGTCATAGAAAATCGGTAATCCCATTAAAAAGGAAATCACAAAGGCTAATTCACCGGCTCTAACCCATATCAACACTAATATCACAAAACTGGCAACGGGAATAGATTTCATAGTGTAAAAGATAGGTGCCGCTAATTGCTGAAACCAAGTCCATTGATGCGAAAAATAAGCGCATAAAATGCCTAAAAACATAGCCAATAAAAACCCAAGCATCACTCGAAGCAAGGATAGACCAATGAGCAACCAACTACGACCATCTTGCAATAAAAAGAATAGCTTTTGTGCCACCACAAAAGGAGATACCAACAGTATCTCCTGATTGAGTAAACGAGCCCCTATTTCCCATAGCAATAGCCAAAATAGAATAGCCCACCATTTCCATTTCTTCTTACTTTTGTGCCCCATAATAGAAATCATCTCCCGGCAAAGCACCACCAATTGCTTTTGGATTTTGACGATTTAAAATATCCAGATAGCTCGTTAATTGTGTCTTTAACGCATTGCCTTGCACAAGTGTAATAGGACAATTCAGCAAAGCCTTCTTCGCAATTGATTCTTTTACAATGTCGTATTGACCAATAAGCTTGGCCGCTTCCTCCCCATGGCTGTTCACAAACGAAACGGATTTTTCATACTTCATCAAGAAATCCTTCACAGTATCAGGATATTTTTCCACAAATTCCTTACGAGCAATCACAACTCCTGTTACCAAAGGACTACCTGTTATCTTTTCCCATTCCTTATTTAAATCCAAAGCGACATGAATTTTTGGATTCTTCGTACCGGCTACGCTCACAAATGGTTCTGGTAATAAGGCTATTCCCTTTGGATCCCTCGCTAAAGCTTGTACCACTTCCGTATGTTCACTCTTCCACTCAATACGAACATCTCGAATACCATTCTTTTCTAAAAGATAACGCAAACTGTACTCCGGGGTTGCTCCCTTTCCACTTGCATAAATAGTCTTCCCCTTTAAATCCGAAAGTTGTTTCAACTGATTTCCGGTTTCTACTAGATATAAAACACCTAAGGTATTGATTCCTAACACTTTGACCGATTTCTTTGTGTTGTTATAAAGAACCGAAGATAAATTAGCTGGTACAGTCGCAATATCTACTTCCCCTTTCGCAATTAAAGGTGTTACCTCATCCACTGAAGACGCTATCTTAAATTGGTATTTTTTCTCTTGCTCACTATCCTTCATGAATTTCACAAGTCCCATGGAAGTTGGCCCTTTTAAACTCACAACCTTCACATTTTCTTTTTGAACTTCCAGCTTGGAAACAGTACAAGCAACTGAGGATAACGCTAATAAGGACGTTACAATGATTTTCTTAAAATGATTCATATATCCTTCCTTCCATAGTGAAATCATATCACAAAAATCTTAGACCTATTGTTCTACTTTTCTGTTAAAATGGACTCATGTTTGAAACCTTATTGAAACTAAGCCTATCCACCATTCTATCCTTTTCTCTTGTCTCCCACCCTAAAAAAATTGGTCTATTTCATGGTACTCAAAGCAGTCATTACCTTTTAATGGATTTAAATAATGACGAAATTCTGGAAAAGAAAAAGGAAAGTGAGAAAATCTATCCTGCCTCTTTGACTAAAATGATGGTGGTCTATGTGGCTTTAAATCATATTCAAGATAATCAAAAAACAGCCGTTATTTCACCAAAGCTATTAAATAAATTAAGTTCGCAAGGAGCCGCTACTTCAAAATACCCCGTGAACACTCCCATTACTTATGAAGACTTGTTGTATGGTATCGCCTTACCATCAGGGGCTGACTGTTCTGTTACTTTGGCACATGCTTTATTTCATAATAGTAATGCCTTTGTAAAAGAGATGAATTCCACTGCTAAAAAGCTTGGTATGAATCACAGCCATTTTGATAATGTGACCGGCTTACATAGTCCAAATCACTACACCACCTTGAAGGATTTAAGTATTTTCTTAAAAGTGGCTCTTAAAAATGCAAACTTTCAAAAATATTTTTCTGCCATGACTTACAAATCCAAGGTCGGCATTACTTTATACCACACTCTTTATCGAAATATACAAAAAACCGGCTTACGGCTACCCGGTTATCAAGGTTCTAAAACCGGCTATACCACTCAAGCCGGGCATTGTTTAGCCCTTTGGTTCCAACAAGGTGGTCATCGTTATCTTTACTTAGCCTCTGGAGGTCCAGGAGGTATCTATATCAGTAGCCATCTAAGCGATGCTCATCTGATTGTAACTCGTCTGGCAAGAGCTAAAAAAGAAACTTTAGGACCATTCACCTTTCTTGGCAATGCCCCTCAAGATCCTTTTTTCTTATATTGTCAAATCAAAAACAGAGTTGACCATTTGTTTCAAAAGGGTCATTAAGCTCTGCTTTTTATGTAAGAAATCATTAGACCACGTCCAATGATTTCTTATAAGGCCACCTCAAAAACACGACGAACATTCTCTTTACATGCCTCATAACTTTCAAACAACTTTCCTTCATAGATTTTTTCTTGCCCAATCCACATACAAGGAACCGCATGGTAATCATAAGCTTCAATGATTTCCGGATGTTCATTCTCTTCAATCATTTCTATCTCAAGATTTTGATAGCGAGGATTTTCCTGTTTCAATTCCTCAATAACACGGTTAGCTTGTTTGCAATAAGGGCAATCCTTTAAATGGAAATAAGTAATCTTTTTCATATTTTCATGATACTCACTTTTCTAAAATGAACCATTTATTTGCCCTCAAGTTCTTTCGCTAACTTTTCAGCAACGGCTTTCCCTGACACAAAGCTAAAGGCATTAGAAACCCCTAAGGATTCATAATTACCAAATACCCCGCCAACTAGGGAACCAATCGCATACACATTTGGAACAGCTTTTTTTCCATTCATGACATGAAATTCGCGATTGACCTTTAAACCCGATAAACTTTGAATGCGGTATGGCTCCAGACAAATACAATACAACTGTCCCGTTAGTTTAATTCCCTTTGGTAAGGCAATATTCGCTTTTTTCGCTACAAGGGATACACTATCTCCACTACTAATGACTAAACTATCCTTCTCTTTCATTTCTTTCACATACTGTTCCGATAAAGAATGCGTTTTAATGATTTCATCTCGTAATTTATCGTATCCTGATTTTGTTAACCATAAATAACCAATTTTATAATCTAGCTTTTTAATCCATGGTAATAAACCATTTTTTTCATAACTCTCTGGTGACAATAGATTTCCTTTACTATCGCTTAGCGCAAATTCATCTTTTTTCAATTCTCTAAGAACCTCTTCCACCGATACTGCTTGTTTCAGATTACTTGCGCCTGCTTGTAACATACTGGATGGTAAAGAAACAACAACTTCGTATTTCTCTTGCTTGGCTAATAAGAAACCATCTCCTTGGTTTTGGCTTGGTCCACCATACACTCGTGTCGCATCCACCGGCGTTAAACCATCTGTGTTACGTAATTGACTGCCCATTGCTAAGACAACCGCCTTTGCTTTGATGTCAATCAATTTACCATTAGCCTTTTTAATCCGCACACCTATTACTTTATGACCTTCTTTTAAGTAGTCAACCAAAGCCGCATCGGTGTACACATCCGCTCTTGATACACCAATTTCACGACGTAAAAGCGATAATAATTCTTTCTTTTTCTTTTCATATTTAACACTACTTAAGCGTCTATCCTTATCATCGGCTATATATTTTTCTTCAAAAGTCATTCCTAAATCTTCACTTTGCCAATCCAGTGTTTCTTGTAAAAGACTTTGGAAGTCTTGAATCATTTCTAAATTTCCTTTGCCTAATTTTTGTAACTTGGAAGCCAATTCCGCATTCGATAATTTCTTTTCTTGTTGATCTAAATGAGTTCCTGAAACATATTGATAAGCATTTGAGGCATACGCCATAGAACCACCCACCTCTTTCGCTTTCTCAACCAAGACAGCCGGAATACCCAATTGACGAAGACGAAGCGTTGCCGCTATACCGGAAACACCAGCTCCCACAACAACAACTTTCGTTTCTTTTTGTTCTGGTTTTGGGACATTCTTGCTTTTACGGTCTACCATCCATTCTTTTTCTAATCCGCCGGCTTGAAGAATAGCTTGCTTCACACCCTCTTGAATTGCCTTTGAAGTATTCGTTGCTCCTGTGGATAAATCAACATTCAAAGATTGACTTTCAATCATTCTCTTTGGAATTTTATCAAAAGCTTCATTGGTTAACACATCGGTTTCCGAATGAGAAATCACTTTAATTTTCTTTAAATTTTGTTTCTCAAAAAGAACTTCTAATTCAATATCACCTCGATACCCTGCTACTTTTACCGCATACGTACCATCTTTGATTCCCGTTCTTTTGACTGTAACACCTTGACAAGCACTTAAACTCATCGCCAGCCCTAATACAATGGGCATATACCATTTCTTTAATTTCATAGTTGTATTATAACAGGTATTTTCCATACAAAAAAAGTAGGATAGCTCCTACTTCTTAATCACTTGTTGAATAGCGCTTAGATAAAGCTTCGCTATTTCTTCATAGCCTTTATCCGAATGCCATGTCTTCACGTCGTTTTGATTGGTGATAAAAAACTGTTCCGCAACAATGATTTTCTTATCCGAATCATTCATAATAGCCCATGTTTCTAACTTTTCTTTCTTACCACCTAAGTCTACATAGTTAGCCACTTGGGTATTCTTTTCTGCTTGTTTATAGAAAAGATAACCTGCCCAAACACCTTTATGACCACGACTAAAAGAATTCTTTAAAGCGAAAGCGATGCTATCCGTTTCACTTTGTTTTGGATTCGCATAAAAACGAACACCGGCTGTTTCCGGCTTATCACTATGCCCTGCTCGAATACTTAAAACCAAGGCCGGCTGACTATTCTTAATAAGCTTCAGTTTTTCTTCCAAAGTAACAAAAGTTCCGGCTGGATGTGTGCGCTTCACCCGATAGCCATTTACCAGCAATTTCTTTTCCAAAGCAGTAACGGTTTTCTCAGCCACATCCGCTTCGTTAACAATGCCTTCATAACCCTTTTGTTCGCCGCCATAGGTCGCATCTAAGATAACCAAAGGTTTCTTTAATTCATTTCTTGCTTGTCTCTTTATAACAATGGAACCAATCACGGAACCAAGTGTTAAAAAGACTAATAAAGAAGAAAGAATAATAACCATTGGATCCTTCCAATGAATGGATTTGAAATAATCTTGAACTATTTTTAAATATTTCTTTATTCGATCCATATTTTATTCTCCTTTTCTTTTAAGTTTATCTTTTCACGAATTTCTTTTAAATTCTGCTTCACATACTTATCCAAAGGACTATTTTCTTCATAATTAGCCGGTACTGCCACATTCGCTCTTCCTTCCTTTAGAAGTGTTTCACTTACTTTTAATGATTCCTTTTGGCTAGGATGATAAACCACAATCGACTTCCCTTTATACTCTTTAACCAAACGCATACAAGGCACATCCGTAAAACCATCGCCAATATACATCATACGTGAAATAGGAATTGGTCTTTCTTCAAGCGGTACATAGCTATTCACATTCGCGACAGTATCCGATAAGATTTGTTTATTAATACGGAACACATATTGCGTTTTAGTCGTGTAATTGATTACCTGACCGGGCCAATACGCTTCTTTTTTTTCATCATAGAAATACGATGAAGCATAGATTTTCGTAATGTACTTAGCGATATCCAAGGCTTCTAATATCTCTTTTAAACCCGAAGAAATAATATAGTGTTCCACTTCTAAATCAAGCGTTTTGCCAAAATCATTTATTCTTGAAAACCAAGTTTCCACTCCATCACATAGAACAATATTTTTGGCGTATTGTTGCAACTTTTTTCTGGTTAATGGCATCCCTTTCTTCGCAAAGCCTTCCTTTAATAGAAGAAGATACGCCGCTACATAATCCATATCCTTTTCCAAAGTTAACTGAATCATTTCTTTCCAGAATACAGAACTATCCTTGTATCCCAAGTCCGCTAAAATATCGAATTCAAACATATTTTTACGACTTAATGTTTCATCAAAGTCATAGATTAACGCTGCTTTTTTCATGGCGTTATTATACCACAATCAAAAAAGCGACCTAAATCGCTTTTTTATAATTCTAATAATTTTTCAATTCCACGAATATAGATTTCCGTTTGTAGTAGAAGTTCATCCACCGGGCAGAATTCATTCGCATCATGGATATGATAATCCGTACCGGGAAAAGCACAACCAAACGCAATGGTATTTTTAATTTCCTTTGCGTAAGTACCGCCGCCAATCACAAATGGCTTCGCTTCATAATCACCCGTTACCTCTTGATAAGCTGAAACTAAGCTTTTAATTAGTGGCGCATCCGGTGGGAAATATAAAGGCTCCGCCATTGCATCAAAGACAACTTGACCACCTTCATCCTCCAAACGATCTGCCACCATTTTCAACATTTCCTTCACACTCTTTGTGACCGGGAAACGAGCATCAATCGAACCACGAATCACACCATCCTTCATAGTAATAACTCCGGTGTTCATCGTTAAAGAACCAAATTCATCTTCACACTTCGCATTCATTCCCGAACCATCCGTTGATAAACCGAAATGTGAGCAATAGAACTCCACAAATGAATCTTGATAGCCGGCTTCCTTCAAACCCACCAAGGCATAGCTAATCGCATTCACACCCAAATGTGGTAAAGAAGCGTGAGCTGCAACTCCTTCAACCACTAATGTACAAGCTTTA
Source organism: Bulleidia sp. zg-1013 (assembly GCF_019798045.1). NCBI lineage: Bacteria > Bacillati > Bacillota > Erysipelotrichia > Erysipelotrichales > Erysipelotrichaceae > Bulleidia > Bulleidia sp. zg-1013. The sequence goes on from NZ_JAGXEX010000005.1 coordinate 21,208, forward strand.
TCATCACATTCCAAGGAAAAATTAATATTGTGGTCATTGAAGAAATCCTCCAGCACTTTCTTAGAGAAAGTATTCTTCTCCACCTTCACCATACATTGACGAGCTACCACATTTTCAGCACTACCACCAACAATATCCAAAATATGACTATCCTTAGAAGAATAGTAGCCTCTCATCAACCCCTTTTCACCATGAATGGCCGGAAAATCACCATCTGGTGTAAAGCCATAATCCACAGAACCTAATTTTTCTACATAGTGCTCCAAACATTTCGAACCGTTTTCTTCATTGGTTCCTAAAATTAAACGAATTCGCTTGTTCAAAGGAATACCACTTTCTTGAATGATTTTCAAGGCGATCATAGAGGCAACTGCCGCCCCTTTATCATCACTCACACCACGGCCATAGACAATTCCATCTTTTTCAACCATTTCAAATGGATCACTATTCCAGCCATCCTCTTTATGGGCCGGCACAACATCCAAATGAGCAATAACACCAATAATTTCATCGCCTTGACCAATCTCACCATAACCAATGTAGTTATCCACATTCCTTACCGCAAAACCGTCAGCCTCCATCATTTTTAATGCCGTCTCCAATGCTTTTTTAGGACCTGATCCAAAAGGAGCGTCAACACTCGCTTCCCCCATTTCTGAGTTAATGGAAACCAAAGTAGCCAATCGCTTCAATAATTCTTGTCGATTTGCTTGTACCTTTTCTTTTACTGTCATACTTCTCTCCTTATAAGTCCAGCTCTAAGCCAACAGGACAATGATCTGACCCCATCACTTGATCATAAATCAAAGAATCCTTGACTTTTTCCTTCGCATCCTTTGACACGATAAAGTAATCAATTCTCCAGCCGACATTTCTTTCTCTAGCCGCCGCTCGATAAGACCACCATGAATACTTCACTTCTTCCGGGTATAAATAGCGGAATGAATCCACATAACCCGAAGCCAATAATTCACTCATCTTTTCCCGCTCTTCATCAGAAAAACCGGGATTTTTATGATTGGATTGGGGATTTTTTAAATCAATTTCTTCATGTGCCACATTCAAGTCACCAGTATAAACCACTGCTTTCTTTTCATTTAATTGCTTCAAATGTGCCCTTAGAGCATCTTCCCATTCCAAGCGGAAACCCAAACGCACTAGACCTTCCTTTGAATTCGGCACATAAGCTGTGACAAAATAATAGTCTGGATATTCTAGTGTAATAACTCGTCCCTCTTTAGAAGAATCACCATCAATATCGTATTGCACCGAAAGTGGCTCTTCCTTACAATACACCATCGTTCCTGAATAACCTTTTCTTTCCGCTGAATTCATGTAGCGATAATAGCCCTCAAATTCCATATCCGAGGTAATTTGATCGGCTTGCATCTTCGTTTCTTGAAGCGCAAATATATCCGCATCCACTGCTTCAAAAAACTCATGGAAGCCTTTTTTCATGACCGCTCTAAGCCCATTCACATTCCATGAAATAAACTTCATGAACGAACAAGCTCCTTGGTTACTTCCTCTAAGTACGCTAATTCTTCTCCTTTCAGATAAGGACTTAAAATTGCACGCACTTGCGCATGATAAGCATTTAACTGTATCAATTCTTCATCCGTTAATAAAGAAACTTCAATTGCTTCGACTTCATAAGGCACATAGGTTAATGTTTCAAAATGCATAAATTGACCATAGAAATTCTTGTTGCCATTCACGACTAATAATTCATTTTCAATACGAATACCCAATTCATGTGGTAAGTAAACACCCGGTTCATCCGTTACAATCATCCCCGCTTCAAAAGGGACTGGTGGACGTAGACCGGAGAAACCCCAACCAATACGATGCGGACCTTCATGTACCGCCAGAACATGACCCACACCATGCCCTGTTCCACATTGGTAATCAATATCTTCCTTCCATAAAGGCTGACGGGCTAAAATATCAACATTATTCCCTGTCGTACCTTTTAAGAAATGAGCCGCCATTAAATCTAAATGACCTTTTAGAACTAGGGTATAGTACTTCTTTTCTTCCTTTGTTAAAGGACCAACGGCAATCGTACGGGTGATATCCGTTGTGCCATCTTTATAAGTGCCACCCGAATCCACTAGTAAGAAGCCCTTTGGTTCCAACTTGGCGTGATTTTCTTCTGTTGCTGAATAATGCATCATAGCTCCATTAGCTTGATAAGCAGAAATAGTTGTGAAGGATGGTTCAATGTAGTCTTGACCTTCACCGCGTAAATCGTATAACTTATTTTGTGCACTAACTTCCGTTACTTCATTTTTCTTCACTTCATTCTTTAACCAATGAATAAATTTAAATACCGCTACCCCATCCTTGACATGAGCATTCTTGGTGCATTCGATTTCAACTTCATTTTTAATAGCTCGTCGATACGCAATTGGTGATTCTTGATCAAGAATTGTATTACCCTGTAAAGCAGTATATAACTTAGAATTCAATGTATCTAAATTTGCTAAAACAACCTTATTTTGCAGCTTTAATAAATCCGTTTCAATTTCATCGTAATCCTTAATGGTTACCCCACTATTTTCTAAGTGTGCTTGAACCTCTACGTTCACTTTCTTTTCATTGACATAGTAATTCACTTCATTTTCTGTCATTAACACAAAAGCATAGGTCACCGGAGTGTTTTCAATATCATTACCACGAATGTTCAATAACCAACATGGATCTTCTAAAGCCGCTAAGAATAAAACATCTGCACCAGCTTCTAGCATGGACTGTCTAACTTGGGCAATCTTATCCTTGGCACCAACACCGGTGTACTTCGTATCTAATACAAATAAAGATTCTTCCGGCATTTTTGGACGTTCATTCCAAATTTGTCCAACCAAATCCACATCATTCACGATAGAGGCTTGTTTCCGTTCGAGTTTCTTTTGTAAGAAATTCTTGGTTCGAGCACTAACAACCGAACCATCAAAGCCTAACTTACCATGAACCGGTGTTTGATCCACTAAGAAATCCAATGGGTTTGGGATACCCTCTTGACGCAAACGCATCAATTCCACTTGGCTGCCAGCCAATTCATTTTCTGCTTGGGTGAAATAACGACCATCGGTCCATAAACCGGCAAAATCTTTTGTTACAATCACACAACCTGATTCACCACTAAAGCCGGACATGTAGGACTTAGCTTTGAAATAATCAGCCGTATATTCTTCGGATAAATGATCATCTTCATTCGGCACATAATAAACATCCAAACAATTCTCCGCCATCAGCTGACGAAGTGCTTCTATTCTTTCATTTACTGTCATAAAATTACCTCTTTAATATATGTCATTAATTATATCCCTTTTCCTAAAGGTAAGCGAATAAACGCCTTCTTTTTCAGTCTTTTCCGTAATATTCTTCTTCTAAAATACCCATTGTAATCACATCGTAGTATTGACCATGATGGTAGGAAGCCGCTCGTCGAACTCCTTCCTTTACAAAACCAACTTTTTCATACACATGGATAGCACTTGCATTGTAAGAAAATACATTGACTTCTGCTTTATGGGCATTTAATTCTTCAAAGACGATTTTAATACCTTTTTTCATTGCTTCCGAACCATAACCTAAACCTTGGAATTCAGGACCGATAAAGATACCTAAAGTCGCAATTCTTTCTGGTAGTAATAAACCGAAACAGGATAAATGACCAACCACTTCTCCTTGTAAATTCTCAATGGTTAAACCAAAACCATCTTTTTTCTCATTACCTGACCATGCGGTAAATAACTTTTTATTTTCTTCTTCATAAGTTGGAAATAGACGGGAGCGGTTTCCTAATAATAGTGAATCCTCATTCCACCATTTCGCAAAGATTTCTTTATCGCTTTCAATAGTTCCTCGTAAGCGTATTTGATTACCTTCTAATAATTGTTTCCGATATTGAATTAATTCTTTCATACTTTAATCCTCGCTAGATTAAGTATACCTTAAAAAAGAGTGTCTCATGGACACTCTTTCTTGCAAGTTACCTCGCTGTTGGAATCTTGTATTCCAAACCAATTTTTATGTAATATTCAATTTTTCACTTTTTAAACTGTACATGGGTATATACCCCCTTGCCTGTTTCCTCTAATTCTTTTAGCCGGGCAACTAAAAGAACGCTACCTTAATTCGAGAAGAATCTCCTTCATCTATTCTGCTCTCCTTTCTACCCAAGGGGACATCTTTTACACCTTCATCATAGCAACTTTTTATACTTTTCCAAGTCTGTTTTTTAAAAATTATTTAGCGTATAATGATTTTATGGGCATCTAAAAAGTTTTAGATGGTTTTTCTTTTGTTTTATTCCAAAAAAGAAAAGAGGCAACTATGATTCAAGATATTTATCCTTATGTCATGACCAATCATTACAATCCTAATCAAAAGGCAAAAAAGGGGGATAAGATTTTCTACTTTGAAAATAACCAAATCATCACAAAACCGGATGGTCGTTTCTTTCAGTATGAAGATTGTCCAAATAACGATCGTTATATCTATTTATTCTCAATGGGAACTCACCATTTCTTTCTAAGTGATCTTCGCTCTTTAGAGCATACTTCCTTTTCAGCTCGTCAACTACGCTATTATGAACCGCAATTTTTAGGCTTTGCGGCTTTAACCGCTCTTCATTTATTCCATTGGTATCAGGATAATCAATATTGTGGTAAGTGCGGACAGCTTTTACAGCTGGATAAAAAAGAAAGAGCTCTTCGTTGTCCACATTGTCAACATGTTCTATATCCAAAAATTTCTCCAGCTATAATCGTTGCCATTATCAATTCAAAAAATCAATTATTGGTTACCAAGTACGCCCAAGGCGATTATCAAAAGTATGCTTTAGTAGCTGGTTATTCAGAAATTGGAGAAACCATTGAACAAACCGTTATTCGTGAGGTACAAGAAGAAACTGGTTTAAAAGTTAAAAACATCCGTTATTATAAATCTCAGCCATGGGGCTTTTCTTCTTCTCTTTTATTTGGTTTCTTTGCGCAAGTGGATGGAGATGAAAGCATTCACATGGATACAGAAGAACTTCGTTTAGCTCGATGGGCGGATCCAAGTGAAGATTTGGATACCAATGGTGTCGCTTCTTTAACGGGGGAAATGGTTGAATTGTTCCTAACTGGTCGCTATAAGGATTTTTATACTTTGGAAAAATAAATGTTTAGGGGTAATCCTAGTTTTTATGTGTTTTCATTAGAAAAGGTAGGATGACAATCCTACCAGTCATAAAATACCATCAAGAAACGGCGATAATCGCAATCATCAACTATCCTCTATAATTGACTACGCAAATAAGAATCAATGAAGCCTTCAATATCTCCATCCATAACCGATTGAACATTACCCACTTCATAACCTGTTCTTAAATCCTTCACCATGGTGTATGGCGCAAAGACATAAGAACGAATTTGAGAGCCCCATTCGTTCGCTTTTACTTCCCCTTTGATTTCAGAAGCTCTTTGTTCCTGTTCTCGAATTTTAAGCTGTAATAGCTTTGATTTCAACATATTCAAACATGTTTCTCGGTTTTGAAGCTGGGAACGTTGCGATTGAGAAAAAACAGTAATACCACTTGGTTTATGAGTCATACGAACCGCCGAGTCCGTTTTATTGATGTGTTGACCACCCGCCCCTGAAGAACGCATGGTAATCACTTCTAAATCCTTTTCATCAATTTCAATTTCTAAATCATCTTCAAATTCAGGCATGATTTCAACCGAAGCGAAGGAAGTATGTCTTCTCGCATTGGAATCAAATGGTGAAATACGCACCAAACGATGCACTCCATTTTCTGCTTTTAAATAACCATAAGCCATATTCCCGGAAATACGCATTGAAACGGACTTCACCCCCGCTTCTTCCCCCGGTTGATAATCCATAACTTCTAACTGATAACCCCGTCTTTCCGCAAAGCGTGTGTACATCCGATACAACATCCCTGCCCAATCCATCGCTTCTGTCCCACCAGCGCCTGGATGAATTTCTAAAATAGCGTTATGGTCATCATAAGGACCCGATAAAAGAACACGAACCTCAAAATTGGCGTAATCCATATTGTATTTCAAAAATTCCTCTTCCACCAATTCCTTCATATCTTCATCCAAGGAAGCTTGTAAATCAGTCACGGAAGCTAATAAATCTAAGGTGGTTTCCGTAAGTTTTTCATGTTGACTTACCAAGTCTTTTAAACCGTTGTTTTCTTTGATAATTCGTTGCGCTTTCTTTTGATCATTCCAAAAGTCTTCTTGCGCCATTAAGTCATTATTTTTTTGGATTTCTTCTTTCTTTGCAGTTAAGTCAAAGTGAGGAGCCAAGCGACTCCAATTTGGCTTGGCGTTGACTTAAAATCTGTTTTAATTCATAAAGTTCCATTAAGCCACCTCTTCTTGTTTCACCACTTGTACATTCATGCAGTAATTCACAACATCTTTGGAAATCGTTCTTTGCATATCTTCAAACATTTGGAAACCTTCTGACACATAGGCTTGTAAAGGATTGCCTTGGGCATAAGAGCGTAAACCAATACCATCTCTTAGCTTAGACATATTATCAATATGATCCGACCAAGCACGATCAATGACACTTAAAGTCATATTGCGTTCAAAGTCTTGAATTTGCTCACGCACCGGATCAATCTTTTCATCGTAATCTTGCCAAGCTTTTTCGGTACTGAAGTCAATGGCTTGTTCATCATTCATATTTTGAATATCTTCCGCTTGCACAATACCTTCAAATCCCAAACTATCTAATGCCTTTACATAATCGTTTACATGCAACTGACGACTTTCCGGGTTGACATGTGAAGCCACTAAATCCGAAATAACACGCTTGAACATATTCTCAATAAAGCTATGAATATCTTCATGTTCCAAAATATAGTCGCGTTGTTCATACATGGTTTCACGCTGTTGGCGCATAACATCATCGTATTGCAATAATTGTTTGCGAGCATCGTAGTTTACTCCTTCCACACGCTTTTGAGCAGAAGAAATAGAACGGGTAACGGTCTTGGATTCAATCGCTGTATCTCCTAAAGACGCAAATAAGGATTCAAAACGTTCCGGTGCAAAACGAACCATCAAATCATCTTGAACCGAAATATAGAAACGAGACATACCAGGATCCCCTTGACGACCAGAACGACCCCGTAACTGGTTGTCAATACGACGAGATTCGTGTCTTTCTGAACCTAAAACACATAAACCGCCTAGTTCACGCACACCTTCACCCAACTTAATGTCGGTGCCGCGACCAGCCATATTCGTTGCAATAGTAACCGAACCAATTTGACCGGCTTTCGCAATAATCTCCGCTTCCCGTTGGTGATTCTTCGCATTGAGAACTTCGTGGTGAATATGACGTTCTTGTAGATATTTAGAAATCAATTCCGAAGTTTCAACGGCAATGGTACCGACCAATACGGGTTGTCCGCTTTCATGGCGTTTAACCACTTCATCAACCAAAGCCGAGAATTTCGCCTTCTTACTCCCGAAGACCGCATCGGGATAATCCAAACGGATGATGGGACGATTGGTAGGTACTTCAACAACATACATATTGTAAATATCTAAGAATTCTTCTTCTTCCGTTTTAGCAGTACCTGTCATACCCGCTAACTTATTGTATAAGCGGAAAAAATTCTGATAAGTAATAGTCGCTAGCGTAGTGGTTTCTTGCTTGATAGAAATCCCTTCTTTTGCCTCAACAGCTTGGTGTAAACCATCTGACCATTGACGCCCTTGCATCAAACGTCCTGTATTTGGATCAACAATCACAATTTCATCATTTTCGGTATCCACCAAATAATCAATATCACACAACATAATGTAATTTGCTTTTAAAGCTTGGTTAATGTGGTGTAATAATTGGGTATAGGCTAGGTTATAAAGATTATCAATCTTAAAGGTTTTTTCAGCCTTATGTACACCTGATTCTGTTAATTGAACTGTCTTAGATTTGACATCTAATTCGTAATCTTCATCCTTACGCAATGCCTTCACAAAGCGGTCAGCTTGTAGATATAAGTTAGCGGTTTGTTTCTTACCACCGGAGATAATCAATGGGGTTCTCGATTCATCGATTAAAATGGAGTCCACCTCATCGACAATCGCAAAGTTCAAGCCCCTTAATACACGATCTTTTAAATCCGTAACCATATTGTCTCTTAGGTAATCAAAACCCAATTCAGAGTTGGTTGTATAAGTGATATCGCAAGCATAAGCAGCTCTTTTTTCGCTAGGGGCTAATTGGTGGAGGTTTAAACCAACCGTTAAACCTAAGAAACGATGAATTTGTCCCATCCACTCGGAGTCACGCTTACTTAAGTATTCATTGACCGTTACCACATGAACCCCTTTTCCTGTTAGCGCATTTAAGTAAACCGCCATAACCGAGGTCAAGGTCTTACCTTCCCCCGTCTTCATTTCAGCAATATCGCCACCTTGCATGACGGTCGCTCCAATTAACTGAACCGGGTAGGGAAATTCACCAATCACTCGCTTACAAGCTTCTCTTGCGGTCGCAAAAGCTTCAACATAAATGTCTTCTAAGCTTTCACCCTTTTGCAAGCGTTCTTTAAATTCTATTGTTTTATTTTGCAATTGCTCATCACTTAAATTCGCATATTCTTCTTCTAAAGCCAGAATTGGCTGAATTTGTTTCTCAAGTTTAGCCAATTTTCTTGCGTCTTCATTAAAAAGTCTTGTTAAAAAGTTCGCCATAATAATTTTGTCCTCGCATAGTAAATCAGGTTAATTATAAGGAAATACACACTAAAAGGCAATCGCATAAAAAGCAATCGTTTTTATCATAACAAGTTAGATAACCACTTTTGATTAACCGAAAGGCAATAAATCTGAATCTCAACCTCTTTTTCTTTTAATAAATCCAAAGCGGCTTTTAATGTTGCACCGGTTGTAATGGTATCATCCACTAATAGAATACGTTTTGGTATATCCCCATCTGAAATCAAAGAAATAGACTTTCCTACCTCAAGTCTTTGCTCAAGCGATGCATCTTTTTGGTCCATAGCGCCTTCTTTTTTAAAAAGAGTTTTTTGTTGTAAAGGGATGTTCGCAAAGATTTCTTGCAAAGGAAAAAAGCCTCTTTCTTGTAGCTTATCTTTTCTCGATGGCATAAAAACCACCGTATAACCTCGATATCGCCACCAAATCTTTTTCTCTAATCCATAAAGAAACACTGACTTTAACGCTTCATCCTTTTGTTCCTTAAATTGCCTCAATAAGCGAGAAAATGCCACATCATATACATAATCCGCCCGCAAATAAACACCATGAAACTCAAAGCAGATGGATTTTCTTAGCAAACTGCTTCGACATTCAAAACACAAAGGATCCTTTGAAAAAAACAATTCCCATAAAGACCCATTCTTCCTTTCATCACAAAGAAGACAACGCATTGGATACCTTTATGGATTGGATAGCTTTTTCAACCACCTTCGATCTTTCTTGACATAGAAATAAAACATCCCCACTTGGATGTGCAAACTTTCTACCCACTCGACCGGCAATTTGAATTAAGCTCGCTTGATCAAAAACAGCATGTTCTGCCTTCCACACACAAACATCAACGCCCTCAATCGTAATACCTCTTTCCATAACCGTTGTACAAAACAAAAGATGAAATTTCCCCTTACGAAAAGAAGTTACTATTTCTTCTTTATTCTGACTTTCACTCGTTATCCTTTCACATGGATAAAAACAATGGAAAATGCGATAAAACCCATTTGTTAAAGATATGGTTGGTAAAAAGACCATGCAGGGAATGGTTTTTCTGTTCCTTAACCAACGGCATAAACGAATCAATTGTGTAACAAATAGACCATATTTAAGCCGAGGGACTACCAATGGCTTACCATGTGGTCTTTGATCAAGACGAAGAATTTTTAAATTCTCTCTTTTTAAAATAATCTCATTCGGAGTAGCACTTAAAAAAACTGTATGCCCTAAACAAGCCCTTTGTGCAAATCCCCATAAAACAGGGTTGTTTTTAAAAGGAAACGCATCCGGTTCATCGAGAATTAAGACATCAAAGGCATGTCCATATCGATATAGTTGATGCGTCGTACAGACCACAATATCGCCTTGTGTTTCTTTCGTATGACCGGCACAAACCGCAATTACTTTAGCTTGTCGAAATATCTCTGCCAAGCGTTGTTTCAATTCCAATACGACTTCCCTTCTTGGTACCGCAAAGCCAACTACTTTCCCTTTCTTAAGCTGTTTTGATATGGTTTCTAAAACCATCTCTGTTTTACCGGATCCACAAACGCAACGCAATAAAACATCTTGGTATTCAATGGCCAAAGCACATTGATAAGATATTTCTTTCTGCTTTGAAGATAAGGAATAGCTCAAATAATATTCATCGCAATCTTCTTTGGTTAGCGACCAATCCAACTTATTTTCTTCTAAGAAGGAAACACATTTTCGACAATACCGGCCTCTTTTTCCATGATAAAAATAATTTGGATCTTCATTTCCACATCTTTCGCACTTCATACCCCTTTATTCCCTAGGAAATCCTCTTTCCATCAAAAAGACATTTATTTTATTTGTAGATGTCTTGAAACAATGAATCCTGCCTATTATTAGGAGTTAGTTTCCTTTTTTCAATAGTTAAGTCTACCAAAAATGTCTTAGCACTCTTTTTTTGATTATCTAAAATACCGGCAATTAACCTTAATTTATAAATTGTATCCGGGTTTAATTATATGAACAGGATAGAAGATAAGTTGAATTTTTTCGTTTTATTGGATTAAACCAAGCTGCCGGAATATAGACCGTTATTCTTCTGCCTATAAAAAAGGATGACTATCGTAAGTCATCCGGTGTTGTTATCTTAAAGTTGCTTGGGCTACCTTCAACAATTTTAACAGGTACATCACTATAATGTTCCACCAAAGACACATCATCCGTTGCTAAATAACCCTCTTTCATCGCTTTTTTATAGCAATCAATAATTAAATCTGTTTCAAAACCTTGAGGTGTTTGTGCTAACATCAATTCACTACGAGGATAGGTTTCTACAACATAACCATCCTTCACCCGTTTAACCGTATCTCTTGAAGGAATGGCGAGTAACGCCGCTTTTTCTATTTCTAAAGCTTTCTTAACCCGATTAATCAATTCTAAACGAACATATGGTCTAGCCCCGTCATGAATTAAAACGTAATCGCATAGCACTGCTCGCAATCCCGAACAAACACTTTCTTGTCTTGTAGCACCACCCCTTGCGACAACTAATCGACCATATTGAGCCGCTAATTGTTTTGTATAAGGATCTTCCATATCCGTCACCAAGACAATTTGTTTGCAATCAGGATCTTGTAGAAAGACAGCAACCGTTGTTTCTACAATCGTTTTACCAGTGGATAATTTCGCATAGGCTTTATTAAAGCCTAACTTCATTCGTTGCCCCACCCCGGCAGCGACAATGACCACACTATAATGCATACTCACCTCATTTTTCCCTATTAAAGCACAAAATTCCTTTTAATGCACAATATTTCCTAAAAAACCATAGGATAAGATAGTCATTATACAAGCCGCTAAGCCGACACCAAGTGCAATTGCTAGACTAGCTTTCTTGCGATCCATATCTAAAACCGCCGCCAACAAAGAACCTGTCCACGCTCCTGTTCCGGGTAAAGGAATGCCCACAAAAAGTACCAAACCCCATAGACCAACCGTTTCTATCTTCTCTTTGTTTTTTTCAACTTTCCGTTCTATCCATGTTGCCAATCGACTCATCCGGTGTTCCACTAGCCAATGCAAGAAGCTTTCAATTCCCCATAAAATAAATGGTACTGGGAGAATGTTGCCAATAACTGCCACGAAAACAGCTTGCCATAGTGGAACCTTTAATAAAGACGCAAGGATTAAACCGCCTCTTAATTCAATAATTGGTAATAAACTAACTAAAAATGTTGATACCAATGGTGACAATAATTTTCCTATATGTTCTGCCCACCATGTCACAAAAGCTTCCATTGTTACCTCCGTGTCAAAAGAATACCAAGGCTTTGAAAAAAATTCAAGAAAGCTGTTGACATTAAAAAAGGGCATTGGTATTATAGATAGGCATTCAATGAATGGGCCTGTAGCTCAGTTGGTTAGAGCGCACCCCTGATAAGGGTGAGGTCGCTGGTTCAAATCCATTCAGGCCCACTACTTTATTCATTGATATTAATCTTGGGGTTTTAGCTCAGCTGGGAGAGCACCTGCTTTGCAAGCAGGGGGTCAGGAGTTCGATCCTCCTAAGCTCCACTAATTTACTGAATACCGTTATTAGACGGTATTTTTTATATCTGGAGAAGAATTATTCATGGATTCTTCTCCAATTCCAATAAAGTCCGCTTCATTTCTTCACCATACAAATAACCACCCAAAGAGCCATCCTTTAAAATCACTCGATGGCAAGGCACCACAATCACAAATGGATTTCTATGAATTGCCTGTCCAACTGCTCGACAGGCTTTTCCTTTGCCTATTTTCCTAGCTATCTCTTGGTAAGTTCTTGTTTCACCATAAGGAATTTTTAATAAAGCTTTCCAGCAAGATTTTTGAAAAGAAGTTCCTTCAAAATGAAACTTTAAATCAAAACTTTTTCTCTTACCGGCAAAATATTCCTCTAATTGATAGATTAGATGATTAGCTAACTTTGAACCGGCTTTTTTCCCTTCTTTTTGACTTAACAAAATACTATAAATCTCCTCATCTTTATGACGAACACAAAAACGATAAGCATTCACTGAAATAATTTCTTCTACCATAATCCTATCCTAATACTCAAAAACGTAGCAGTTATAAAAACTGTTACGTTCTAAATTACTTATCCTTCTTTTGTAACTGTTCGGTGGAGAAATGCTGAATTGGTGTCCATTCCACTTTCTTGAAAATCGCCACAATTGAAATTGGTATATACGATAAAAGATACACCGGGAACAATAAACAGGCACCCAATTTTTCAATTTTCGTTGCTGGAATTCGTTTCCATTCCTGAAGCGTTGTCACAAAAGCCATAAGGGTTAAACCAATCCAAGAACCACCAAACAACTTGATCAAATACCACAACATCTCATTTTGGAAAACAATCGCTACGTAATAGGGCATCACAGAAGAAGATACCAACACCCATAAAGCCGCAATAACCAAAGCTACCGTCAATAAAGACGAAGGCAGTACCGTCATTAAAATATCATAAAAAGCCAAGCGACGATTTTTTCCTTTGACTACACCACTTGCTAAAGGTCCAAGATAACGACCGTCAATTTGATAGAAGCCCTTTGCCCAACGAAGGCGTTGATGCCAAGCCTGTTTCCAAGTCGCCGGTTGTTCATCGTACAAAATAGCCGTATCACAATAGCCAATATGATAGCCTTGTAACGTACTAGCCACGGAGAACTGAATATCCTCGGTCAATAAATAATAAGGCCAACCCTCATTAATATTCATTAACTTCGTTGAAACCACGAAACCAGTACCCGAAATCATACATTGCGCACCCAACATCATGCGCGAATAATTCAAATGGCGAGCTTCATGCATAAACCAAAGCGAATAAGCTGCCGTTAACCAGTTTTGTCCAAAGTTCTTTGAATTGCGATAGGTTGTTATCGCATCATACTTGCCTGTATCAAAGGTCTTGTTCATTTCCTTTAAAAATTGGGAATCCACGATATTATCAGCATCAAAGACCACCACGGCATCATAATAACCTTGTCCTTTTAGATGAACTACCTTGTGATACATTTCATTCAAAGCATAGCCTTTGCCCTTTTTCTCCTCATTAAAGCGTTCAATCGCATACGCTCCATGATCTCTTGAAACTTGGGCTGTGTTATCAGTACAATTATCCGCTGTCACATAAATATCATACTTATCTTTCGGATAATCTTGCTTATTTAGACTGTCCAATAACTCACCAATGACGTTGCTTTCATTACGAGCAGAAATGAAAATCGCATAGCGATGGTTCTTTTTAGCATCTGGTACAACCGGAACTTTGTGTCTGAAAATACTATAAACAATATAGAAAAATTGGTATAGATACGCTGTCGTCATTATTAAAAAAATCACATCTGTAAATAACTCAAATTGGTCTAGAAAGCGCATAGAATCTCCTTATCAATGTTATTTGCACTTCTATCTTACCTATTTTATGTCTTTTCGCAAGTCTAGCCATTCTTAAGCCCTAGTAGCTTTACAGACTAAAAGTGCATTAAATACGCGCTTTTTTCACTCCATATAAGCATTTCTTATTTTTTTCTTAATTCTACAAAAAGGCTTAAGCACTTGCTTAAACCTCCGCTTATGACAAACTCTCTTGAATGGCTATTTCTTCAAATTGTCGTGTGTATAGACTAAAATAGTATCCCTTTTGTTTCATCAATTCCTTGTGTTTGCCTTGTTCTATAATCTTTCCATCTTTAAAGACTAAAATCACATCCGCATCCACAATCGTCGATAAACGATGCGCTATCACAAAAGAAGTACGCCCTTGAATCACTGTCGCAATCGCATCTTGAATCTTCTTTTCCGTTAATGTATCGATCGAAGCCGTCGCTTCATCCAATACCAATAAAGAAGGATCGGAAATAATCGCCCGGGCAAAAGAAATCAATTGTTTCTCACCGGTAGAAAGACTTCCACCCCCTTCACTAAGGATGGAATCTAAACCCTCTTCCAATTTCAAAACCACTTCATCCGCAGCCACTAATTTTAAAGCCGCCCAAATTTCTTCATCACTGGCATCCGGTTTTCCATAACGCATATTCTCACGAATGGTTCCTGAAAATAATTGCGGTGTTTGAAGCACATAGCCAATATTAGAATGAAGCCATAATTGCGAACGATCACGAGCATCTTTACCATCAATCAAAACCCGTCCACTCGTTGGTTCATAAAAGCGGCAAACCAGATTCACTAAGGTTGATTTGCCGGCTCCCGTTTCCCCAACAATCGCTACATTCGTTCCATGTGGAATGTCTAAATTGAAATGTTCCAAAACTAATTCATCTCCATCCGGATATTGAAAGTTCACATCTTCAAAACGAACGTCCCCTTTTAACACCTCCCAATTTTCTTTCTTTGGATGGAAGGTATCACCATACTTTTCAACCACTTCATCACTATCTACAACATCGGATTGCGTACGCATCATCTTATCAAAACGTTCAATATTCACTTGGGTGCTAATCACATAGGAAAATTCTTGAATTAAACCTTGAATCGGATCCATTAGACTAAGTGCATAAGTCATAAACACCGAAAGCGTTCCTAATTCAAAGATACCTTCTAAGGTTAAATACCCACCCTGCCAAAGAATAATGGCTAAAGCAACGGAACTTAATAAGCTTAAAATCGCATTGAAGCTACCCGCATAACGGGCTGTGCGAATAGATTCACGGTACATCTTATCAATATCACCTTGGAAATCTTTGCTCATTTCTTCTTCAATCACCATCGTTTTGATGGATTTGGCTCCCGTAATACCTTCATTTAAATCCGATGTGATAATTGAATTCAATTCACGCACACGTTGATTTTGAAGAATCAATCTCTTTTGGAAAAAAGTCACCACGAGAACGGCAATTGGTACTAATAAAATCACCCAGAAAGCAAGTTGAATATTCAACACCACCATATTCACTAGCACAAATACAATATACGTAAATTGCCAAACAATATCTATCATCACCCATGAAAACATTTCCCCAATACGACCTGTATCAGAAATCACCCGTGAATGAATGTAACCAACATTATTTTGATTAAAATAGGAAAATGATAAATTCTGCAAATGATTGAAACTGGCACTTCTTAAATCACGATTTACTTCTAATTCCATTTTAGCGGCTAAAAAGGTTGATTGACGATCGGATAACACCCTCATCAACATACAGAACAAATACAACAGAACAAAGATAACAACTGTATCCATTGTCCTTAATGCCACAAAATGATTAATAGCGTAACGATTGAACAAAGGGAATATTGAATCCGCAATAGAAGAAATCGTTCCTAAAGCAATCATTGCCAGCATTCTCTTCTTATGCATACGAATATAAGGCCAAATCCGAGAAATACCAAAATACTTCAAATGCGTTGTTTTTGTTTGTTCACTCATACTGACCTCCTATTCTGTCTGACGGGATTGTAATTCATAGATATGACGATAAGTACCCTCTTGTGCAAGAAGTTCCTCATGGGTCCCTCTTTGCACAATTCTTCCCTTATCGAAAATCACAATCTGATCAGCTTTCATTAAAGTTGAAATACGATGAGTAATTAAAATCACTGTGCTCTTCTTTGAGCTGTCATGGATAGCTTGACGAATCTTCGCATCCGTTTCTGCATCTACGGCAGATAAAGAATCATCGAAAACCATGATGGGTGTTTCTCTTATCAACATTTGCGCAATCGCTGTTCTTTGTTTCTGGCCGCCCGAAAGTGTTACCCCTCTTTCACCAACATAGGTTTCATAGCCCTTACTAAAGTGATTGATGGCTTCTTCCAAAGCTGCCGTTCGGGCAACCGCTTCAACTTCAACTTGTCCGGCTTCTTGTTTAGCAATCCGAATATTTTCCTTTAAAGAGCGTGAGAATAGATATGGTTCTTGTAAAACCATACCAATATTCTTACGTAACCAACGGGCTTGAATTTCATTCACATTCGTATCCCCAATAAGAATAGAACCTTGCCCTTCTTCCAATGTATACAGACGATTTAACAAGTACATTAAACTCGATTTACCGGAACCCGTTGCCCCTAAAATACCAATGGTTGTTCCAGCTTTAATATCTAAATTGATATCTTTTAACACCCATGGTAAATCCTTCCCATAACGGAAAGACACATGCCGGAAATGAATGTCTTGGTTCATAGCCACTTCTTTAGCTTCTGGCACATCTTTTTCTTCTTCTGAATTCATGATGTAGGCTAGACGGTCAATGGACACACCCGCTTTTGACATATTGGAAATCACTCTTCCTAAAGAACGAATCGGCCATTCCAACATAACGTTATACGCCACAAAGGCAATATAGGAACCGGCACTCATCCAACCAAGAACCGTAAAATACGCACCAACTGTAATAATCGTTAGTTTTTGTAAAATGGATACCGTATCCATTCTCGCCCAAAACACCGAGAGTTCTCGTAAAATACCAATCCAAAGACCTGTGTAATATT
The DNA here is from genome assembly GCF_019798045.1 of Bulleidia sp. zg-1013. Lineage (NCBI taxonomy): Bacteria > Bacillati > Bacillota > Erysipelotrichia > Erysipelotrichales > Erysipelotrichaceae > Bulleidia > Bulleidia sp. zg-1013. The sequence continues at coordinate 38,436 of NZ_JAGXEX010000005.1, forward strand.
TATTTTGCTTATCAAACCGCTCTTTTTCATACACTTCACGACCAAAGGCGCGAACAACTCGAATTCCCGTTAGATTTTCTTGAACAATGCTGGATAGTACGCCTTCTTCTTCATCAGCTTTTTCAAATTGTTTGCTAAAACGTTGGCTAAAACGAATTCCCAACCACACAATCAATGGTGAAAACGCAAAGGCAATAATGGTTAACTGCCAGTTTTCTTGCACCATAAAAAAAGAAACGGTACAAACGAAAATCAAGGTACGAACCAATGCTAATAATTGCTGGGTTAAGAAATTACGAATGGTATCGACATCGGATGTCGCTCTTTGGATAATATCCCCAGTATGATTGGTGCCATGCCAAGCGTAAGGCAAGGATAAGATATGGTTGTATAAATCATGACGCATATTTCTGACAAGAGTCTCCGAGCCTTTTTGGTTATTGATTTCTGATAAATAGCGTAATACCATCGACAATAAAGCCACCCCAATAATTGCTAAAGCAATCATCCAAAGATTTTTTTGTAAGTACAAAATTCCACCAAACTTGTTCACGAGTTCATGTAAAAAAGGCGGTAATTTCGTTTCTTGTTGATCCAAAATCGCATCGACGGTATAGCCGATAATTCTTGGATTAATTAGTTGCAACACCGCCACCAAGAAGGAGAAAATAATTGACGCAAAAAAATAGCGCTTCGCCCCACGAACAAAATGTAACAATAACGAAGTCTTTGATGAAAATTTTTTCTTCATTTTCCCTCCTTTTTCATTGTCTACATTATAACCTACTTTTCATTAAAAAGTGTTATCTACTAACACTTTTAACACTTTTTTAGACTAGAAATGAATCCCTTTTTCGATAATAACGATTTAGAAAAATCATTGTCCAAGAAAGAAAAAACAACAATACCACGAGCATACAATACACACATCACTACATTCACTTTATCACGAAGATCACTAAACATTCATTGTTGATGCTATTTCCTTCCTTATTTGTGACTACCTTTTACCATGTATCCGTTGCATAGACTTTGATTGCCTAAAAGAGAATTTCCTCTTTTAGAATGATGTTCAATCATTGGTCTTAATGATGAACAAAGGATAGGAAAAAGCGGTCAACAAAAACTACTGTTAACCGCTAATTTAAGTATTAACCTACTTTATCAATCTACTTCTTTTAATGAACTTTTTATTATGCCTACTGCTTACACTCTTTTTCTTCTCATGTAAGTCACACCTAGTCCTGCACTAGATGCCAATAACATCATGAACAATAGGGCAATATTACTGCTATCTCCTGTTCTTGGTGAATGTGGATTCTTTGGTTCAGGATTATGAGGAGTCTTTGGTGTTGGATTCTTCACTGTATTGGTATCATAATCATTTACTCCGTCGTTTACCCTTGCTGTATTAGTAAGCGTTGCTCCATTCACATTCTTATTCACTTTGACTGTGAACTTAACCGTCCAGCTTTCACCATTGGCTAGCTTCTTTGTCCACTTAACCATTCCGTTTTCATACTTGCCGTTGTTATCTGCTGATACGAAGCTTGTATGAGCCGGGATAGTGTCGGTAATCGTCGCTTTAACATCTTTACCTGTGGTGTTCTTGTAGCTAATAGCGTATGTAAGTTTATCTCCAGGGTTGACCTTCTTACCATCAATGTTAGTCGTCGTTCCACCTGTAAACACTTCTTTCTCAGGTTCAGTTGGTGTAGGGTTATGAGTTTCATTAGTGTCATACTCATTTTCACCATCGTTGACCTTAGCCTTGTTATCGACAGGGGCTCCGTTAACGTCTTTATTTACCTTGACGGTAAACTTAACGGTAACGCTCTTACCTTTTTCTACATCAACTGTCCATGTCACCTTACCATTTTCATACTTACCACCATTTTCCGCTGATACGAAGCTTGTATGAGCCGGGATGGTATCAGTGATGGTTGCTTTAACATCTTTACCTGTTGTGTTCTTGTAGCTAATAGCGTATGTAAGTTTATCTCCAGGGTTGACCTTCTTACCATCGATGTTAGTAGTTGTTCCACCTGTGAATACTTTTTTCTCAGGTTCAGTTGGTGTATGGTTTACTACTTCATTGGTGTCATACTCATTTTCACCATCGTTTACCTTGGCTTTGTTATCGACAGGGGCTCCGTTCACGTCCTTGTCCACTTTAACGGTGAACTTAACCGTAACGCTCTTTCCTTTGGCAACATCAGCTGTCCATGTCACTTTACCGTTTGCGTATTGTCCACCATTTTCCGCAGATACGAAGCTGGTATGAGCCGGGATAGTATCGCTAATCGTCGCTTTGACATCTTTACCTGTGGTGTTTGTATAGGTAACGGCATAAGTCAGTTCCTGTTCTGGTTTGACTGCCTTACCGTCGATGTTTGTTGTTGTGCCACCTGTGAAGACTTCTTTCTTAGGGTCAGTTGGTGTTGGATTATGAGTTTCATTGGTATCATACTCATTTTCACCATCGTTTACCTTGGCTTTGTTATCGACAGGGGCTCCGTTGACGTCTTTATTTACCTTGACGGTAAACTTAACCGTAACGCTCTTGTCTTTAGCGACATCAACTGTCCATGTCACCTTACCATTTTCATACTTACCGCCGTTTTCAGCTGATACGAAGCTTGTATGAGCCGGGATAGTATCGCTAATCGTCGCTTTGACATCTTTACCTGTGGTGTTTGTATAGGTAACGGCATAAGTCAGTTCCTGTTCTGGTTTGACTGCCTTACCGTCGATGTTTGTTGTTGTGCCACCTGTGAAGACTTCTTTCTTTGGTGGGGTTGGTGTAGGGTTATGCGTTTCATTCGTATCATACTCATTTTCACCATCGTTTACCTTGGCTTTGTTATCGACAGGGGCTCCGTTCACGTCTTTGTCTACTTTGACGGTAAACTTAACCGTAACACTCTTTCCTTTAGCGACATCAGCTGTCCATGTGACTTTACCATTTTCATACTTGCCGTTGTTATCGGCAGATACAAAACTTGTATGAGCCGGGATGGTATCAGTGATGGTTGCTTTAACATCTTTACCTGTGGTGTTCTTGTAGCTAATAGCGTAAGTAAGTTTATCTCCAGGGTTGACCTTCTTACCGTCAATGTTTGTGGTTGTACCACCTGTAAACACTTCTTTCTTAGGTTCAGTTGGTGTAGGGTTATGAGTTTTATTGGTAGTGAACTTGTTCTCCCCTGCATTTACCTTTGCCTCATTATCTACAGGTTTTCCGTTGACCTCCTTATCCACCTTTACCTTAAAACTTACTGTAAATGTTTCCCCGTCTCCCAGTGCTTTCTTTGTCCAAGTGATTACTCCCCCCGACTCTTTTCCGCCGTTATCTGCAGAACCTGCTACATATTTTGTATACTTCGGTATTTCATCTTTGATTTCAACGTCTTCCGCTTTTCCCGTCGTATTCTTATATGTCACTTTGTACAAAAGCTCATCTTCGCCTTTGACTTCTTTTCCGTCAATGCTAGTTGTCGTTCCCTTTGTATCAAATACATCTTTCTTCGGCTCCGTAGGATCAGGCGGGGTTTTAACCTCAACAGGCTTCGACTTAACGGAATACTCATTATCAATCTTCAAATCAAAATCATTTTTATACGTAGTTCCCGCTTTTATAACCTTTCCGATAATTACAGGTGATGTGATTTTTACTTCTTTATTCAAATCCGCATTAACAGTTTTTATGAAGTTCGATTTTGCCCTAAATTCAACGGTATTTGTCCCTTGATTATATTTCACCTCATAACTTGAATTCGCTTGTTTTGTGCCGGCTAAATCCATTTCATATCCATTCGGTAATTTATCACTGAACACCAGTGATTCGATTTTTTCATGACCGGCAGGAAGGTTCGCTACATTCAGGCTGAACTTTACAACTGAATTCTTTGCAACTGTACCGTTGTTAATATTATCTCCTGCTGTATTGGTTACCTTCTTTTCAACAGGTGGCTGATAGAACAGTACATCGTAATGATAATTTGCCTGTATATGTATATTAGGGCATTGTGGTTGCTCAGGTGGCGTTGGTTTTGTTGGTGGTACAGGTTTCAATGGAACATCTTTAGCCTTTACTTTAGAATTTAATGCAAACCATATATTACCTCTGTAAGTAGAATCCATCTCATACGAAATGTTACTACCTGTTGCTTTACCAACAATTGCTCCATACCATGCATTAGGAGAAGTATCAGTATCCCAATCACCTTTATCAAAAGCTGATCCCTTACTTTTTAGAGCATTATTTGAATTAGAATATGCCCCATTCCCTGCTTGTTTTTTAATAGATGAATTTGCAATTTCGATAAGTTCCCCATTAAAATTAAGAACTCTTTCGATACCTTCTTTTGGTATACCATTTTCATCACGATTTAATGATGAAAAATTTAACAATGCTCCTGTCATATCGATTTGTTTATTCTTTGAATCAAAGAATTTAACATTAACCCCTATATTAGTTTTTCCAAAAAAATCAACATACCAAATAGTGTTGGTAGGATCTTGTTTGATAATAGCAGGAATTTTATTTGGTAGTGGAGAAGTTGATTTAAGTGTATACTCGAAAACAACCTTTGAGATCTTAACTCCATTTATACTAGAATTTTGAAGATTTGTATACGTAGCAGTAGTTACTTTCCCTTTTTCAAAAATAACCCTTGAGTCTCCCGAAACAATTTCAAGTGGCTGTCCAGGAAATCCTTCATTAAGAGCAGTAAACCATAAAAAGCCCATATTATCAAAATTTCCCCAAGATTTGACTTCATTAAGCAAACCTTCCTTAGTATATACTTTTGACCCTGAAATACTAAGTTTCGCATTTGGCTCGTTATTAAATACAAGTATTTGCGATGCTGGTACTGTTAAGTACCCGTCTTCATGTGTTTTCTTCTGAAGCTCAGCCATTTTTTTGTTGTAATCAACCATGTCGACGTCATACTTTTTCTTGTCTTTTTCGTATTGAGCAAAATCTTGATCATACTTCTTTTTTAATTTTTCATACTTTTGTTGCTTTGCATCACAATCCTTTTTCTTTTGGATTTCTCCATTGATAGCCTTAATTTGTTCTTCATAATCTTTTTTTATTTCGGCTATCTTGGTATCAACCTCTGTTTTGGATTTTGCTACGCCTTTATCCACATCAGCACCTTTTTTAATAGGTACTCCTGCATCTTTTGCGGCTTTTACAGCCTTCTCCAATTCTGTTTTATCCACATTGGTTTCAATTCCCTTTGTGGAGTCTGCTGCGAAAGCCTGCATGCCCGTTGTGGACATCGTACCAAATAACATTAAGCATGACATCACAATAGTCAGCAGTTTTTTGCCCACAATTCTAAGCTTTGATTTCATGATTTTTCCTCCTTGTATCATCTATTTATTAACAACTATGGACTGTTTAAACAGTCTAGTTAAAATGCCCTAAGCTTAGGCTACGGGGTAGACAATCGATTTGTAGCTTGATTTTTTCAAGCGGCGGTTTTTTGATCCGCTTTATTCTGAAATCTATCTGTCTTTTCACTTGGTTCACCTCCTGTTTTTTTCTATTTGTTTTAAGTACCGTGGTTTTTGGTTTGATTAAGGTCTTTTCAAACTTGAAACACCACCTTTTTCAATGTTTTATCCAGTATTTCTAGTATGGAATGGGTTGGATTTTAATTCAGACTTTACGTACCATTTTGTGGTATATGTAATTAAGAAAGGTTTTTTGTGTGATTTACTACGGATTTAAAGACTTTCTATAGATGTGTAGTCGTTCTTTATTTATAGGTTTTGACCTGTAAATTAAAGTCTACTTTTTTTGACAGTTTCTATGAATGTTCAGTGAAAATGCCCCAAGAAAAGACAGAGAATATCCAGATGGATGGTGAAAAAGAAGAGTTTGTCCTAATCTTCCAGTCGGATTAAATGTTACACAATGGTCTATCGAAAAAGGCATCTTACTAGATGCCTACAAAAGAATTTCTTTACTCGTTAAAGAAGAGAATTTCTATTTTAATGATGATTTAACGCTTCTATCTTTTGATAAATACCAAAAGGAATATGACAATATCCCCTTGGATTTTTTTCTAAATAACGTTGATGGTATTCCTCGGCTGGATAAAAGACTTCTAATTTATGAATAGATACATAGAAAGAGTTGTGTTTTCTCTTTTCAAGGGCAAAGTATTCTTCAAGGATAGATTTATCTTCCTCATTTTCATAGTACACACCAGGCAAATATTGATCACCAATATCATTACCCTGACCATTCTCCTGTTCCACACAAACAAAGAGAAAGAATGCTTTTAAAATGGTGTTTAAATCCACTTCATCACTATCATACTTCAATTCCACGGCTTCTTTATAGCCGGTCAATCCCGTGCAAACCTCTTGATAGCTTGGATTATCACCATATCCATTCACATAGCCGACCTTTGTGTCCATTATGCCGTTTAATAAACGAAAAGCTTTTTCAACACCCCAGAAACAACCACCCGCCATTACAATTTTCTTTTCCATAAACACTCTCTCTTAGTGCTTCTTAAAGCGTGCGGTTAAACGTGATAACGCAGCTTCCATCGTTACTTCTTTTTTCTTTGGTTTGCGATTTTTAGAAGACTTACGATACTTCACTTGTGCATCTCTTTCTTGTAGCTTATCTAACGGTAATAACGATAACTGAACCCGTTCACGATTGGTATCAATCGCATATACCCAAACGGTCACAATATCCCCAACGGATAAAATCTCACTTGGATGCTTGAATTTCTTCATTGCCATGTGCGATATATGGGCTAAACCGTCTTCATGTAAACCAATATCAATGAAAGCCCCAAAGTCAACTACATTGCGAACCGTGCCACTTAACCGGTCCCCTACATGAAGATCTTCTAAACTTAGAACATCACTCTTCAACAAAGCCCCGTCAAACTGATCACGATAATCACGCAATGGCTGACGAATCGCTTCTTCAATGTCCTTTAATGTATAGGCATCAATCCCTAAATTCTTATCCTTTGAACCATCGATAACAATATCTTCTTGACCTAATTGAGTAATACCGTAGGCTTCCATAACCTTACGAGCCGCTTCATAACTTTCTGGATGAATAGAGGTTTGATCTAATGGTTCTTCCCCACCTTTGATACGTAAGAAACCGGCGGATTGGGTATACGCCTTAGGACCTAGCTTCTTAACTTTTAATAATTGTTTACGATTGGTGAAACGACCATTTTCATTACGATAATTCACAATTTCTTGAGCGATTCCGGCATTTAAACCGGAAATATGGGTCAATAATTCCTTTGAAGCCGTGTTTAAGTCTGCCCCTGTTCGATTGACCACTTTCATCGTTGCTTCTTCTAAGCGTTCCGATAGTTTCTTTTGTGGTAAATCGTGTTGATACTGACCGACACCGATGGATTGCGGATCAATCTTAATCAATTCCGCCAGTGGATCCAACAAGCGTCTGCCAATGGATACAGCCGATCTTTCTTCAACGGCTAAATCAGGGAATTCAGCACGAGCTTCCTCTTGCGCTGACCAAACGGAAGCTCCTGCTTCCGAAACAATCGCATACGCAATATCCAATTGATTTTCACGAATAACATCAGCCACTAACTTTTCAGATTCACGAGAAGCAGTACCATTACCAATTGCGACAATTTGAACTTGGTATTTTTGCATCAAAGTCAGTAATTTCTTCTTAGAAGTTTCCACATCCTCTCCCTTTTTCGAGAATGGAAAAATCTTTTGTACCGTAAGTAGCTTTCCCGTTTCATCGATCACCGCTAATTTACAACCATTGAAATATCCCGGGTCAAAGCCCAATACCACTCTTCCCTTCAAAGGAGCTTGACTTAATAGCTTCTCTAAATTCATTGAGAAAATTTCAATCGACTTACCTTGTGCTCTCTCACTTAAGTCCGAACGAATTTCTCTTTCAATCGAAGGAAATAGTAATCGCTCACAACCATCTTTTGAAGCTAAGGCCAACTGTTCTTGAGCAACCGTTTTTTCGCCTTTCAACAATTCTTCCAAGGCTTCTTTTTCTAAATAATCCTTGTCATACACAAAGGAAACGGTAATCACTTTTTCCTTTTCGGCTCGATCCATCGCCATCACACGATGGTCTGCCACATAACTAATTTTTTCACTACGATCATAATACATTTCATAAGTACGCTTCTCATCTTTTGCGTCTTTTTTTAACCTGGTTTGAAGTTGTCCTGAGGTTAAAATAAACTCTTTAAAACGCCAACGCTGTTTCGCTTTATCCGACACAAATTCAGCAATAATATCTCTTGCTCCCTGTAGGGCTTCTTCAACACTTGGCACATTTTCATTCACAAACTTCTCAGCCGCTTGTTCTACACTAGCTTCCACCGGTAAAGCCAATAACCAATCCGCCAATGGTTGTAGCCCTTTCTTAACCGCCTCGGTCGCTCTTGTCTTTTTCTTCTGAGCATAAGGACGATAAACATCTTCTACTTGCGATAACTTCTCACAAGCCTTAACTTCCTTTTCTAATTCAGGTGTTAATTTACCCTGTTCGGCAATCAACTTTAAAACCGCTTCTTTTCTTTCAGCTAATTTGTTTTGATAATCAAATTGTTTCTGAATAAAAAAAATCTGCTCTTCATCCAATCCCTTCGTCGCCTCTTTACGATAACGGGCAATAAAAGGAACAGTATTTCCTTCTTGTAATAAGGATAAGCTGTGTTCCACCTGTTCTAATTGTATTTGTAATTCTTTTGCGATATTTTGAATGATTTGTTCGTTCATAATTTTTCTCCTTACTTTATTATCATACCATTATTTTTTTCGATAAAAATTTTGATATACTGATAAAGGAATAAGGAGGTATTATTGTATGCCTATATTTGTTTATTGGATTGTTGCTTTTATGCTTGTGTTAGCCATTTTAGTTAGCACGCTAAATGTTGTCCCACAAGAACACGCTTATGTGATTGAAAGACTAGGTCGTTACCACACAACATGGGATGCCGGCATTCATATTAAGGTTCCTTTGATTGATCGAATCGCAAAAAGAATGCTTTTAAAAGAACAAGTTGCTGACTTTGCGCCTCAACCGGTTATTACAAAAGACAATGTTACAATGCAAATTGACTCAGTGGTTTACTTTAAGGTTTTCTCTCCTCATCAATATGCCTATGGGGTTGAAAATCCAATTATGGCAATGGAAAATCTAACTGCCACAACACTTCGTAATATCATTGGTGATATGGAATTAGACCAAACACTAACATCACGTGAAGCCATCAATAGCCAAATGTTACAAACAATTGATTTAGCAACGGATCCTTGGGGAATTAAAATTACCCGTGTTGAATTGAAGAACATTCAACCACCGGCGGCGATTCGTGAATCCATGGAGAAACAGATGAAAGCTGAGCGTGAGAAACGTGCTGCCATCTTAACTGCTGAAGGTGAAAAACAAGCTATGATTTTAGCTGCTGAAGGTAATAAAGAATCCGCTGTCTTAAATGCGGAAGCCAAGAAACAAGCAACGATTTTGGCCGCTGAAGCTGAACGTGAAAAAGAAATCAAAGAAGCAGAAGGTCGTGCCGAAGCAATTCGTGCCATTCAACAAGCTACCGCGGAAGGTTTAAAAGCCATTAAAGAAGCCGGTGCTGATGAAACGGTTATTAAACTAAAGAGCTTAGAAGCCTTTGCCCAAGCTGCGAATGGTCAAGCCACTAAGATTATTATTCCTTCTGAAATTCAAGGCATTGCCGGTTTAGCTAAGGGAGTTTTTGAGACAATCAAAGAAGAAAAGAGTAAATAATCATGGAGTTTAGAATAATCTTATTCACTTTAGTCATTATCACAGTTGTGTTCTATCTTATGATTATTGCTATCCTTTCCAGGATGAGGCATGCCGAAACCCATAAGCCGGCCAAGTTTGAAGACCTTAAAGTTAAGCTGGAAAAGTATCTTGGAAATGTGAATTCCGACCAATTCCCCCAGCCAAAAATTCTGGATAAGCCAGAGGCTGAACAAGGTTATGTAGTTTTAAATGGTATTAAAAGAAAACTTGAAGATTGCAAAGATTTATAAGAAAAATGGAGAAAACAAATGAAGTGACCCCCAAAAGTTAGACCAAAATCTAACGATTAGGAGGTCACATCACTTTCATTCTCCTTTTTTCTATTAAGTGGTGGATGTGTTTTAAGGCTTGTTTTTTATCTTAATGATACTTAGATACCTCTTTTAGCTTTAATGCTCTAAAAACACCTTTCCACTTCGTTATATGATAGTTATAGACTGTCGCTATCCTCATAGTTGGTTGAATAGGTTTTAGAACTTCCATTTTGAATATTTTTCTGTGTTAATTTTTCTTTGTCCTGTTCATACCAATTAAGGATTGTTACATAGTGGTCTTTGTAGTCTTTTCCTGAACTTTTGATATATCTTGATAATTTTTCAATCATCGTATCGGTATGACCTTGTAGCTTATCTTTTAGCTTTTGGTATTCTTCATCAGTTAAGCGGATATTTTTATGTTCTCCGTAAAGGATTGGTGTGGACATCCCAGTTTCTTCTTTCCCCTCTATTCTCTTATATCTAATATCTAATCTCTTATCTCTATTCTCCGGCGGACAAATGTCCGCCACTTGTCCACCATCATTTAGACAAATGTCCTCTAAAAGTCGTATTTTTTCTTGATTTTCAAGCCTTGCTTTTCGCTTTCTTTCGCCCTCTGTTGATGATTTTCCAATGAAAAGCTCTATATCTGCCATATACAAAATGTTATCGGGTAATTGGTCTATCAGTTCCAACTCCAAAAATATTTTTTATCTCTGAAGATCAGCTTGTCGTTGTTTTTAAGGCTCATCAGATACAATTTTAATAAAATGTTGGAATACATTACTCTGTCTTTCATACTCTCAAGCAAGGTTATGGTTTCACTTGTAAAGAAATCTTCCTTTAGCTTGAAATAATAGTATTTTTTGTTATCACTCATTTTCCTCTCCTTGCAAAAAAAGAGAATCAGATTATTATTCCACTTCTCTCATTCATAAATTATTTTGTTTTCTATAATTGTGCAACGCCCGTTGCATAATCTTCAATTAGTCAGATGCCATCTGACCAATTGCATCTTCCATTGACTTTATTTTTCCTTATAATTCCTTAAAACTCTCTCAACTTGTTCTTCTAATTGTTCTCTATCAGGAATATATAAAGTATACTTAGAAGCAAATATCTTATTGGACAAACTACCAAGTGCATATTCTGCCTGTATACTGTCCTTATCAGTGCAAAGGATAATTCCAATCGGTTCATTATCCGTATCGTCATTAACTTCCGCCTTGTAGTAGTTAAGATACATATTGATTTGTCCGACTGCTTCCGACATTAGTTTTCCTGTTTTAAGTTCAATCAAAACATAGCTCTTAAGTATCTTGTTGTAAAATACCATATCAACATAATAATGGGTATTCCCAAGTGTTACTCTTTGTTGTGAGCCTACATACATAAAGCCCTTGCCAAGTTCAAGCAAAAATTTTTCAATATGAGTTATTAAGGCTTTTTCTAAATCACTTTCCATAATCGGCTTTTCTTCAGGTAGTCCTAAAAATTCAAATACATAAGGGTCTTTTACAACATCACTTGCCTTATTTATTTCATTTCCCTTTAGAGCTAACTCTAATACCTTTTCTTTATTTTCATCTCCTGATGAAAGTAAAAGTCTTTCAAAAAGTGATGTCTTTATCTGTCTTTTTAGTTCCCTTACAGACCAATTGGCATTGATAGTTTCTTTTTCATAAAAACTTCTTTTCTTCTCATCGCTTATGGAAAGTAATTCACAATAATGCGACCAACTTAATTTTCCAGACACTGTCTGGAAAATTGGAAAACTCAAATAAAAATTTCTCATGTTAAACAAGTTGGATTTTGAAAATCCCTTGCCATATTCTTTTATGAGCCTCTTTGATAAGTCTGTTACTAACTGTTTTCCATACTCTGCTCTATCTGAATTTCCTTGTTCATCTTCTACGATAATTCGCCCAATCTCCCAGTAGGTTTGAATAAGGATATTATTAACTTCTATTGCAACACTATTTCTTGCATTATCCATCAATTCTTTAATGCTGCTATAAACATCTCTATGAATTTTATCCATTTCATTATTCATATAGCTACCACCTCTTTGTCTACTACAGTTTTGATTATTATACCATAAATATTGAGTATATTCAATATTATGTTACTTATATGAAGCGAAACGATTCTGCATTCAGATTAAGATTGGCAATATCAAATGAAGAAATATCAGCGCATGCTTAAAGAGCATGGCATAATACAGAGCATGTCTGGAAAGGGAAACTGTTTAGATAATTCTGTCATGGAAAACTTCTTCGGTCTACTTAAGGCAGAGATGTTTTACAAACATGAATTCAAATCTACAGAACACCTAATTTCTAAAATTGAAGCATACATTGACTATTACAACAATAGACGAATTAAGTGCAAGTTAAAAGGACTGAGTCCTGTGCAATACAGAGTTCAGTTCAAAATCATTTCTCCATTTTGTTTTTATGTGATTTTAAAATAATGCCTGGCGCTGATTATCTGCTAATCTAAAGCTTTCAATCCATACTCTATTCTCCAATGATTTTTATTGTACTACCAGTTTGAAACTCTTTTGTGACAATAATTTTCTTTTCAACACGTTCCTTTAATTCTTGCACATGAGAAATAATCCCGACCAAACGATGGTTACCGGCCGTCTTTTCTAAAATCAACATGACCTTCTTCAATAGCTCTTGATCCAAGCTGCCAAACCCTTCATCAATAAAGATGGTTTCCATTTCAATACCCCCATGTAAAGAACGTATCGCATCCGCCATGCCCAAAGCCAGTGATAAAGAAGCCATGAAAGCTTCCCCACCACTTAAAGTATGCACTGGGCGACTTTGTCCACTATACAAATCTTGAATATCCAAAGCCAAGGTTTGTTCACTTTGACCACTTTTCCGACTCGTTCGAACTAAGGCATATTGACCATCTGCCATCTGTTGAAACCGCTCATTCGCAAAGCCGAGAATTTGATCTAAATAAAGACTTAAAACATACGCATCCAAACTCAATTTATTACCATCTTCCCCCGATCTTACATAGTATTTCGTTATATCCTGTTTCCAAACCAACGCTTGCATCTTCGCCTCTTGTTTCTGATAAGCATGTTTTACTCGTGTATAGACCGCTTCTATCCTTTGTAACTGTGCATATAAAGTTTGTTTCTGATGGTCCAACTCTTCTCTTAGCTCGCTGTTCAATTTGATTTCTTCAACCAATTGATTAAAATCGAAAACCAACTCTTCTTTTAATTGCTTGGAAAGAGTTTCTATCTGAGCCACTAAAGTAACCAAGGATAATTTCCCTTGTTGCAAATCATCTTGGTACTGCTTTTTTTTCTTTGTTAAATTGGCAAGAAGGCGTTGTTCTTCTCGGTATTTCTCTTCCGCTTCTTCCTTTTTAAAAAGAGGTAAATCTTTCTTTTTTAGATGATACTCCACATGAATACTCTTTAACCGGAGCTTTTCTTCTTGAAGCTTTACTTGGTCTTGTTCAATCTCTTTTCTTAATTCATGGATGCTATTTTCTCTTTGCCGGAAGACTTCCTTTTGTTGCTCATTATCTTTCAGAATAGATTTTTGCGTTTGTAACTCCTTTTTGGATTGCCGGTATTGCTTTTGCAACTTTGTATAAAACACTGTCCATTCTTCCATTGAAATAGAATACTTTTCCGCCATTTCTTTTAAGCTTTTTTCATCATGCTTTAAAGAAGTCTTTTCTTCACTCATTCTTTGTGAAAAATAAAAGCGCTTTTGATTGAAAGTTTGCACTTTTTCTTTCAAAAATTGAATTTGATTTTGGTTATAAACCTTTTCACCTTTGGGAGTCGGCTTTGGATGATGCAAGGAACCACACACAGGACAAGGCTTACCTTCTTGTAAATTTTCTGCCAAAATACCGGCTTGTTCTTGTAAGAAACGACTTTGTTGAAATTCATATTCTTGTTGTAAGTTACCATATTCTTGTTGTAAATCTTGATATTCTTTTACATGCTTTTGGTAGTCCATCTTATTTTTTTCATACGCTTCTTTTCTCGATAAAGCCTGTTGAAATTCATTTAAAGAAAGACTTTCTTTTTCTAAATCCATTTCCCGTTTCTGGACAAGTAATTTTTGTTGGCCAAGTTTTTCATCTATGTTTTTAAAATCTTCTTGCTCTTTTTGCTGATGCACAAGACTATCTTGTTTTAAGATTAGTTTTGTTTGTGCTTCCTTGACGAAATGTGTTTGTTGCTTAAGCTTTATTTCAAGTTCATCCACCACTTGATAAAGAGAAAGCTGTTCCTTCAATTGATTTAATTCTTTTTCTTTTTGCTTAAAAAAATCTTCATTGCATTCCTTTTGGAAAGTTTGCCATCTTGCTTCTAAAGATTGATAGTCTTTTTCTAGCATCAGTTTCTTTTCTTGTGCTTTTTTATAGTCCAAACGATTTTTTTGCCGGTCTAGGAATTTTTGTTTCTGAATATTTTGTTCTTGAAGAGTTAAGTCTATCTGTTCCAGTTTCGATACAATTTCTTGATATCGAAGATAATCGAATTCTTGCTTATTTTTCAACAAGTTTAACTCTTCTAAAATGGTTTTACCATCTAATTGGAAATGAACTTCTTCTAAAAGACGCTCAATCTCTTTCTTGGTTTCATTCACTTCCTTTTGAAGATAATCCACCTCTTTTTTACTTCTTTCAATAAATGAACTGAAAGCTGACACATCAAAAACCGTCTTTAATAGCTCCGCTCTTTCATTACCTTTTTTCAAGAGAATATCACGGAATGTTCCTTGGGCAATCATCACCACTTGACGAAATTGTTTTTTATCCAAACCAATGATGTCTTTAATTTTTTCATTGATTTCTGCTTGTTTAGATAAACTTTTTCCATCCGGCAAAGCTAAATAACATTTTTGATGAACATCACTGCCATCCTTTTTTAGCTTAAAAGAGCGATGAACGGTGTACACCAAACCCTTATTTTCAAACTCTAGTTCAACAATGGTTTCCACTTTTCTATCTTGTTCCTGACGATTTCTAAAATCGAACGGTCTATGTAGCTCTTGACCACTTTGTTCACCATATAAAGCGTAGGAAATACCATCAAAAAGCGTCGTTTTCCCGGAGCCTGTATTTCCCCAAATTACAAAGATACCATTCTGCCCTAATTGGCGAAAATCAATAACCGTCTTTTTTTGATACGACGAAAAAGCCTGTAGTGTTAGTTGTAGAGGTCTCATTCTTTTTCTCCCTCATTCCATATCTTTTGAACCCATGCCAGTTGTTCATCACTTAAATCATGACCGCTGACCTGCTGATACCATGTAGCAATAATTTCCAACGGATTTAAGGATTTCATATTGGTATTGGATTGTGTTTGTTGCAAATTGTATTTTCTTTTTGCTGGAATAATACTCATGTAATTCGGGTATTTCTTTGCGATTTCCGAAATAGAAGTGTAAGGAAAATATTCATCGCTTAATTCAAAATAAAGATAGTCCATGGAATCAACAGCCTTTATTCCCATTAAAACATCCTTTATTGTTGCTTTAATGAATTTTACTTCATGTCGTGGTTGTAAAGGGATTAATTCTATTTCTAAACTTCCTTTTTCTTTTAAACTAAAGATAGGCATTGTTTTTGATTGGTTCGCTTCTGCTTTTGAATAGGCTAAAGGAGAACCGCTATAACGAATACGACCACTTGCATTCAAAATCGCTTCCGGTTTATGAATATGTCCTAAAGCCACATAATCAAAGTCTTCAAAAATGGGACTGCTGACTTCCTCTGAACCACCAATCATTAATTCTTCTGAGCTATCTTCACTTGGTTTACTAACACCAAGAACGAATTGATGTGCCACTAGGATATTTCTTTGTTTTGTATCTAACTTTAAATCTTCTAATAAAAGATGATAACCTTCTTTTAAACGAGGTGTTTCTTCTAAATGAAGAGCATTTTTAATATCAAAGCGATTCATGTAGGGAATGCTATAGATATAAATTGGTCCATATTCATCCTTTAAGACAATAGCTTGGTTTGAATAGTTGGTTTGTAGATAGATATCGCCTTGCTTGAAAAAGCTTGAACCAAAGGCTAAGCGGGATGAACTATCATGATTGCCGCTGATTAAAATTACTTTGATTTCCTTTTCATGCAGTGCTTTTAAGAAGTTATTTAAAACTCCCATTGCTTCGATACTTGGAACTGATTTATCGTAAATATCACCCGCTATTAATAGACAATCCACTTTTTTTATTTCTAGTTGTTGTAAAATTTGGTTTAAAATATATCTTTGATCTTCTAAAAAAGAATGACCATTTACCACCTTCCCCAAGTGCAAATCGCCAATATGTGCAAACTTCATGTAGCCTCTTTCTGCTTTTATTATAACAAACAAAAAACAGAATCAGTTTCCTAACTCTGTTTCATAAAATTAGAAAATTAAAATCACCAATTCTCGCTATGGATTAAGACATATCTTATATGCCTAGCAAATCCCATTGGGATATAGATATACCTTAACCAAGAAGCCTCCAAACCCCTTGGCTTGAAAATAATATACGCAATAAAACCTATTACACCAATTAATCCTATTTTAATTAAATACTTCTGCGTAATTTCTTCTACATCGATAATATCAAAGGTAATAAAACCTATTATGAAAATCAAGGCATTCACAAAATCAGCCTGTGAAAACCATCCTATCAACAAGGAAATAGCGATATTCGCTATCATGATGATTCTTTTCTGCTGTTTAGTAAACATAATAATCAATCATCTTATATCTATGAACCCATCCTCTTGAGCCCATATTGCTTTCTTCACATTGAAATCTCGTTCGTGTTGCAAAGGTTCTCTTAGAAGGATAATTTCTATGTGCCAAAGCATCATCAATTGTCCCCGTGGAACAATCATCACAAGCCAGTACTTTTGTTGGTGCAAAGCCTATTAGCATGACAGCCGTTAAAAGTAAAACAGTGATTTTTTTCATTATATTCTTTTCCTTTCTAAGTAATATTCCATACCATATACTTTTTACTTTTTCTGTTTTTACTCTCCTTTCTTTTTCATGGCTTTAAAAATAAAAAGTACTTCTTATGTGATTTCATTCTATGCTCATTATTTATGAATGTAAACCCTTACAAAATATTTTTGTTTCGCTATTTTAAGTCATAAAAACCTAAATCTATCCTAAAGATAAATCTAGGCTTTCACGGTATATTTATTGCCATTTATAACCGGAATTAGTTTGTAATAAAGATCGACTAAAAAATTCCGCTAAAGCATCAATCAGATAAGCCGTATCCTTAACACCGGCCGTTTCAACCGGTGAGTGCATTGATAATTGAGCCAAGCCAACATCTACCGTCACCAAAGACACATGCGCATTGGAAATATTCCCTAAAGTACTACCACCACGAACATCCGAACGATTGGTAAATACTTGGAAAGGAAGTTCTTGGCTTTGACAAATATCCTTAAACAAGGCGGCACTAATACCATCGGTTGTATAGTGCTGATTGGCATTAAATTTAATCACAATTCCTTCATTCAATTTTGGGTGATTGACCGGATCATGCTTGGCAACATAGTTTGGATGTACTCCATGGGCATTATCCGCTGACACCATCATTGAATTCGCAATGACTTGTGGGTAACTATTCAGGTCATGTCCTAAAGCCTGATGAATACGACTTAAACAATCACTTAAGAACGTACTATCCGCTCCTTGTTTCGTTAAAGAACCGACTTCCTCATTATCAAAAATCACCATGACAGGAATACTATGCGCATCCTTAGCCCCTAAAAAGCCATATAAATTAGCGAAGGCACACTGCAAATCATCCAAACGAGGCGAAGTCAAAAACTCTTGGTTCATTCCCCAAACATAGGCTTTTTCTCTTGGATATAGGAATAAGTCATGCGAAAGAATATTTTTTTCCTCAATCTTCAACTTTTCCGCAAAATAGCGAAGAACTTGATTGTCTTTCTTTCCTTGCGCAATCATTGGCAATAAATCATTTTGAATATTATAACTATGATTTTCATTCGCATTACGATCTATGTGAATGGCTAAATTCGGAATCATAGCGATGGTTTCTTCAGAATTGACTAAATAGGAAGAAAAGAAATTCCCATCTTTCACAACCACTCTTCCGGCAATCCCTAAAGGACGATCAAACCATGGCGCCATCAACATGCCACCATAGCCCTCAACATTCAATTGAAGATAGCCTTCTTTTTCAATCTCGCTATTCTCTTTCAATTTAAAACTAGGTGAATCCGAGTGTGCCGCTCCAATCATAAAGCCATGATAATCCTTACAAGGAACACGGAAAGCTAGGATACTAGAGCCATTTCGACAAACAAAATAACGCCCATCTTCTTCTAAGTCCCAATTTTCACTTTCTTGCAGCTCTGTATAACCACCACTTCTTAGTTTCTCTTTTACTTGATGAATCGCATGATACGCCGTTGGTGAAGCATTGATAAAATTCATCAATTGTTCATTCACATTTTTTATCATCACTATTCACCAATCACAAAGCCGCCTTTCCTAAACACCGGTACAACCGTTCCATCTCTTTGAATACCATCCACATCCATTCCTTTGGTACCAAACATAAAGTCCACATGCACTAAAGAGGTATTCATGCCACGCTTCTTTAGGCTTTCTTCTTCATCTGTTAAACCACCTTGAATGTTCTCCGGATAGGCACGCCCCAAAGCCAAATGGCAAGCCGCATTTTCATCAAATAAGGTATTAAAATATAAAATACCTGATTGTGAAATTGGAGAATTATATGGCACCAAAGCCACTTCTCCTAAATGCGAAGAACCTTCATCAAAGTTCAGCAGCTTATCCAAAGCTTCCTTTTCTTTTTCAGCTCCATATTCCACCACTTTTCCATTTTCAAAACGGAACCAGAAATTCTCAATCACTTTCCCCGAATAACTCAAAGGCTTAGAAGCGTACACAATTCCATTTACTCTATCTTTATGAGGCATAGAGAACACTTCTTCAGTTGGAATATTTGGCTCAAAGTGAATCCCAAAGAAAGAATCGGTACCACCACCTTCCCAAATATTTCCATCCACTAAGCCTACCTCTAAATCAGTACCCAGTTCAGAAGTGAAATGTAATTTTGTGAATTGATAGTCGGTCATTTTCTTGGCATACGCTGTTAGACGAGCATCGTGTTCCAACCAATTCTGTTCTGGATTAGACTGTTCATCCACCCTGGAAGCGGAAAAGATTGCCTTTTCTAAAGCACTATACGCTTCTTTTGGACTTAAATTAGGAAACACCAATTCCGCCCAATCTTGTGATGGTAAAGCAACGATTGACCATTGACCAATATTTTTCATTTGGTAGTCCATCAAGTCATCCATTTTTTCCGAGAAAGCTCTTGAATACGCACTAATCTTTTCTTGATCCAAATCCTTTAAGCCACCCGGACAATCCGATACCACCGCTAAAGAACACATCCCCTTATCCTGAAGATATTTGCGTTTATCATGAAGCCAATCCGGAATATTCTTTAATTGTTCTAAGCTTTGGTATTGGAATTTATGACGGCTTAATTCCTCATCACTCCAATCCACAATCACATCCGAAGCCCCAACTTCATAGGCCTCTTTTGAAACCATCCGCACAAATTCCACATCTCGAACATTGGCTCGCACCAATAAAGGCTGATCCTTTTGTACATGAACACCCATACGAACCGCCAATTTCGCTAATTTTTCATAAAGATTTTGATTTTTCATTTCGTTTCCCCCTCTTGTATCACTTCCATAACACGATTTAATTCTTTCATTTGATTTTCAAATTGTTGAATATCCACCACGAACCGACTTGTCCCAAAAGGATTGATAATAATTCCCATATCTTCCTTTTTAGCCTGACTTAAAACCTCTTGGAAAGGAACTTTCTTTAATTCCAAACCTTCTAATTCCACTAAGTCTTGATTCCGAAAGGCCTCTTTTGGACTAGTATAAATGGATTTCAAATAAGCATTGCTTGCCGGAATAAAGACTTTATCATACAAAATTGTGTTTTGTTCAAAATCACCCGTGTATTTTAATTGATAAAAGTCCGCCTTTTCAAATGAACAAAACAATTGATGAATATAATGATAATCCATCACATGCGACGGGACTTCTTTCAATAAACCATTCACATACTCACTCTTCGTCCTATCCTTAGCTAAATAGCCTGATAATAATTGATAAGCATTCACACTCAATTTTTCATTAAAGTGAACTTTCAAGCGAACCTTTTCTTCCTTTGCGGATTTCTTTTGAACATCTTGTACAAAGATTTCCTCTACTTTTCCCTCACTCAATACAACCGGTACGGTTTCACCACCTTTTTCAACCAATTGATCCAATAAAGAAACCCTCTCACCTTGAAAAATTTCTCCCCGAACAAAGCCTTCAATATAAGAACCATCAACCCGATCAATCAATAAACTAAAAGCTTCCTTTCCTTTTTGGTAGGATTTTTTCTTGTCTTTCCAAAGCAAAACATAATTTCCAAAGCGATTCAAGTACCATTTTCCCAGGTAATAAATACCAAAAGAACTGAGAATAACGACACTTATCTTTTGCGTGAAGGAATAAAGGTCTGCCTCTAAGTAACAAACATCCATTGCGTAATAAATCAAAAGAACACCGGCTTGTAATACCAGAGATAAATACACATAACGCCCTAAATGAAAGCGTTGGGAGATGATACGACCTTCTTCTTTATCCATGAATTTATTGATATAGTGTAATATCATCCAATGCACCAATTCTACATTCACAATGAAGTGATGGGTATACAACAGACTTATGTTATAAATAGGCGCTACGAGCCATTGGATTAGTAAGAACATTGACGCCAAGCCAAGGAATAGCGCAATCACCTGATTTAATCGAAGTAATAATTGTTTCATGCATTTATTTTATCATTGATATGTCAGAATGAGTAGTAACCAGCCCACCAGTAACAGCCATGGACCAAAAGGGATTCTTCTTTTCTTAGTACTAATCGCAAATAATAAACCAAAGCCGCTCGCAAGTCCTAACCATAAATGGAACAATTCCCATGGCAAGCCAAATAAAAAAATGCCGCACAAACAAATATCCCCCTCCCCCATCCATTGATTTCTTAAATAAGGGGAAATAAGGATACACACAACAGCGATAAGCCACTTCCCTTCTAATCCACGATAATAAAAGAAAGCCATTAACGAAGCACTCAACCATAAATCTGTGCTTTGTATTTTTTCGCTATACGCATCTTCTAATCCCATCTTTATGAATAAAAAAGATAAACTCATAAAAGGAAGAATAGGCATTTTCGAGCTTTGCCAAGCTAATCCTACCAAAAGACTATACACATCTATACCAAACCAAAAAAGTGGAATAGCTTGTTTACAATAGGAGCATTTTCCTTGATTCAGTAAGTAGCCCAACATAGGTAGCTTCATCCACCACTTCAATTCCTTATAACAAAAATCACAGACACTTTTCCCTTTTTGACCACGATGAAAATAATGCCGATACGAATAGGTTAAACAAAAACTGAACCAAGCCAATGAAAAAAGAACTTTCTCCATACTTATCTATTACCAAGCAAAGAGAAAATCCTTGTTTAATGAGGCATCTTTTTAACCGATACCGAATATTTCGCTAAATAGTCACGAAACTCTTCATATTGAGAAGGTTCAAAGAATAAGGCGTTGATTTTGTGAAAGTGTTCAAAGAATAAACTGGAATCTTTCCTAGATAAGGTTAATTGCCCTATTTTTTTATATTTAACTAAGGATCCCATTAGAACCACCCCTTTTGGTGATAAACCGGATTTCATATTCATATACATAATTCCCAAACCCAGGACCACGCCGGATTGAATGTAACGGAATGCTCCTTGGTTATGCATAAAGCCAACTATCGCTAATAACACAAATAAAACAAATACTGCCCAACGATTGCCTACCTTTGTTTCAACTTCAACTTGACTAGAATGCACCAACATCAATGTGAACATCGCAAAGACAAGCACATCTAACACTAAAAAAATCATTTGATTGACTGACATGTTTTTACCTCGTACCTACTATACCAAAAAGATTTTCTTTTTACTTCCTTTTACAAAGAAAAAGCTTAAAACGATGCTCATTTTAAGCTTCTAAAAAATTAGTTGATTTTATTCTTTAAATCTTCAATGTCATCCTTGATTTGTTCTAACATTGCTTTTTTGCGAGAAATTTGGCGTTCCATTTCATGTACTTCTTCGTAATCATCGACTTGGAAAACATCTTCTTGAAGTTGGTTGATTTCCTTGCGTAAAGATTCAGTCAACTCTTCTTTGTGAGCTAGAATATCTTGGAAACGTTGTTGATTGGCACCATGCTTCGCATCCCAGAATTGTTCCTTAACAGCCTTGAATTCTTCCCAGATACGATCATTATCTTTTCTTCCCGAGTATCCGGCTTCTCTCCAAGCCACATCTAAGCTCTTCATCTTTTCGGTATTTTCTTTATCTAAATTACCAGATGCGACAATTTCTTTTGCTTGTTCAATTAAAGCGTTTTTCTTAGCTAAGCTAGCACTAAATTCTTCATTTCTCTTCTTAAAGAACTCTTTACGTTCGGCGAAGAACTTTTGACGAGCTCCATTGAAAGCTTCCCACAATTGATCATCCCATTCACGACCGGCAGAACCTAAGGCTTTCCAATCGTTCATCCATTCATCCATCTTACTGGATAAAGCATTGTAATTCACATTCTTTTCCACTGCTTCTTGAACAAGCTTAATGAGCTCTTCTTTCTTCAGTTTAGCTTCACCACGAACGGTATCTAAATTAGCGAAATATTCCTTACGGCTCTTATTGAATTCTTTACGTGCTTTTTTAAACGATTCCCAAAGCGTATTTTCCTTTTCACCGGCATGACCAATATCTTGCCATTGTTCTTGCAACTGGCGGAAAGCCTCTTGTGTATCTTTCCATGCGGTTGAATTCTTCAATTCTTCCGCCTTTTGAACCAACGTCTCTTTTAAGCTTGCGTTTTGAACTGCTTTCTCTTTACGCGTTTTTAATTTTTCTAAAGATGCTTCAAACCAAGTCTTATATTCTTGTTCTTTCGCTGTTTTCCAATCTGGAATGGCTTCCCATTCTTTCTTAATAGCTTTTACTTCTTCTTCACTTGTTCCGGCGTTCAATGTTTCAACTTGACGGCATAAATCTTGTTTATGACGAACGTCTTTTTCTAATTCTTCAACAGCGTTTTCTTTAAATTCTGTTCCGTATTCAATATCTCCACCTTGGCTCGCCGGCTTTTGCCAAACAAGCATGGTGTATTCTCCATTGGATTCAATGCCATACCAACGACCATGACCATCTTCATGACCTTCTACCGCTAATGTTGGTTGTCCCTTTTCGTCAACAGCTCCATAAAGAACTTCGATGACCTTTCCATCAAATGTTTTATGCGACTTGATGGTAACTTTCGCATATTTTTCTTCATAACCTTGTAATGTCTTCCAATCCATTCTGTTTCCTCGTTTCTACCTACTGATTTTATGCGAAAAAGGGTATTTTGTCTAATGGTTTAAAGGATTTTTGACTTATCGCTTGAATAATGTTACTTGTTATGGTGCGTAGGGGGTATTTTATGAAATTCGAAAGAGAAATTCGAGAGCTTTATACTTCTGCTTTTCCACCTTTAGAAAGAATTCATTTTTGGGTATTGAAGAATATTCAAAAAAGAAAGAAAGGTAAGTTTTACCCAATTGTTCAACTTAATCATTTCATCGGGTTTTTCTTTACGATTGAAAATGAAACTTGTGTTTATTTATTCTTTTTTGCCTTAGACCCTTCCTTAAGAAATCAAGGTTTAGGTGGGAAAGCTTTGGATCATATGGTTGCTCGTTTTAAGCATAAAAAAGTTTTTCTTTTAACCGAATTAGTTGAAGAAAAGAATTCCCTTCCATATCGAAGAAAAAACTTCTATCTTCGTCATGGCTTTAAAGAAACACATTGTTACTTTAAGGAGAATTATGTTTGGTATGAAATGTTATGCCAAAGCGATGATTTTAGCCGAAAGGAATATCATCAATTGATGAAAGAGGCTTTTTCACCTCTTGAGTATCGTTTCTTCTTTAATCCACAAGACAGTAAAAGGGAATTCTAGCTAGGATAAAAACAAAGAATCCAAACCGATAAGCATCCGCAAAAACCTTTGTGCTATTCAATCGTTTAGAAAGAAGAACTAGAAGCCAAAGCACTTAAGCGTGCTACTTTTTAGGAAGTACTAAAAAAGATGCTTACATAACCTTTGTAAACACCTTTTTATACAACAAAGCGCCTTAAACAGGGCTCGAACCTGTGACCTAGCGGTTAACAGCCGCTCGCTCTGCCGACTGAGCTATTAAGGCGTGCTTAAATAATATACCACATATTTTTGGAAAATCAACCAACTTTTTAACTTTTTCCGTGTGCCAAAAAAATTAGAGGAGAAACCATTAAAAAGAACCGTGGGAATCACTTAATTAGCTGAAGGGTATTTATTATAGCAGAAAAGCCCCTTTCTTATGGGAAAATGAATTTTTCCAAACGATACACAAAAGCCTCGATTTTTCGAGGCTTTCCTTTTCAAACTTTCTAATGACTAGAAAGAACTTTTTTCACTTCTTCGCAGACACCATCACCATCTAATTTATATTTCTGCATCAGCGCTTTTGCACTACCGGATTCCGCAAAGCAATCCTGCATGCCAATTCGATGGATTATTCTTGGGCATAGTTTTGTTGAAATTTCGGCAATTAAACCGCCTAAGCCACCAATCACATTATGCTCTTCCGCCGTAAACACTTGGTCAAACTGACTTAAAATCTTTGCGATTTCTTCTTCTGAACAAGGTTTAATCGCAAAAACATCCACAACCGCAATACTCTTGCCCTCTTCTTGTAATTTATTCGCCGCTTCTAAAGCGGATTGAACCATTGATCCACAAGCGAAAATAACCGCATCCTTACCCTCTTTCACCATCTTAGGCTTCGAGAAATCAAAGACTTCCTTTTCATCATAGACATCTTCCACGGAAGATCGACCCAAACGAACATAACTTGGCTTATTCGTATGGGCTACATGACGAATGATTGCCTTTGTTTCAGTCGCATCACAAGGGACATACACTTCCATTTCAGGAATAACACGCATTAAGGCAATGTCTTCAATGGCTTGATGAGAGACCCCATCCTCACCGACTGAAATACCCGCATGCGTTCCACAAATCTTAACATTCAACTTTGGATAGGCAACGCTATTACGAATCTGTTCCCAAGCACGACCTGTACAAAACATCGCAAAGGAAGAAGCGAAAGCCGTATATCCACTCGCCGCTAAACCGGCCGCATGACCAATCATATCCGCTTCCGCAATACCCATATCAAAGAATCGTTCAGGTGCAACCTTTTTCGCTAAATTCGTTTTCGTACTACCGGCTAAATCCGCATCCAACACAACAATTTTTTTATTCTCTTGAACCAATTCTGCTAAAGCTTCACCATAGGCTTCTCTCGTTGCTTTTCCCATTATTGTACCTCCAATTCTTGCAATGCTTGTTCATATTGTTCTAGGTTGGGTGCCTTACCATGCCAACCGGCTTGGTCTTCCATGAAAGAAACACCTTTTCCTTTAATTGTTTTAGCAATAATCACTGTTGGTTGTCCTTTTGTTTCGCTAGCTTCTTTGAACGCGGCTCTTAATTGTGTAAAATCATGTCCATCCACACAAACCACATGCCAACCAAATGCTTTAAACTTTTCATCCAATGGATTTGGATTCATCACATCACTTGTGCGACCATCAATCTGTAAGCCATTCACATCAATAATGGCACATAAATTATCATTTTTATAATGGGCGGCAGCCATTGCCGTTTCCCAAATTTCACCTTCTTGAGACTCACCATCGCCAATTAAGCAATACACACGATGTGAATTACCGGCCAGCTTATTCGCTAAAGCCATACCATCCGCTGCCGCAAAACCTTGTCCTAAAGAACCGGTGGACATATCCACACCAACAACGTAATTCATATTAGGATGACCTTGTAATTTGGAATTAATCTTACGGAAAGTATCTAATTGTTCATCAGCTAATACGCCTTTTTCCGCTAACACCGCATATAACAACGGTGAAGTATGTCCTTTGGATAATACAAAACGATCACGATTAATTCCATTCACATTCGTTTCATCCATGTCCATGACTTCAAAAAACAATTCTGTCAAAATATCCGTTGCGCCCAGAGAACCACCCGGGTGTCCCGATTGAGCTGAGAAAATCTCTCGTAAAATGTTTTTACGAATGTTTTTAGCATGAGCTTGTAATTCTTTTATTTCCATTCAAAATTCCCCCGTTTCTTTCTTCAACCATTCTAACACTGAATAGAAGGAAAAGGAGACTTTAATAGAGAAAAAGATAGGTCTATTCCCTTATTTGCATACTACACTAAGATTTTTGCTTTGTATTTATCTCTGTAATGAGAGCCCCTTAAAACCATATAAAAATCCCAAAGCTTTTTTACAACTTTGAGATTAAATGAATGACTTTTTAGTGCTTTACAATATCGTAATATGTCCTTGTCGTTAAAGTATAGACAATATAGAAGAAGATTAGGTAAACAGCCAAACTGGCGAAGGTAATCCATGCAAACGTTGAAAAGCTAATCTTAACGATTATCTGCAACACCAAGTGCATAAATTTCGTGGCTGCCAAAACATGCATAGTCGCGATTAAGGGTGGTAAGAAGAATATAATCTTAACCTGTTGACGAATCGTCCTGTGAATCATCCTTTCATCCATACCAACCTTACGCATAATTAAATAGTTTTCACGGTCTCTTGTTCCCTCACTTACCTGTTTGTAGTAAATCACAAGTACGGATACCGATGTGAATAAAACCACCAACATACTCAACACATAGATAGTACCAACATGAATGCTTAATAGTTCACGATAATTCAGTCGCTTTGAATTAAGTAAGTAGCCATATTTTGAATTCGCTACATTCTTATGATATTCCGCTTCAATAACGTTTTTAAGATCATTCATGTACTTTTCTTCATCGATGGCTTGACCATTGTACTTAATCGTCAAATAATAACGACTTTCTTCTCCTAGTTGTTTTGCTTGCAAAACATTCACATTTGCCAGGCTTTCAACACTATCCACCACAATCACAATTTGTTTTAAAACCGTTGTATTTACAGCATTAAATAAGGTCGTATTGATATTCGATAAGGTTTGATACTTCTTCTTTGTACCAAAGTAGTTTAAATCCTTTCCTTGTAAGATATTATCCGGATCATAAACTGCCAATTCACCTTTTTTTAATTTCAAATTTGTTCCAAAAACTCGGTTGACATCCTCTTGCAACACATATGTTACCTGCACAGCATTTAATGCGTCCCAGCTGCTTCTTTGATCCTGCTCTTCAAAAGAAAATTCCCCATTTTTTAAAGTTAAAGTTCCACTTGTTGCACGGAAATAACTGATGTCTTGAGGTTGAATGTGGTGTTTCTCATTCAAAGTCGCAACCGCTTTTAAATAGCCTTCCGCTTCTTCGGTACTTGGAATTTTATAATAATGTCCATCTGATGCGTTCGTATCCTCATTTCGACTATATACAGAAATTTCATAATCACGAGGATATTGGTAATCAATGGTTGATTTAATCCCTATAACTAATGAAGCTGATATAGATAGAATGATAATAACCATCGTTGAAAGAATCGCAATGTTTCCTAAACCCACCGCATTAGCTTTCATACGGTATAAAAGATTTGAAATATTCACAAAATGTTCTGGTTGATAATAAACCTTCTTCTTGCTCTTACGCCATTTCAAATAAGTAATGGAACCTGCTGTAATCAAGCAATAAGTACCAATAATAACCGCTACCACCGCTACCACAAACATGGCGATTGCTTTTAATGGATTTTGAATTGTTAAGGCAAGATAATACCCAAAGCCCATAAATACCAAACCAATAAGAGCTAGCCAAGTCTTCGCTTTTGGTTCTTTCTCACCTTGAGAAGACAATTGTCTTAAACTAGAAATCGAATGCAATTGAATTTGGAAACCGGTCCGAATAAAGAAACCAAAGTATAAAGCCAAGAAAATAGAACAGGTATAGAGAATAGCGTTCGCTGAAATAAAGAAGCCAAACTTCACTTGACCATCTAAGAACATCGTCATGGCCGCAAAGATTAATTTATCCACTAAAATCCCAAGTGTAATCCCTAAAACAATCGTCCCTAGATATAAAAGTAATAATTCAATTAAAACCATGGAACGAATATGTTTCTTTTCTAAACCTAGGGTATTTAATAAAGAAAATTCTTCCTGTCTACCTTTCAATACAAAGGAATAGGCATAAAAACTAATAATTAAAGTCGCAATACCGACAATCCATCTACCCACAGTCAATACTTGAATAATATTTCTACCACCACGAGAATTTAAAATATAAGGATTCATTCCCATAGAAATGAAGTTATACATCATAAGAGTTAATAAACTCATCGCTAACAAGAAAGGCACAAACCGCTTTCGATCGTTATGAATATTTTGAATGGCTAATCGACTATATAGCTTAAACATGTTGCTCACCACCTACGCTCATCAAGGTGATGGTATCACTAATTCTCTTGTATAATTCTTCATCGTTTAAATCCCCACGGTAAAGCTGATGAAATAAATGACCGTCACGAATGAATAAAATACGATTGGCTTTACTAGCCGCCATAGTCGAATGCGTTACCATCAAAATGGTTTGCCCGGCTCGATTCAACGATTGAAATAAATCCAATAA
This sequence comes from Bulleidia sp. zg-1013, assembly GCF_019798045.1. Taxonomy (NCBI): domain Bacteria; kingdom Bacillati; phylum Bacillota; class Erysipelotrichia; order Erysipelotrichales; family Erysipelotrichaceae; genus Bulleidia; species Bulleidia sp. zg-1013. The sequence continues at coordinate 67,400 of NZ_JAGXEX010000005.1, forward strand.
GGTAGCGGAAGAATGGGAATCTAAAGCACCTGTCGGTTCATCCGCCAATAATAAATCCGGTTGCGTAATCACCGCTCTAGCAACTGCCACTCTTTGTTTCTGACCACCGGATAATTCATAAGGATACTTCTTTAATAAATTCTGAATATTCAAAGTCGGAGCAATTTCATCCAAGCGCTTTTTCATTTCACCATAAGGCTTGCGTGATAAAACCATCGGTAAATAAATATTATCTTCCACATTTAATGTGTTCATTAAATTAAAATCTTGGAAAATAAAGCCCAAATGTTCACGCCTAAACTGTGCTAGCTCTTTTTCTTTTAAAGAAGAAAAGGCCTTTTCTCTTAACGCAACCGACCCCTTTGTCGGTTGATCTAAGGTAGCTAAGATATTTAGTAAAGTCGATTTACCAGCTCCACTTTCCCCCATGATAGCGATAAATTCGCCCTCTTCCACCTTGAAGTCAACGTCTTCCAAAGCCACTACTTTTTGATTGGATAACTTGGAAGAATAAATTTTTTGAATATGTTTAATCTCTAATAAACTCATATCGGCTACTCTCCTTACACTCTTAGTCTAAAAGATGGAAAAAAGCTTCACCATTGATGAAGCTAACAATTAGCTTACAATCCTGTAAGCTACAATAATACATTCTTATTTTCAAAATGAATGTGTATCTTCGTTCCCACGCCCACTTGAGATTCAACGGAAATCGGATGATTTAATTGATGTGAAATCAAAGCCACTAGGTATAAACCATAGCCACTTGAATACTGCCCATGATGCCCATTTTGACCCGTATAGCCGGCCTCAAAAATTCTTGGCAAATCCTCTTTTGAAATTCCATAACCGGTATCTTCTATGATTAGCTCTTGTTTTTCTTCATAAATACAAATCTTTCCATTCGGACTATATTTAATGGCATTACTTAAAAACTGGTTCAGCATAAAAGACAACCATTTATTATCACTAAGTACCGATTGCTGAATATCTCTCAGCTCCAAAGAAATGTGATTTAAAATAAACAAAGGACGAAGTTGTTGCACACATTGACGCACCACTGTATCTAATTTCACTTCCCGAATGCTTAAATCTTGTTGATTATCCTTTTGTTTAGCATACATCAAAATCATATCCACCAATTGATTCATCTTGATCAATTGACTTTCTAAAACCAGTTTATCACTTTTTTCTTCCTCTAAAGCCAACTGTAAGGTAGATAAAGGCAACTTAATCTCATGTACCCACATTGTATAAAAATGTTGATTATCTTCTTGGATTTGTCGATCATTCAACTGTACTTTTTGAATGAGTTGTTGATAGCGTTGATAAATTTTACTTTCTTTTTTAGGTAAAACCGCATCGAATTCCACATTTTCTAAATGATCTGAATTCAATAAACGATTTCTTTCTTTTTGGATTTTATGTTTCTTTTCAAAACTAGATAACACAACGGGAATAGTCATAACGATTAAAGTGAAAGCCATTAAAACCAAAAATTCCATTGGTATTTGATATAAATGACCAAGCCCAAATAAAGCCGCCAGCCATAGGACAAATAAAAAAATCATACTAGACGATACCCCATTCCACGAATTGTTTCAATATGATAGGGAATATCCATTTCTTCCATCTTCTTACGCAAGCGAGACACATTCACTGTCAAGGTATTCTCATCCACAAAGTCTTCACTCTTCCATAAATAGTCCATCAATTCTTCTCTTTTCAAAATCTTAGGAGCTATTTTTAATAAGCATTTTAAAATCTTCGCTTCATTCGGGGAAAGAACCAATTCTCTTTCTTGGTAGTAAAGCGATAATTCTTCTAATTTCAATTCTTTGTATTGATAAAAATCAAGTTGAGCTTGGCTTCTTCTTAAAATCGCTTGTACCTTTGCGATTAGTAGTTCTAAAGAAAAAGGTTTTTGCAAGAAATCATCGCCACCCAAACTTAAAGCATGAATAATGTTCATTTCTTCATTCGCACTGGAAAGAAAAAGGATAGGTGTATTCGTTTCTTTGCGGATTTTTTCACACCAATAAAAACCATCGTAATAAGGTAAATGGATATCCAATAAAATTAAATCCGGTTGGTAGCTTTTCACCTCTTCATCCAAATGTTGAAAGTCTTGTGTTCGATGAGTTTGATAGCCCCATTTTTCTAAATTCTTTTGGATTTGAATGGATAAGGCATAGTCATCTTCAATTAGGTAAATAATACTCATGATACTATTATACCAAAATCATTTTTAGTATTATAATAAAAGCATTAAAAGGAGGCTTATTATGGGCTTTATATCAGTCGGTGTTGAAGCTGTACGCTCCACCTTAAAAGATGTTTGGAAGGATTACATTTATTGTGATGCTTTAGACAACAATACCTTAGTAACGAAAGGTCTTAATCGCAATTCCAGCAATGGTAATATCTTAAGCGATCAATCGAAAGTGATTGTTTCGGATGGTCAATGTTTACTTGTTGTTGAAAATGGGAAAGTGATTGACTTAGTGGGAGAACCTGGTGAATATATCTACGACAAAAACGCAGAGCCAAGTATTTTCTTAGGTGGTTTCAAAGATGCTGTCAAATCTGTTTTTAGTGAAATTGGTAGTCGTTTTAGTTATGGAGGACAAGCCGGTCAAGATCAACGTGTCTACTTCATCAACATCAAAGAAATTACCGGTTTGAAGTATGGTACACCAAATCCGATTCCTTTCCGTGTTGTAGAAGAAAAAGCCGGTATTGATATGGATATTTCCTTGAAGGCTTTCGGTACTTATAGTATCCGCATTGTTAATCCGGTTCTTTTCTACACCAATGTTAGCGGCAATGTGGAAAATGATTATAATTTAGACACATTAAATGAACAATTGCGTGCTGAATTATTGACTGCTCTACAACCGGCTTTAGCGAAGCTTTCCGATCAAGGCATTCGTTATAGTCAAATTCCTGGTCATACAGAGGAATTAGCTCAAAATTTAAATGAACAATTAAGTTCTAAGTGGACGGACTTACGTGGTATTCAAATTGTGTCCTTTGGGGTCAATTCTATCGTTGCTGATGAAAATGATGAAGCAACGCTTAAATCTCTGCAAAAAGCAACGGCTTTCCGTGATCCTAACTTAGCAGCGGCGAATATTGCGGCAGCTCAAGCTCAAGCCATGCAAGATGCGGCTAAAAATCCAAATGGTGCCATGATGGGCTATGTAGGTTTAAACGCCGCCCAGCAAGCCGGTGGAATTGATGTGAACGAGCTCTACAAACAAGGCGGTCAATGGCTTTGCCCAAGTTGCCAAACCGCAAATGAAGGTAAGTTCTGCAGTAACTGCGGTACTAAAAAACCAGAATAATGAGTCAATCTTCAACAAATATCCAGTGTTTTAACTGTGGTTCCCCTTTGCGCTTTGACGCTAATCAACAAAAGCTCGTTTGTGATCATTGTGGTTCCATTTATTCGCCGGAAGAAGTGGATACGCGTTTAGAAAAGAGGGAAAGTAAGCCTGAGCTAAAAGGCAGCTTTGCGCAAAAAAGTAATCATTTAGACCATTGGTCAGAAGTGGAAGAAAATCAAATGGCTTCTTACTCTTGTCAAAGCTGTGGGGCTCAAATCATAGCGGATAAAACCATGGCGGCATCTAGTTGCCCCTATTGTGCCAATCCAATGGTCATTGAATCACAAATCAATGGTGGCTTAAAACCGGATCAAATCATTCCCTTCAAGCAGGTTAAACAAACAGCCATTAATACTTTAAAACATTTTTATAAGAATAAACCACTTCTACCCAATAACTTCAAAGAAGAAAATCACATCAAAGAAATCAAGGGAATTTATGTGCCTTTTTGGCTTTATGATGGTCGAGTTGAGGGATATAGTCAATGCAAAGCAACTGTCACCACTTCTGATTATATAGGTGATGATATATACCAACACACCCATCACTATCTCGCAACCCGTGCCGGTGACGTTGAGTTTGAACGAGTTCCGGCCGATGCTTCTACGAAAATGCCCGATGAATTGATGGATGCGATTGAACCTTTTCGTTATGATGATTTAACGGATTTCCAAATGAGCTATCTAGCCGGTTATTTTGCGGATCGTTATGATGTCAATTCTGATGAAGATTCTAATCGTGTCGATCAGCGTATTCAAAACACAACTATACATCTTTTTAATCAAGAGTTCAGTGCTTATGATACAAGCTATCCAATTCATGAAAAATATGAAATTCATCCGGGTAGTATTCATTATGTTTTCTTGCCCGTTTGGTTATTAACCACAAGATATAAAGGTAAAAACTATCGTTTTGCGATGAATGGACAAACCGGGAAAATGGTATCCGATGATTTACCGGTGGATAAAAAGAAAGCGCTTCGTTACTTTACTTTAACGGCACTTATTATTTTCGCTATTCTATATGTTTCGTTGTTTATACTATGGAGGTAATGTATGCGTAAAAAATTAACTTTTTTCTTCTTTGCATTATTACTTTTCCTTTGCCTTATTCCTGTTCAAGCTAATGAAAATACTCCTCATGTAGTTGATAAATATGGTTTACTTTCGCAAGAACAAATCCATCAGTTAGAAGAACGCGCTCAAAAAATTGAACAGGAACATAAGATTGCTGTTTACATCCGTGTTTACCTGGATAAAGGCAGTTATTCAACGATTGAATCTTTTTCCGAAGCTATTTATAAAAATGAAAAACTTGGCTATGGTGCTAACCATGATGGTATTATGTTAGTACTAACGATGTGGGATCGTCGCTTTGATATTGTGACCTATGGTAAAAAAGCTTCATCCATTTATACAGCTAAAAAGCGTGAAAAGATTGCTTCAGTGGTGGTGAAGAAATACTTGCGTCATAACAAGTATTATGAAGGCTTTCAACGTTTTATGAAAGAAACGGTTGATGTCATTATCATTCCTTTCTACATTCGTAGTGCAATTGTGATTTTCGTGCCTTTATTACTAGCCGGTATCTATGTTTTTAGACTTAAAAAACGACACCATAGTGCAGATATTCAACTAGAGGCATCCGATTATACGAAAAAAGGTCTACAACTATCTCAACAAAGTGATGTCTTCTTATACACCACAACTGTTGTCATTCATAAGCCGAAGGATGATTCCGATAATGATAATTTCGATGGTGGGGGCTTTAGCAGTTCAGAAAGCGGTGGCTTTGGTCATACCTCCGGTAGCTTCTAACGAATTCTTTTAGCGACAGCTAATCCATCTCCGATTTCTAAATAAAAATCGGTTAGGAAACGCTTGTCGTTTTTTAGTCTTTCTTGAAACTTTTTAAGCTTATGAACTAACTGTTTCGTACTACGATTGTTGGTTTTAGAATCATCTTTCACAAGACCATGAAAAGCTAAATTATCAAACACAAAGTAGCTACCAATATGACTATTCCCAATAAAATGTTCTACATAACGTGCGTATTGAGCCTTCGCCGCATCCACAAAGATAAAATCATAATCTTGGTAACTTTTAAAATTAGCCGCATCTTCTAAATAAGCATGAATGCGATTTTCTAATTTCTCTTCTTGAATATTTTGTAAAGCTTGTTGATAACGCTCGACATCAATTTCCAAGCTATCAATACGCATATCAAAGCGTACCTTTGCCATTTGAATAGCAGAATAGCCAATCACCGTTCCTATTTCTAAGATGGATTGGATTTCTGTATGTTCATTTAAAAAAGATAATAAAAACGCAAGACCACTATCTTGCATAATAGGGATGTGATTCTGTTTCGCTTTTATTTTTAAATCCATATAACTATTTTACTTTTTCCCGTTTCATTTCTACAATAGAAATTTGTCTAAATCTGCATGCAAAAAATTATAGTTGACTCAAGCATGATTTAACCCTTCGATCTTATGAATCATGAGTACTATATGAAAAATCCTAACTGATGAGCTAGGATTTTTTAATGAATTAGTTCGTGGCTTTTTCAAAATTCACATAACCCAATGGATTCGCAATCCATCTATTTTCTCCAATACGATACCAAGTGTAATTGTCCGCTTGTTTTATTTCTAAAACATCATAACTTTCACCTTGTTTCAAAGTTCCTAAATCTTTACCTTTGGTCGTTGGTTGATTACGAACATGAAGACCTGTCTTAGTGATATTTACTTTACCTAATGTGGCTTCCTTAGATGGACTTGATGTTTCTGGTTTTGTCTGTTCAATTTGTGAATCAGGTGTTGTAGGCTGTTCTTTCGGAGTTGTCGTTTGTTGCGTAGTTGGCGTTGTTACTTGGTTTTTATTCTTATTGCCAAAGAAATAATCTAAGGCCAGCCATTCCACAGTCAAGATAATAACACCTACCAGGATATAAATCATGGTCGTCTTCCAACCACTCTTTTTCTTTTGTTCATTTAGTTCTTCCTGCTCATCCTCTTCTTCTATCTCTTTCACATAAGCAGGCACTTTTTCTACCATAACTGATGTGGTAGGCATTCGCTCGGAAAGGGATATTTCAGTTGGCTCAGAAACATTTAATAATCGAGAATAATCCTCAAAAGAAAAGCCTTCAGCCGATAAATGGTTCTTGGCTCTTTCTAGTAAAGAATGCACATCTTCTTTCGATAAACAAATCTTAGAAGCAATGGCATCTTCATCCATCTTTTTAATAGCAAAAAGATTTAAAACTGTTCTTTCCCCATCGCTTAAACCGTCGCTATACGCAAATACCTTTGCCCAAGCATTTTCATCATCCACTAGGCCAACTTCCTTTACTTCTCCTGTTTCAAACGGATTAAAAGGCAATAAGCTTTCTAAAGCCTTATCCATCGTTTCCCGGGATAACCATGTCTCAAAATGATCCACATGATTTAAGGCTTCATCTAAATTAGTGAATACTTTCGTAATCGTGTTCTTCGTAATGAATTTCGCTAATTCTTTGTTCCCTGTGTATAACTTTGAATTACGATAAATTTCTTGTTGATAACTTTTGACTAATTTATTTAAACCGTCAACATTTCCACTCTTCGCTTCCTGAAGAATAACTTTTAATGTATTTTTATCCATAATTACCTCTACCCGTATATTATAATCTATTTTTTCTCATCTATGAAATCACTACTGCTTAATCCACAATAATAAAGCTCTAATTTAAAATAATCCTTTACTTTTTTGAAAATATCCAGGTTGTTTTGCGAACAAGTACTCGATTTCGCCCCATTGTTGAAATTGTAAGTACAGCTTCCTGTACTGGCGATATTACTCTTCCAGTTATAAACATACTCCAAAGAATAATTTTTATATTGGAAGCTTGTTATATCAAATAAAAAGCTATATTCCTCGTGACTATTGAATTTAGACTTAAACTCATTATCCGATACCTTTTTGTAATCCAAACGACCGACTAGACGTTTCTTTAAGGTCGCTAAAACATCATTTTCCGGCGTATCATCGGTTTTCGTTTTAGCTTTTATTTGTGAAGTATCAATATTCTTAAAGTGAACGTATTTCTTTTCTTGTTCTTTTTGGGCTTCTGAAATAGAAATCTTTGTGCTGCCAACTTGACTTCTTTCGGCTTTGGATTGATATTCCACTTCAACCTTCTGATTATTCTTTTTAATTTCTAAAGTGAATTTCACTGTTTCGGAAATGAATGTATTTCCTTGGAAAGTATCTATAATTTCATTCTTCTTTACTTTCAATTCATCCATTTTATTTAAACCATAGCTATCAAAATGGTTTAAGAACACTTCTTTCGCCGGCTCCGGTTTATAGGAGTAAGTATACACTCCATTTTTCACTCGATAGCTTTCTAATTGTTCTGCCTTTATAGTCCGCAATGGTTCAATTGGCACTAACATCGTTTTAATTAAGGCATCCATTCCCATTTCTTCATAATAAGAAACACCATTGAAAGTATTGTGAATTCTTCCATTGTAATAATTCCCTTTGATGGTTGAACGCTGACCATTCGCATTGATATTTTGCGAAAGGATGGCTTCATTACCTTTCCTTTGCAGTAAAGCATCTTGGGCATAGGTATCCAATGTTTCATTAGCGAATTTCAACTTATATTGCGAATGCACTGCAACGGTATAGTTATCACCCTTCTGTTCTTGCGGAAAGGATTGGAGCTTGATAGGTTCTGTTTTCTTAGTTCCGCAGGCAACTAATGCCAAGCATAATAAACAAGCTAATAATTTTTTCATACGTCTATTTTATCCTATTTTTTAAGAATATGAGAATAGAAAAGAATTCTTGACTATCTTGGAAAAATAATTTAATGATAAATAACAAAGGAGGCTTTTATGTGTGCCGTTAAAAATATACCTGTTTTAGATGAATATGATGTTTGTGTCATTGGCGGTGGTAGTGCTGGGTGTAGTACTGCCTATACCTGTGCAAAATATGGATTGAAAACTTTAATTGTTGAAAAAAGTACTAAGTTAGGTGGTTCCTCTAACAATGCTCTAGTGACACCAATGATGCGCTCTTATACCAAGCACCACCCTAATTTTTATGATTTAGTCAACCAATTAAACACTTATGCGCATACAGAAGATCAACAAGGTTCTGGACAAATTTGGTTTTCGGCAGAAGCGATGAATAATAGCTGGGAAAGCTTATACACCAATGTGAATGGACATATTCTTTACGATACAAGTTTAATTGATGTGAATATTGAAAATGGAACTATTGTTTCCATTGTGGTGGACTGTGTTGAAGGCTTATACGAAATAAAAGCGAAACATTTTGTGGATGCTACCGGTGACGCCAAGCTTTCTCGTTTATCGGGTATTCCTGTGGAACATGGTGATCATCATTTAGAAAATCAAATTAGTTCCTTACGCTTTGAAATGGGTGGTATTGATATTGAGAAATTCCGTGCATATGTTTTCTCATTAAATGACAGCTACAGCATTCATCGAACTAAAAAAGATTACTTTGAAGCGGCAATGGTTGTTCATAAAGGATTTGCAATGGAACCCCTTTTTCAAAAGGGAGTTGAACAAGGCTATCTAATTCCAAGTGATTTGCATTATTTTCAGTGTTATTCCATCCCCGATAAACCGGGTGGAATGTCTTTCAACTGTCCTCATATCGTTATGATGAAAGATAATACAAGTGCTGTTGAAAGATCAAAAGCTTATGCGTATGGTCATCAAGCCATTCAACGTTTAGTCACCTTTCTAAAAGCCATGATGCCGGGCTTTGAACATTCCTTCCTATTGCAAGTAGCGAACCAATTAGGCATTCGTGAATCCTGGCGTATCGTTGGTCAATATCAAATGCAAGAGGATGCATACGCAACTATGGCTCGCTTTGAAGATGCGATTGCTCGTGGGGATTGGTATATTGACGTCCACTCAGCCAGTCAATCCTTAGTGCACCAAAAGTCTTACCAAAAAGGTGACTACTATGAAATACCTTATCGCTCGCTTATTACAAATGAATTAGACAATCTAATTGTGGTTGGCCGTTGTATCTCTGCTACTTTCTTAATGCAAGCTAGTATTCGTATTATTCCAACTTGTATTGATATTGGTGAAGCGGCTGGAGAAGCCATTCATCTTTGTGAAGTCGATAAGTGCTCCCTCAAAAAACTAGATGGTAAAAAGCTTTCTAAGTTAATAAATAATTATCGTTAAAAAATCGCTTTTGTTCTATTGCATTTCTAAAACTGGAAGTGTTAGAATGAAAGCGGTTAATTTATTTCGGACTCCGAAATAAATAGAAAGAAAGTCCATGAAACATTTAAAGATTGAAGAAATTCGTAAACAAAATAAACATTTACTTAAGGAAACCATTCATCATCATCCCGGTATTTCCAGAATAGAGCTATCAAAATTGGTTGATTTGGCTCCTAGTACTGTCACGGAGATTGTGAATGAACTGTTGGAAGATGGCATTCTTCAAGAAAAGAAAAGTGCCATTCAAGGAAAAGGAAGACCCGCCAAAAAGCTTTACTTTCAAGATAATTCGCTTCCGTATCTGTTGATTGAATTTAGAGCCAAAATAATTTATACCTATGTCTATTCTTTAAATCATGAATTACTAGAAACAAGAAACTTCTATAATCAAGAAAATGACGGTAGCCTCATTTTTGAATGGGTGAAAGATATGTTCCCCAAGAATTGTGTTTCTAAAATTGGCTTGTTGGTTCATGATGATACCCAGCTTTCCGACTTAAACGTTCTTTATGATACTGGTTATGTTTCACAAATTTTAACCATTCGTGATGCTTTAAAGGATTATTACCATTGTCCTGTTGAAGAACAGGTTTCCGGTCTAACAACCCTATCGGAACTCATGGCTCTCTCTCTTCATAAACAAGATGCGTTCATTTGTGTTTCTAAGAAGATTGAAGGAAAAATCTTATTGGAAAATGAGGTTATTCCCTTGAATCGGGATTATTTAAGTGAGATTTTCAACTCTAATTTAGAAGTTATCGCAACACAATTAAATCAATTACGCCGTTTCTTAAACTTAAAGAATATATTTATTTATTGCTTAAATGAGAAAAGCTTTGGACGCTATATGGATTTGAATAGCTTATCCATTACGGTATATCAAGTGAATTCAAGCTTATCCAGGCAGGTCTTATTTCATAAGATGCTGCTAATTGGAACCAACGGTTAAAACCGTGTTCATACAAAACATATAGGAGGATAGAAAGTATATGTTGCAAGGAATTTTAATTCTTCTTGTATTTGCGGTTATTGCCGTTTTCATGATGACGAAGAAATTACCTACCTTGGTGGCTTTACCACTGATGGCTGTGTTAATTTGTGTTATCGCCAAAGTACCGGCGATTGCCGTTAATGACAAAGGTGTTGCAATCGGCTGGCTTCAAGTCGTTGTTGAAGCAGGAACCGTTCGTATGGGATCCGCTATTATGGCTGTTATCTTCGGAGCTTGGCTAGGTCAATTGATGAACAAAACCGGTATTACTGAAAATTTAGTAAAAAAATCAGCTGAATTGGGCGGTGATAAGCCATTGTTAATCACATTGGTTTTAAGTGCTGTCGTGGCTGTTTTATTCACAACATTAAGTGGCTTAGGTTCCATCATCATGGTTGGTACCATTGTGCTGCCAATTCTTATTTCCGTTGGTATTCCGGCTGTTTCAGCGGCTTCCATCTTCTTGATGTCTTTTACGACCGGCTTATCTTTCAATATCGCAAACTGGAAGACATTCGCTACTCTTTTCTCATTAGACATCCATCAAATTCGTGACTTTGAAGTTTACCTAATGGCAGCTACAGCTTTCGCCACTTTGGTCTTAATCTTCGTTGAATTCAAAAAGAATGGTATTAAGTTTGCCTTCTCAACCCAAATGCAAGAACCAAAGTCATCTCAACAACTCACCGGTATTCGTGGGGCTTTAGCCATGCTTACACCATTGATTCCAATTGTATTAGTCGCTATCTTTAAATTCCCTGTTGTCCCTGCTTTTATTGTTGGTATTCTTTGGATTTTATTGATGAGTCAAAACAGTTATAACAAAGCCATGAACCTTCTAACAAAAACCTGTTACGATGGTGTTACCGATGCTGGACCGGCCTTAATCTTAATGGTCGGTATTGGCATGTTATTCTTGGCAGTCACTCACCCAATGGTTAAGGCTGTCTTAAATCCATTGTTACTAAAGATTATTCCATCGACTCGTCTTCCTTACATTATCTTCTTCTCCCTATTAGCTCCATTAGCTCTTTATCGTGGACCGATGAACTTATTTGGTTTAGGTTCCGGTATTGCGGCTTTGATTATTGGTCTTGGTACTTTATCCCCATTAGCGGTTATGGGCGCTTTCTTAGCGGCTGAACGTATTCAAGGATGTGGCGATCCAACGAACACGCAAAATGTTTGGGCGGCTAATTTCTGTGAAGTGGATGTTAATAATATTACGAAGAAGTTATTACCTTATCTTTGGGCAATTGCGGTATTTGGAGTTGTCTTATCCGCAATTCAATTCTTCTAATTCAAATACAGACAAGAGGTCTGCATTGGCAGGCTTCTTTTCATACAAGGGAGGAAGTTATTTATGAAAGTACGTATTGGAATTGATGTTGGTGGTACTTTTACGGATGCCGTTGCGATTGATAATGAAAGCTTTGAATTTATCGGTTCCACAAAAATTCCAACTACCCATAGTGCGAAAGAAGGAGTTGCGGCCGGAATTATTCAAGTCTTGCAAGACATCATGCAAAAATACCAAATCAAGCCGGAGGATGTCAGCTTTATTGCGCATGGTACTACCCAAGCAACCAACGCCTTATTGGAAGGAGACGTTGCGAAAGTAGGCATTATTACTTTAGGACAAGGCTTGCAAGGAATAAAATCCAAAAGCGATACAAATTTAGGGGATATTGAATTATCCAAGGGAAAATACCTAAATAGCGAAAATGGCTATGTGGATACCAAAGAGAATATGGATGAACAAATACAAATAGCCATTCAAGAATTACTGGCTGAAGGATGCACTAGTATTGTGGCGGCGGAAGCTTTTTCCGTGGATGATGCAAGCAATGAAAATAAAGTCATTGATTTTTGTGCTAAGCAAGGTATTCCGGCAACCGCAACGAGTGATATTTCTAAACTATATGGTTTAAAGGTAAGAACTAGAACCGCTGTCATTAACGCTTCTATTATGCCTAAGATGCTAGAAGCCGCTACGATGACCAATGATTCTATCCATAAAGCCAACATTCAAAACCCATTGATGGTTATGCGTTGTGATGGCGGAGTTATGAGTGTTGATGAGGTTCAAAAACGACCTATTCTAACCATTTTATCGGGACCGGCCGCCGGCGTGGCCGGGGCTTTGATGTATGAAAAGCTAAGCGATGGTATCTTCTTTGAGGTTGGTGGTACCTCAACGGATATTTCTTGCGTTAAAGATGGAAAGGTCATGATTAAATACGCTGAAGTTGGTGGTCATAGTACTTATCTTAACTCTTTGGATGTTCGTACGGTTGGTATTGGTGGTGGTTCTATGGTTGAAATGGAAGATGGAAAAGCCATCAATATCGGACCAAGATCAGCACATATTGCAGAATTAGATTATGAAGTGTATACCGATGCTGATAAAATTTCGCATCCGGTATTAAAAACCATTCAACCAAAGAAAGGCGATCCTAACTATGCCTATGTGGAATGTGATCATGGTGTTTGCGTTGCTCTAACCATGGCCGGTGCCGCTAATATTGCCGGCTATGTTCAAGAAGGACAATACGCTTATGGAAATATAGAAGCCGCTAAAAAAGCTTGGAAACCATTAGCGGATCAAATGCACTTAACCGTTGAAGAATGTGCTGAGAAGGTTCTTTCTTTCGCAGCCATTAAAAACGCTAAAGTTGTAGAAAGCTTAATGAAGGATTACCACATGGATCCAAGAACCACACTCTTTGTTGGTGGTGGAGGTGGAGGTACAACGGTTGTTCCTCATTTAGCCGAAACCATGGGTCATGAATTTAAGATTGCCAAAAATGCTCCGGTGATTTCTACGATTGGTGTTGCCTTAGCCATGGTTCGTGATATGGTTGAAAGAGTCATTTCTAATCCAAGTGATGAGGATATTTTAGCTATTCGTCATGAAGCTGTTCAAAAGGCAATTCAAAATGGTGCTTCGCCAAATTCAGTGGAAGTTTCCATTGAAGTAGACACGCAAAGAAATTTAGTTCGTGCTATCGCAATCGGTTCAACGGAATTACGATCTAAGAATCGCTTAAAAGCCCAACTATCTGAAAAAGAATTGCTTGAAACAGTATCCGCAAATTTAAATCTACCAGTTAGTCATTTATTTATCTCCGGTAAAACCGATGGTCTTTACGCAATACAAGCTCATCAAGTCGAAAAAAAGCTCTTCGGCTTTATGAAAACAAAGACCACTCCACTTCGCCTAATTGATGATGAGGGTGTTATTCGTTTGCAAAAAAAGAATGCGATGGTTTTATCATCACAAGCAAAAGAATGGTCTTCGGTGTTAACACATATCCTGGAAGAACTCACAGAATACAACGACGGTGGTTCCAATTTACCAAATGTTTATTTAATCATTGGTAAACGAATTGTGGATTTAGCCGGCTTACCGGAAGAAAGCCAAATACAATCTCTTGGGGACTTAGAAATTAAGGCGATCCCTCAAGATCAAGAAATTTTAGTCATCGCCACCAAACGAATTGATGGTTAAGAACATTCCATTTCCCGAAAAACAGGACTGCTTTGAAGAATTAAAACGGGATTATTCCTATGCCAAAATACCTCCTTCTGATTACCAAAAGGTCATTGATTGTGCTTGGGAACAAGGTGAAAAAGCGGCCAAGGATATTTTTGAACAATACCACCATGGTCAATTCAAAGTTATTCTCAATGAGTACCACTTAAAAATCATTGAAAAAGATATGGATTTCGTTTCTGGTCATAACCGATATTACTCTGATTATTTATCCGGCAAAAATGAGATTACCTTATACACAAAGTCCATCGCTTTATGGGCAAAGGAAAATCAACTCTCTATGGATGAAGCGATTAATTTAATTTTAAGTCATGAACTTTATCATTACTTAGAAATGAATTCTATCGGCAAGACAAGTCAACTCTACACTCTACCAATACTTCAAATGGGAAAATTAAAAATAGGCAAAACAGGCCTAGCCATTCTTTCCGAGATTGGCGCTTATGCCTTTACGCATACCTATTTTAACTTACTTAACTCGAATGAGTACATTTAGGAAAGGAGAATTATATTTATGACTAATCAAGAAATAATAGAGACCATCAAAGGTCAATTGATTGTTTCATGCCAAGCTTTACCGGAAGAACCACTTCATTCTTCCTTTATCATGGGAAGAATGGCACTTGCGGCTTTTCAAGGTGGTGCCAAAGGAATTCGTGCTAATACGATAGAAGACATTCAAGAAATTAAAAAAATGGTGAATTTGCCAATTATTGGCATCATCAAGAAAGTCTATGCGGATGAACCAAATGTTTATATCACACCTACCATGGTTGAAGTGGATGCTTTGGTTGAAGAAGGAGTGGATATTATTGCTTTAGATGCCACAAAAAGAATGCGTCCAAACCATCAATCCATGGATGATTTATTCCAAGAAGTGCGTAAGAAATATCCAAATCAATTATTCATGGCTGATACTTCTAATTTACAAGAAGGTCTTCATGCGGCTGAAATTGGCTTTGATTTCGTCGGTACCACACTAGCAGGTTACACGGGCTATACAAAGGGTATATCTTTACCACCTTATCGTTTCTTAAAGGATTTGGTGGAACAATGCCCCGTTCCAATTATTGCAGAAGGAAATATTTCCACTCCTGAGCATTGTCGTCATGCGATGGATATGGGGGTGCATGCGGTGGTTGTGGGAAGTGCAATCACTCGTCCTTTGGAAATCACCAAGAAATTTATGAAGGCTTTAAATGAAGAATAGAATTGCATGCGCTGATATTGGTGGCACCAATATCAAACTGGCATTATTTATTGATGGAATACTTTCCCTCCAAGAAGAAATAGCCACGGAAGCGAACAAAGGATCTCAACAGGTTTTAGAAAAGGTAATGAACTGGTTAAAACAAGTTGAACCAATTCAAGCCATCGGTATTAGTACCTGTGGACAAGTCAATGTAAAAGATGGTTCTATCCATTATGCTAATGATAATATGCCCGGCTACACCGGTACTAAGGTTAAGGAATATTTTGAAACTATTTTCCATGTTCCCTGTTTTGTTGAAAATGATGTCTACGCGGCGGCTCGTGGAGAATATTTTTTGGGCAGTGCTCAAGGACTAGATGATTTTATTTGCCTAACCTATGGAACCGGAATTGGCGGCGGTATTTTTCTAAATGGAAAAGCTTACTATGGAAGTGGTCCTTCTCAAGGTGTGATGCTGGGTGCTTTAACCCTTCACGCAAAAAAGAACACAAACTCATGGGATATGAGCTATGAACACGATTGTTCTACGACCTCTCTTATGAAGAAGGTTCATGAAGTTGATTCTAGTATTCAAAATGGAAGAGAACTCTTGAAACAAATTCAACGACCTGAATTACAAGCAATTGTGAATGAATGGATTGATGAAATTGTGATTGGTTTACAGTCTTTATCTTATGTATGGAATGTCCCTACGCTCATTTTAGGTGGTGGTATTCTGGAACAACCTTATATATTTAAGCGCATCCGAAATTCATTTCAAAAGAATTTATTAGACGGCTTCCATGGGATAGAACTTAAAAAAGCCAAACTGGGAAATTTGGCCGGTTTATATGGAGCATATTCCTTAACACAAGAAAGGCAGTAGTTGCCTTTTTTTGTTTAGGCATTAAAAAGGATAAAAGTTTTCCTTCTATCCTATTGTCTATTCGGATTAAAATAAACCGTTTCTCCTGCTTCAACTGAATTTGTGATCCAGACACTTGCGCCAATCACACAATCATCACCGATGCTGGTTTCACCACCAAGGATGGTCGCATTCGCATAGATAACAACATTATTACCAATATTTGGATGTCGTTTACCACCTTTAACCAACTTTCCATCCTCATCTTTTTTAAAACTCTTCGCTCCCAAAGTAACACCTTGGTACAACTTGACATGATGACCTAATACAGCCGTTTCACCAATCACAACACCGGTACCATGATCAATACAGAAATAATCCCCTATCGTTGCACCGGGATTAATATCAATCCCCGTTTTTTCATGGGCATATTCTGCCATTAAGCGTGGAATATAAGGAATTTGTAGTGTGTATAGCACATGCGCTATGCGGTAAATAAAGATGGCATGGAAGCCCGGATAAGCTAAAATCACTTCAGCCTTTGATTGAACAGCCGGATCACCATCATAAATTGCTTGAATATCCGTAAGAATAGAGTGTTTCATCTTTGGTATTTGCTCCAGAAATTGATCTCTCAGTCTTCCACAAATAGAGCAATCTCTGCTATTAAACTGCAAAGCGGCTTGTATTTCTTTTTTTAAATCTTTGGCAAGCTGATCCAAAATCTGTTCTTGACTCATATTTTCAATAAGATAATAATCCGGTAGTAATAAAGCTTGTATCTGTTTTATAATCGCAATAATTTTCGTTCGTTCCGGTGCTTTTACTTTTAAAAGAACGTCCTCATCTTGAATAGCGTTTAATTCATCTATTAATGTTTTAAAATTTTCCATTTTTATTCCGTGAATAAAGAAGTTGATAAATAACGATCGGCTGAATCCGGTAATAATACCACAATCAATTTTCCCTCATTTTCCTTTCGTTTCGCTACCGCAAGCGCCGCCCACATCGCAGCACCTGAAGAAATACCAACCAATACTCCTTCCTTTCTTCCTATTTCAGCACCGGTTTTGAATGCGTCTTCATCCGTAACCGCAATTATTTCATCATAAATCTCTGTATCTAATGTCTTTGGAATAAAACCGGCACCGATTCCTTGAATAGAATGCTTTCCGGGCTGACCACCATTTAAGACAGCACTATTCGCCGGTTCAATCCCAATCACCTTTATATTTGGGTTTTGTTCCTTAAGATATTTCCCTGTTCCTGATATGGTTCCACCTGTACCAATAGCAGAGATCAAGATGTCTACTTTACCATCGGTATCTTGCCAGATTTCCGGACCGGTCGTTATATAATGCGCTTTACGATTGGATAAGTTTTCAAATTGTTGTGGAATAAATGAATTCTCAATTTCTTTCGCCAATTCTTCTGCTTTAGCAATCGCTCCATTCATCCCTTTTGCGCCCTCTGTTAATACTAATTCAGCACCATAGCCCTTCATAATTTTACGACGTTCAACTGACATTGTTTCAGGCATTACAAGAATAACTTGATAACCCCTTGCGACACCAACGGCAGCTAAACCAATGCCGGTATTACCGGAGGTTGGTTCAATAATCGTTGCTCCAGGTTTTAATACTCCTGCTTCTTGTGCATCACAAATCATTTGGTAAGCAATGCGATCTTTAACCGAACCTGTTAAATTGAAATATTCTAATTTTGCGACCAAACGTGAACGCAAGTTTAATTCCTTTTCATAATGTGTCAACTCTAATAATGGTGTATGACCAATGAGTTGTAATATTGATGTTTTAATGTTTCCCATTTTTATACTCCCTTTTTCTGACTGCTTATCACCAAACAACCGATAAAATAAAAATCCAAGAATATACGCCCTTGGATTAATAGCTATATGATTTCATTCGCTGCTAAAGTGCACACTCAAAGCAGAGCCAACGAACATAAAGTATCAATCCGGACATTCTTGAAACAGCAACAACACATCATTTTTTTAGTATATTGTTTCATGTCCTTCCCTCCTATTCGTTGTTTGTATGATTTTTAATGATAATCATTAGGCTTAGATTTGTCTACTTATATGCTTTCTAAGAAAACTTTTTGTCCAACTAACCAACTTCATTTACTTATTTCTTTGCGCTTGTCATTGATTCTCTATATCTAAAAAAGGAGAATGACCAGCACTCTCCTTTCCTAAATTAAACTAATTCAATGAATGCCATAGGAGCAGAATCACCACGGCGTACACCTGTCTTAATAACACGCGTGTAACCACCGTTACGATCTGCATACTTAGGAGCTACTTCATCAAATAACTTTTGTAAGACGGTCTTTTGTGTTACTTCATCAGCTACTACATGACGAACATAAGAAGCAACTTGACGACGAGCAGCCAAATCACCTTTCTTACCTAAGGTGATTAAATGGTCAACGACCGAACGCATATCCTTAGCCTTAGCTTCAGTTGTTTCTACACGACCGTATAGAATGACAGAAGTAGCCAGGTTTCTTAACATCGCTTTACGGTGATCCGCATTGCGACCAAATTTACGATTCCACATAATATTCCTCCATTAGTCAAAGGTCTTAAAGCTAAAGCCCATTTCGATAAGCTTATCTTTAACTTCCTTAAGTGATTTCTTACCAAGATTACGCACACGCATCATTTCATCTTCTGTCTTTTGTGTTAATTCATCAACAGTTTGGATACCTGCACGCTTTAAGCAGTTATAAGAACGCACCGATAAATCTAAATCTTCAATCATCATTTGGTGACCCTTATTTGGTCTTTCTGCTGTACTTTGCTTAATAACGCTATCGGATACAACAACCTCGTCGTTAATTCCGGCAACAATCTCTAAGTGGTCTACTAAAATCTTAGCGGCCAACGATAAAGCTTTTTGTGGATTAATGGAACCATCGGTTGTTACTTCCATGGTTAATTCATCGTATTTCACATTTTCACCAACACGTGTTGGTTCTACATGATAAGCCACTTTTGTGACTGGAGTGTAGATGGAATCTGTATAGACAGTACCAATTCCTTGAGAAACACCCGATCTTAATTGCTTATTGATATCAGCACTAACGTATCCACGTCCATTTTGTACTTTAATTTCCATTTCTAATGTTGCACCTTCTTCAAGGTTGGCAATCACCAGGTCTTTGTTTACTATTTCAACTTGTGCAGGAACGATTAAATCCATAGCCTTCACAGCACCCGGACCCTTAGCAGAAATTTGTAAAGTATATTCTTCATCATCTTCAATCTTCATCACTAATTGCTTAAGATTTAAGATAATCATGGACACATCTTCACGAACACCTGAAATAGAGGTGAATTCATGATAGACTTGATCCACTTTGATGGAGAAAACTGCAGCTCCAGGCAAAGAGGAAAGTAGTACACGACGAAGCGCATTCCCAATTGTGGTACCAAATCCTCTCTCCAATGGAGTTAGGACAAATTTACCGTAATTTTCAGATTCAACGTATTCTTGAACTTCAAAATCAGCGCGTTCAAATTTTTGCATGTTTCCATCCTCCTTATCTTTCATTAACCACGAGGTCTCTTTGGTGGACGACAACCATTATGAGGAATAGGTGTTACATCATTGATTACAGTGATGTTCAATCCGGCTGTTTGTAAGGAACGAACAGCCGCTTCACGACCGGCACCGGGTCCTTTAACATTTACTTCAACGCTCTTCATACCTTGTTGAACAGCGGCTTTACCAGCCGCTTCAGCGGTCAATTGAGCTACATAAGGAGTTGACTTACGAGAACCCTTATATCCTAACGCCCCGGCAGAGCTCCAAGCAACAACATTACCTGCCTCATCAGAGATGGTTACGATAGTGTTATTAAATGTGGAATGAATATGGGCGATTCCTTTAGCGACGTTGCGGCGTATTCTCTTCTTGCGAGTAACAGCACCCTTTTTCTTTGTATTAGCTGCCATATTATCCTCCTATTACTTCTTCTTGTTGGCCACTGTACGACGTGGTCCTTTTCTTGTACGAGCGTTAGTCTTGGTTCTTTGACCACGAACAGGTAACCCTCTCTTATGACGTGTTCCACGATAAGATCCAATTTCCATTAAACGTTTAATGTCTAATGCTGTTTCACGACGCAAGTCACCTTCCGTCTTAATAGAATCCACTTTGGAACGAATTGCTGTTTCTTGTTCATCCGTTAATTCAGATGTTCTTGTAGCTGGATCAATTCCACATTCTGCCAAAATCTTATTAGCAGTTGTAGGACCAATACCATAAATATAAGTTAATGAAATTCCAATCACCTTATGACGTGGAATATCAACACCGGCAATACGTGGCATATTTATTTCCTCCCTTTATTAACCCTGTCTTTGTTTGTGCTTAGGGTTTTCACAGATTACCATAACAACGCCCTTGCGCTTGATAACTCTGCACTTATCACAAATTGGTTTTACTGATGGTCTAACTTTCATGTTTTGTGCCTCCTAGACATTTTCTATATTGTACTACTTATGACGATAAGTAATACGCCCACGTGTTAAATCATACGGTGAAATTTCAACGGTAACCCGATCTCCCGGTAAAATGCGAATGTAATTCATACGGATTTTACCAGCAACGTGGGCTCGGATTTCGTGACCATTTTGAAGTTTCACTAGGAAGTTCGCATTCGGAAGAATATCTTCGATTACGCCTTCAATTTCAATGACATCTTGTTTACTCATTTATTTTCCCTTATTTAACTGCGTCAAGAATACTCTGGATATCAGCGAATACCTTTTCCGGTTGTTGACCAGCATCCACATACTTCGCAATCCCTTGTTTTTCATAATACTGAATAACAGGCTCTGTTTGGTTTCTATATTCATCCATACGAACTTGAAGTTGTTCTAACGTATCATCTTTTCTTTGTGTTAACTCACTACCACAAACATCACAAACACCCTCTACTTTTGATGGGTGATTTTTAATGTGGTAAATCGAACCACAATTCTTACAAATACGTCGACCTGTAATTCTCTGTTCCAGAACACGAATATCAACACCAAGAACCAAAGCCACATCCACCGAACGATGAATTTTATTCGTGATTTCGGTTAAAGCTTCCGCTTGGCCAAGGCTACGAGGAAAGCCATCTAACAGATAACCATTTGCACAATCATCTTGTCGAAGGCGATCCTCCACCATATCATTGACCAAAGAATCCGGTACTAACTTACCGGCTTCCATGTATTCTTTCGCTTTGACGCCAAGAGGAATGTTTTTTTTGATATTCTCGCGGAACATATCACCGGTGGAGATATGAGGAACGTTGTACTTTCTTTTAATTTCTTTTGACATAGTGCCTTTACCAGCACCTGCTGGACCCATAATGAGAATATTCATCTTTTCCTCCTACTTTTTGAAGAACCCTTTGTATTGTTTCTGGGTTAATTGACCTTTTAACTGTTTCATCGTTTCTAAGGCAACACCCACAACGATAATAATACCAGTACCATTTACTGCCGTTGCTTGCGATAACTTCGTAAACATCGTTAATAAGTAAGGAATAACCGCAATAATCGTTAGACCCGTTGCCCCTAAAACAGTAATACGGTGTAGGACTTTTGAAACATAAACTTTTGTTTCATTCCCCGGACGAATACCTGGAATATACGCCCCTGATTTACCTAAGTTATCCGCCATTTGTTCCGGATCCACTTGTAAATCCGTATAGAAGAATGTAAACAAGATGGTTAATACAGCATACAAGCCAAGACCGGTCCAAGTCGTCAAACTCAACCACTGACTTAATTTGTTGTATAAATCAGCATTGAAAAAACTAATAATAATCTGTGGGGCAAGCATAATGCTTTGCGCAAAGATAACCGGAATAACCGAAGCCGAATTAATCTTAAGAGGAAGGAAGGTGACATCCGATCCCCCTCTTGTTGTAGAGCTATTTGTATATTGAACAGGAATCTTACGAATTGCCGTTTCCATAACAATAACGAAGACGATAATTGCAAGGAATAATAAGATATACAAACCAAACTGTAAAATTCCATTAAACATTTCGCCCTGTGTTGAGCCACCGGTTAAGATAGCGTAGACCTGACTAAATGCGGCCGGAAAGTTCGATACAATACCGGCAAAGATAATAATAGATAAACCATTACCAATACCTTTCATGGAAATACGGTCACCAATCCAAATAAGGAACATGGTACCGGCCGTCATGACGGTTGCTGTGTATAAATATCCTGAAAGATGTGCATTTTGCAAAATCTTATATTGAACATCAAATCCATATACAAGTGAGAAGGATTGACCGAAGGCCAACACAACACCTAAGTATCGTGTAATCTTTTCAATCTTCACACGACCCGTTTGTCCGGATTTACTCATTTCTGTTAAAGAAGGAATCACATCCATCGATAACAGCTGAATGATAATACTAGCCGTAATGTAAGGGGTAACCCCCATGGCGAAAATGGAAAGTCTTTCCAAAGCACCGCCACCAAGTAAGTTCATCATGCCAAGTAATGAGTTACCGGCAATCTGCTTAGCAAACTGGGATGTATTCACTCCAGGAACCGGAATAGCAGATCCAAAACGGTAAATAAGCAGCATAGCTAAAGTAAAGAAAATCTTATTTCTTGTTTCTTTATTTTTAAACAAGCCGGCAAAGGTCCCTAACATGTTAGAGCACCTCTACACTTCCGCCTGCCGCCTCAATTGCCTTCTTAGCTGATTCAGAGAACTTATTAGCCTTGACCGCTAACTTCTTTTCTAATGCACCATTTCCTAGAACCTTAACACCATCAAATGTCTTTTTAACAAGACCACAAGCTTTTAAAGTTTCAACATCAACTGTAACGCCTTCTTCAAAAGTATTTAATGCTTCAACATTCACAACTGCATATTCCTTACGGTTGAAGTTTGTGAACCCACGTTTAGGCATTCTCTTGAAGAAAGGTGTTTGACCACCTTCAAATCCAATAGCTACACCGCCACCGGAACGAGAGTTTTGACCTTTTTGTCCACGACCAGAAGTCTTTCCATTACCAGAACCTTGGCCACGACCAACACGATTTGAACTAAAACGTGCTCCTTCGTTATACTTTAGGTTTTCTAATTTCATCTTGGACCTCCCTAGCGAACTTCAGCGACTTTCTTGTCGCGTAGTTTAGCTACTTCATTAACTGTACGTAATCCCTTTAATGCTTCTAAAGTTGCATAAACGACGTTTACGCTTGTTCTTGAACCAATGACCTTAGATAGCACATCAGATACACCGGCTAATTCAAGAATTGAACGAACTGCACCACCGGCGATTACTCCGGTACCTGGAGCGGCCGGTGCCAAGAACACCGTTGAAGATAAATGTTTACCCTTAACTTGGTGAGGAACGGTACGGAAATTGTCTACTAAGTTGACACGGAAAACGTTCTTTTGAGCAGATTCCGTAGCTTTACGGATTGCGTCCGGAACTTCTGCGGCCTTACCCATGCCAAATCCAACACGACCCTTCTTATCACCGACAACAACAAGAGCGGCAAAGCGCATGCGACGTCCACCCTTGACTGTCTTACTTACTCGGTTAATGGAGACAACAACATCTTCGAACTCTTTTGGTTCGCGTTTTTTAAAGTTTTTCTTATTTTCGTTTGCCATTTGTTTTCTCCTTACTAGAACTTCAAGCCGGCTTCTCTAGCTGCATCTGCTAAAGCTTGCACACGACCATGGTATACATATCCGCCTCTATCGAAACGAACACTTTCAATCTTAGCCGCTAAGCACTTCTTAGCAATATCTTCGCCAACCTTCTTAGCCGCCTCTACATTTCCGCCATTTTCCAGCTTAAGTTCAAGAGAACTAGAAGCACACAATGTCTTATGCGCAACATCATCAATAACTTGTGCATAAATTTGTGCATTCGAACGGTACACATTCAATCTAGGGCATTCAGGAGTGCCGTTGACAATCTTACGTACACGTTTATGACGACGAATACGAACTTGATTCTTATCGATTAATTTCAACATATTCTTATCTCCCTTCCCTATTTCTTAGCCGTCTTTCCTTCTTTACGGCGAACAATTTCATCAACATAACGAATACCTTTTCCACCATATGGCTCCGGTTTCTTAGTTGCACGAACAACAGCGGCGAATTGACCGACAATTTGCTTGTCAATTCCACTCACATTGATGGTATTTGCGTCAGGTACTTCTACCTTAACATCACTTGGAACTGTAAACTTAACCGGATGTGAGAAACCGACATTCAATGTTAGTTCAGAACCGGCTAAAGCGGCACGATAACCAATACCAACAATTTTTAAGGTCTTAGTGAAACCGGTGTTTACACCTTCAACCATAGCGGCAATCAAAGCACGAGTTGTACCATGCAATTGTTTTGTATGTTTTTCTTCATTTGGGCGCTTAACTGTAAGTACATTAGCGTCCACAGAAATTTCCATCAATGGAGAAAAAGTCTTCACTAATGTTCCCTTAGGACCCTTTACAGTCACCTCATTACCACTAGCGATGCTAACTTCTACGCCAGCAGGAATGGTAATCGCCTTATTACCGATACGTGACATTCTTTTCTATCCTTTCCTTACCAAACATAAGCGACAACTTCGCCGCCAATGTGGTTCTTACGAGCTTCGCGATCGCACATCATACCCTTAGAGGTAGAGATAATAGCAACACCTAAACCATTTAACACCTTAGGAATGTTATCACCTTTGGCGTAAACACGAAGACCCGGTTTTGAAATACGTTTAATTCCAGAGATTACCTTTAAATCACCTTGATACTTCAATGTAACGGTGATTTTCTTTTCTGTACCTTCACCAGATACAACATAGTTTTCAATGTAACCTTCAGACTTCAATAATTTTGCGATTTCTACTTTCACTTTAGAAGCAGGAGCAACATCCACACTCTCTTTACGAGCTTGAACACCGTTTCTAATGCGTGTAAGCATATCAGCAATAGGATCTGTCATATTCATAATGTCTTTCCTCCTTACCAACTTGCCTTCTTAACACCAGGAATTTGACCCTTGTAGGCTAATTCACGGAAGCAGATACGGCAAACTTTATATTTCTTTAAAACTGAATGTGGACGTCCACAAATTTCACAACGAGTATACTCACGTGTGGAGAATTTTGCAGGACGAGATTGTTTAACTTTTAAACTTGTCTTAGCCATGATATTCTCCTTTCTTATTTAACAAATGGCATACCCATGCCCTTTAATAATGCGACAGCTTCAACATTTGTCTTAGCTGTTGTCACGATAACAACATCCAAACCACGAACCTTATTCACCTTATCAAAATCAATTTCAGGGAAGATCAATTGTTCCTTAACCCCTAATGTATAGTTACCGCGACCATCAAAAGCAGTAGCACTCACACCACGGAAGTCACGAACACGTGGAAGCGAAAGATTGATTAACTTATCTAAGAACTCATACATTCTTTCACCACGTAATGTAACCTTACAACCGATAGACATCCCTTCACGAAGTTTAAAATTGGCAATGGACTTCTTAGCCTTTGTTACAACCGGCTTTTGACCGGAAATAGCCGTCAATTCCTCAACTGCTTCATCCAATAATTTAGGATTAGCAATCGCATCACCAACACCCATGTTAAGAACAACCTTAACAATCTTCGGTGCCTCCATAACCGAGCTGTAATTGAATTCTTTCATTAAAGAAGGCTTAACAACTTCATTATATTTAACATGTAATTCGTTCATTATTTCTTAGCCTCCTTCACTTCTTTCCCGGTCTTCTTTAAGACACGAACTTTCTTGCCCTTCGCATTAATAGAATAGCCAACACGAGAAGCAACCTTTTCTTTCTTGTCATACAACATAACATTTGAAACATGAATAGGAGCTTCACGTTCAACAACGCCACCTTCCGGATTAGCTTGTGTTGGTTTCAAAGACTTCTTAATCATGTTGACACCTTCTACGATAATGCGGTTGGTTTTTGGACTAACCGCCTTAACTTCAGCAATTGTTCCTTTATAGTGGCCACTGATGACCTTGACTGTATCGCCTGTCTTAATTTTCATATTGGTCTCCTTATAACACTTCCGGTGCAAGGGAAACAATCTTTGCATAACCCTTGTCTCTTAATTCTTTAGCAACCGGTCCAAAGATACGTGTTCCAACCGGTGTGTTATCTTCCTTGATGATTACAGCGGCGTTTTCATCAAACTTAATATAACTACCATTGTCACGGCGAAGGCCATATACCGTACGAGCGATAACCGCTTTAACGACTTGACCCTCCTTAACCGTTCCATGTGGAGCCGCATGCTTTACCGAGCAAACCACAACATCACCAATTGTAGCACTCTTACGCTTTGAGCCGCCTAAACAACGAATAACCAATAATTCCTTGGCACCGGTGTTATCAGCAACCTTCAATCTTGTTTCATTTTGAATCATACTGTCCTCCTGTGCCTTATAAGATAACTGCCTTTTCAACGACTTTCACAAGACGGAAATGCTTATCTTTACTTAATGGTCTAGTTTCCATGATTTCAACAACATCACCAATCTTAGCAACATTTTCTTCATCATGAGCTTTGTATTTTTGTGAGTACTTAACGCGTCGGCCATATAAAGGATGGCTTCTAGTTGTACTAATTTCTACAACAATGGTCTTGTCCATCTTGTCCGAAACAACCGTTCCGCGTAGGACTTTACGAGAATTTCTTTCCATTTCCAGCTCCTCCTTTACTTAGCTTCAGAACTTTCACGTTCTGTTAATACTGTATAAATACGTGCAATTGTCTTCTTAATGTCCTTAATACGAGCAGGATTTTCTAAACTTCCGGTCGCTTGAGCAAATCGAAGAGTATAAAGTTCTTCTTTAAGGCTAACAACTTCCTTTTGAAGTTCTTCACTACTTAAATCTCTAATTTCTTTAACGTTCATTATTTAGCCTCCTCGCCTTTTTTCACAAAGCGGGTTTTAACGCCTAACTTGTTAGCAGCTAAACGCAAAGCTTCGCGGGCAATTTCTTCACTAACCCCTGCAACTTCAAACATAACGCGTCCCTTTTGGACAACCGCTACCCAGTGATCAGGAGCCCCTTTACCGGAACCCATACGGACTTCTAAAGGTTTCTTCGTCTTAGCCAAGTGTGGGAAAATCTTAATCCAAACTTGACCTTGACGGTTCATATGACGTGTCATAGCAACACGGGCCGCTTCGATTTGAGCAGAGGAGATATAAGCACCATCATCCGCTACCAAGCCATATTCACCAAAGACAATCTCACGACCGGCCTTGGAAATACCTTCATAGCTTAAACGATGAGGTCTTCTATACTTTGTACGCTTAGGCATCAACATAGTTATTTTTGACCTCCTTTGTTTTCTTCAGCAACAGCTTCTACCTTTTCTTGACGAGGTGCATGGTTGTTTGCTCGACGATCACTTCTTCCGCCACGGCGGTTGTTACGACGGTCATTCCCACGCCCCTTAGGAGCTTCCGGTTCTTTAACCATTTGTCCGGGAAGAACTTCACCACGGCAAATCCAAACTTTAACGCCTAACTTACCATAGGTTGTGGTTGCTTCTTGAGCCGAATAATCAATATCACTGCGTAGTGTATGTAAAGGTACAACGCCACGTGAGTAACCTTCTTGACGAGCAATTTCAGCTCCTCCTAAGCGACCCTTCACTAATGTCTTAATACCCTTAGCACCAGATTTCATCGTTTGTTGAATGGCTTTCTTTTGCGCAATACGGAATGATTGACGAGCTTCTAATTGTTCAGCAATACGACGAGCAACTAAACGAGCGTCTAAATCCGGATTAGCTACCGCAACAACATCAACCTTGACTTTCTTGCCACCAGTTAACTTACCTAACTTCTTGCGTAAAACAACCATCTTATCTTGGTCACCATCTTTACCTAGCAAAGCACCCGGACGAGCGCAACGAATGATTACTTTAGCATCTTTCTTCCCGGTTCTTTCAATTTCAATACGAGAAATATAAGCATCTTTAAATTCTTTTTCTAAGAATCCACGAACGCGATTGTCTTCATTTAGAAGATCACCGAAGTCTGCTTTATCAGCATACCATCTGGATTCCCAATCACGAATAACGCCAACGCGCAATCCGATTGGACTAACTTTTTGACCCATTTTTGACCTTCCTCCTTACTTCACATCGCTAACCACAACCGTAATATGGCTAGTTCTCTTTAAGATTTGAGTAGCGTTACCTTTTGCTCTAGGCATGAAACGCTTCATAACCACGCCTTCGTTTGCATAACATTCTTTCACATATAATGCATCAGCGTTTAATTGATGATTGTGTGTCGCATTAGCCGCCGCACTCTTAACAACTTTCGCTACAGCGGTAGCTGCATGATTGGGCATGAATTGAAGAATTGCCAAAGCCTCTTCAACGCTCTTGCCACGTACTAAATCTAAAACCAATCTCACTTTACGAGGCGTATAGCGGACTGTTTTCGCTGTTGATTTAACATCCATCTTTACCTTCCTCCTTACGCCTTCTTGTCATCCCCATGACCACCAAATTTGCGGGTAGGAACGAATTCACCTAACTTATGACCAACCATATCTTCGGTTACATAAACAGGCACATGTTCTTTACCGTTGTGAACCGCAAAGGTATGTTCAACAAAGCTAGGAAAAATGGTTGAACGACGAGACCATGTCTTAATCACTTCTTTTTTGCCGGTCGCATTCAATGCTTCAACCTTTTTCATCAAATGGTCATCACAGAATGGACCTTTTTTCAAACTTCTTGACATCTAATTTCTCCTTTCAACTTACTTTCCATTACGTCTTCTGACGATGTACTTACTACTATGTGCCTTAGGATTACGTGTCTTAAGACCCATAGCTTTCTTACCCCAAGGTGTCATAGGTGCCTTACGTCCAATTGGAGCACGACCTTCACCACCGCCATGCGGGTGATCCACAGGGTTCATAGCTGAACCGCGAACGGTAGGACGAATACCTAGCCAGCGAGAACGCCCGGCTTTACCTAAATTCACTAAGCTGTAATCACCATTGCCAACAACACCCACCGTTGCCCGACAATTGCCGTGAATTCTTCTAACTTCACCGGATGTCAAACGAACAGTAACGAACTTACCTTCTGAACCCAAGATTTGCGCCGAAGTACCGGCCGCACGAGCTAATTGACCACCCTTACCGGCTGTTAATTCAACATTATGAACGAATGTACCATCAGGAATGTTTTGTAGTTCCATTGCATTACCAACTTTAATATCGACCGCAACATCAGAAATGACGGTGTCACCAACATGTAAGTCAGCCGGTGCTAAGATGTATCTCTTTTCACCATCTACATAATGCAATAGTGCAATATTCGCATTACGGTTTGGATCGTATTCGATACCGGCAACCTTAGCAGGAACACTATCTTTATTACGTTTGAAATCAATAATACGGTACTTCTGTTTTGCCCCACCGCCTTGATGGCGAGTTGTGATACGACCCGTATTATTACGTCCACCCTTTTTATTAAGTGGAGCTAATAAGCTCTTCTCAGGCGTTTTCTTAGTAATGCGCTCATTACTAAGAGTCGACATATTACGACGACCGGCACTGGTTGGCTTGTATTTAATAATTGCCATTTTCTTTTTCCTTTCGCATTTTGTCCGGAGATAGCGATTTCCTCCGATAGTAAATCAATTATTCAGCTGAACCAAATAATTCAATTGAACTTCCTTCAGGCAATTGAACAATCGCCTTCTTTAAAGCGGAAGTCTTTCCTTCGTAACGTCCAACTCTTCTTGTCTTGGAATGAACATTAACGATATTAACTTTTTCGGCTTTGATGCCATAGATTTCTTGAATGGCTTGTGCAACCGAAATCTTGTTTGCGTTCTTGTGAACGATGAATGTTACTTTGTTTTCTTCGCTCGATAAACGCATTGTCTTCTCTGTAACAACAGGTCTTACGATGATATCACGTGCAGTCATTACGCAAATACCTCCCCGGCTTTTTCAACAGCCTTTTCTGTGAAAACAACCTTATTTGCATTCACAATGTCATAAACATTTAGGCTGGAAACAGTTGTCACCAATGCGTTTGGTAAGTTTCTCATTGAAATATAGGCGTTATCAAATTCTTCCGAAGAATCCGCCACGAATAATGTCTTACGATCGAAACCAAAAGCATTTAATAAAGCAACTGCTTTCTTTGTCTTAATTTCATCAAAGTTCAAGTTTTCAATTAAAACGAAATTGGATTCCAGAACCTTTTCCGATAAAGCGGAACGCAAAGCTAAACGACGAACTTTGCGATTTGTCTTCACACCATACTTACGAGGTTGTGGTCCAAAAGCAACTCCGCCATGTCTCCATTGAGTTGCCCTTGTCGAACCTTGACGAGCACGACCTGTTCCTTTTTGGCGGAAAGGCTTCTTACCTGTTCCTGAAACAAAGGCTCTTGTCAAAGTCGAATGTGTTCCTTGTCTTAATCCGGCTTGGTAAGCAAGAACAGCGTCAAACATAACTTGTTGGTTTGGTTCAATACTGAACACAGCATCAGAAACTTCTACTGTCTTAACAGACTTAGCTTCCTGATTGAATACCTCCATTTTAGCCATTCGTTATTCCTCTACTTTCCCGCTTCAGTCGCAACTGCTTCTGAAGCAATTTCCTCATCAATTGTTTCAGCAACTTTTTCAAGCTCTTCTTCAACCGATGTGCCAGCATAAGAAATGATTTCAATTGGAGCAACCTCCTTAACTGGCTTCACTGTTGTCTTAACAACAACAAGTCCTTTTTTAGGTCCGGGAATATTTCCCTTCACTAACATATAACCTTCTTCAGCATCCACTTTGATAACTTGAAGATTTTGGTTGGTTGTGGTGTAGCCGCCTTCTTGACCGGGCATAGCTGTTCCTTTATTAACAACGCCGTTATTACGACCATTCGTTGCTAAAGAACCAATATGACGGTGGTGACCGGAGCCATGACCCATAGGTCCACGAGCCGCATTGTTACGAACGATTGTACCGCTATAGCCTTTACCTTTACTTGTACCTTGTACATCAACAATGTCACCGGCTTTGAATAAGTCAGCCTTAACTTCAGTACCAACTTCAAGATTCATCATCTCATCCGCTCTGATTTCCTTAATGTACTTCTTAGGAGCAGTGTTTGCTTTCTTAGCATGTCCCATTGCCGGTTTGTTTGAACGATGTTCTTTAACATCTTCATAGCCCAATTGAACCGCTTCGTAGCCATCTACTTCCTTTGTTTTCTTTTGTAGTACGACATTTGGCTTAACATCAATCACAGTGACAGGAATTAAAGTTCCATCAATTGCGAATACTTGAGTCATACCAAGTTTACGTCCTAGAATACCTTTCATGCTTTATCCTGTCCTTTCTATAACTTGATTTCGATGTCAACACCGGATGGTAAATCCAAACGACTTAAAGCATCGATTGTTTCAGCACTTGGACCAATGATTTCAATCAATCTCTTGTGCGTACGAATTTCAAATTGTTCACGAGCATCCTTATATTTGTGGACAGCTCTTAGAACAGTGATGATTTCTCGTTCGGTAGGTAACGGAACAGGTCCGACAATCTTCTTAGCACCGTGGCTAGCAACCGTCTTCACAATCTTTTCGCCGGCTGCGTCAAGACTTCTGTTCTCGTAAGCCTTCAAACGAATTCTTACTGAGTTCTTTGCCATGAATTTTTCCTCCTTATATTCACTCCACCTTCCGTGGATCGCTCCGTGGAAATTCCCCGGTTATCACGCCTTATGACAACGCCTCTCGGCGTGCCGGCAACCTCCCACATCCATGCGAGTGCCTTAGTAGTTTACCACAAAAATAGGAGATTGCAAGAACTTTCGCACAATCTCCCAACTATATTTTTTCCCCGATAAACACTAAGCTTTCTAAGCTTTGTAAATTTCTGAATTCTAAATCAATTCCAAATGGAAACGTTGCTCCTCTGAGACCAAAAATACTAACATTTTTAAAAAGCGATATGAAAAAGAACCGATGCTCATCTTAGCTAAATCTGCTTGTTCGAGATAAAAATAATACTCCATTTCTCCTTCTGAAAGACAATCCGCTAAAGCATCTAGGTTATTCACATCCCATCCAAATCCCTTTTTTACCCATATCATAAAAGACTTTCGGTCTTGAACATCGCTATATCGAATTTTAATTTCCATGTCTATTCCCCTTTATATAGTTGTTTAAAATGACCATAATGGTCAGCGGTATACCAAACATCTCCCTTTTTCGTGAAGATAATTCGCTTATCTCCACGTTTCTTTCTGCCAATTGTATCAATGTCTGCTTCAAAATACTTTTCATTTTTATAAGGTAGTTTTCCTTCAAAATTTCCATAACGGTCACCACCTATCGCTCTATCGGGTACCATCGTATCCAAACTGCCACTTGACCAACCCTTCTTACGTGCTTCTGCTTTTGTCATATAAAAGGAAGGTAATTTTTTATGCCGATAAACATACAGAGCCACCGCTTCTTTCGAATCATCGACTGACCTTTCCGAAATTCTTCCTCGATTATCATGAATTGGTAATAATCTAAGAAAAATAAAACCGGCAAAAACAAACAATACAGTAAACAACGCTACTTTAGACTTTTTTCTCACAATTCATCCTTTCCAAGCATTCTTCTAATTCTTGATAACTGGAAACTTGGGCAATATCCAAATTCGTTATTCCTTTTCTTTCATAACAAAACCAAATTGGTATTAAACCGGCTCTTATTGCTCCAACAATATCAGTTGAAAAAGTATCACCCACAAAAACAACTTCCTTCGGTTTTAAATCCATTTCCTTTACCGCCGCTAAATAAATCTTGGGATTTGGCTTTGCACAACCAAAGGCTTCCGATACTAATAAAGGATGGAAATCATCCCTCATTCCTAAAGCCTCCACTTTCATCAATTGGCTTTCTGTAGGACCATTGGTAATCATGCCGATTTGGTATTTTTTCTTTAATCTCACTATCGTTTCTTTCGCATTTGGCATTAGATATTGGTGTTTATGAAAATGTTGATACCAAAGCCGATACATCTTTTCTATCTCCAGGTCAGGATAATACCTTGCTTTTAATTGTTCCAAAGCAAAGCATTTGTTGATGGTTCCGTATTGATCCCACAATAAACATCTTTGTAAAATCTCTTCTTTACGCAATACATCTTCTTTTAAGCTTGGATCAATCTGCTCTAAAAACCAATGGTACATTTCAAAAGCGGCTTTGTATCGATAACTAACCGTTCCATCAAAATCAAATAGAATTCCTTTAATCATAAATATCCCTTCTAATACCGAAAATCACAAATAGTCTAACACGAAAGCTAAATCAACATTGCTATAATTAAATCATAAAAGGAGAAAGTATCATGATAAAACACCCTTTAATGCACTTGATTGATTTACAAAAAGCAGGGCAAGCCGTTGGTATTTATTCTGCTTGTACCGCCAATCCGTTGGTTATTCGTGCTTGCTTACAAAAAGCAAAAGAAACTCATTCTATTTTGTTGGTTGAAGCAACCGCAAACCAAGTGGATCAATATGGTGGTTATACCGGAATGAAGCCGGCTGACTTTATTGAATTTGTTCAAACATTAGCGAAAGAAGAAAACTTTGACAGTGAACGCATCCTCTTTGGCGGCGATCATTTAGGACCTTTAACCTTTGCTCATCACGAGGAAGAAAAAGCCTTACAAGAAGCGGAAGAATTAATTCGCCAATATGTTTTAGCCGGTTTCACTAAAATTCATATTGATACCAGTATGAAAGTAGCCGGTGATCCTGTAGATGTTCGTTTAAGTGATGAAATCATCGCCAGTCGTGGTGCTCGTTTGGCTAAGATTGCTGAAGCGGCTTATCAAGAAAGAATCAAAAAATTTCCTAATTCCATTCATCCTGTTTATGTGGTTGGTTCAGAAGTGCCAATCCCCGGTGGTTCACAAGAAGCTGTGGATACCGGCATCCAAGTGACGAAAGTTGCAGACTTCAAGAATACCGTCGCCACTTTTGAAAAAGCCTTTCCAAAGGAAAGCTGGCCTTATGTAATAGCGGTTGTAGTTCAACCCGGTGTAGAAGAAAAGGATGCTGGCTGTACGGATTATGACCGTTTGAAAGCGGTGGATTTAATGGCTAGTATCAAAGATTATGCCAATCTTGTCTTTGAAGGTCATAGTACCGATTACCAAACCCAATATCATTTAAGAGAAATGGTGGAAGATGGAGTGGGAATATTAAAAGTAGGTCCCGGATTAACCTACGCCGCTAGAGAAGCTTTATTTGCTTTAGCGTATGCCGAAAAGGAAGTGTACAAAGCCCAAACTTCCAAACAAAGCCATTTTATGGAAGTCTTGGAAGAAGAAATGTTAAAAAATCCAAAATACTTTGTGAAACATTACCATGGAACCGAAGATGAGATTTCTTATAAACGTAAATTCAGCTTCTCCGATCGTTCTCGTTACTACTTACCCCAAGAACCGGTTCAAAAAGCCATTGCGGTCTTATTGGAAAACTTTAAAGGCGGCGTTCCTTATGGTGTACTAAGTCAATTCTTACCAAGAGAATACACTGCTGTTCGTGCCGGTCAATTAAAGAATGAGCCAATGGAATTAATCAAAGCCCATGTTGGTTACACCATTGATGAGTATTTATATGCTTCTCATCAAGAACAATTAGGTTAAATCATAACCACCCGTCTAACGGGTGGTTTGCTCTATGGCTATAAGCCTTCGTTACCGACCAGCGCCTCAAGACGCCGGCTTTCACATTTATGTTCAAGCCTTATCGCCCTTGACTCGTAGCATTCCTCTAAAGAGGATTTTTACTACTTCAACCTAACCCCTAAAGGGGTCTTCATATTCCTTCACACTCAATTTATCCATCGCTATATCTGATTTTTCTTGCTCTTGAATATATTTTTTTATTGTTGCTTCATTTAGTCCTACTGTGCTCACATAGTAGCCTTCAGCCCAAAAATGTCTGTTCCCAAATTTATATTTCAGCTTTGCGTGCTTATCAAATATCATCAGAGCACTTTTGCCTTTCAAGTACCCCATAAAACTTGATACACTTATTTTAGGTGGGATGCTTACTAGCATATGAACATGATCATTCATTAAATGACCTTCGATGATTTGCACTCCTTTGTAATTACACAGTCTTCTTAATATTTCACCTATGCTCTGTTTGTATTGATTAAATATTATTTTTCTTCTATACTTTGGAGTGAATACTATGTGATATTTACACATCCATTTTGTATGTGCTAAACTATTCGCTTTATTCGCCATTTAATTCTCCTTGTTTAGATAAAAGCTTGAACACCTTTATTCTATTACTTGGAGAATTTTTGGAAACAAATCGTATAACTTTCCGTTTCCGCACCCGCATAGCGGGTGGTTTATTGTTTCGCACGCTTTGCGTGCTCAACCCTCTAAAGAGGATAAAATTAAAAAATGAGGTTATTTCAATATAACCTCATTTTTAGCTTAATTCTTTTACCAACGTTTCTAATGCCAACCAATCTTTCTTATCCCAAATGGATTTGATTTGTGGTGCATAGATAGTTTCTTTCAATCTTTCATAAGCATTGCTTAAACATTGCAAAGCAATTTCATTTTCTTTGCGATAATTGTTCGCAAGCGCGGCTTTTAAGAAAAAGACACCGGCGGTTAAACCATCCCGCTTACTCTTCGCCGCTTTTTCCAATTCCTTTGCATAATGACCACTGTGTTCAAACACAAGGGATTTTGTCATCTCCAATTCATCCAACAAAGGTTGGTATTGCTCTTTTTTACTTTGGCTTAAATACTTAAAGTTTTCTTTAGCAACCGCAATGTAACGATACGCTTCTTCCTTCTTATTGCGACGAACACAATAAGAGAATTCCTTTGCTGTTACAATCAATCTTTCTACCGAACGCAGACGAAAGCTATCCACAATTGGTATAATCTCTTGAATTTTTTGATCATTATCCTCTAATAAAATCGCATCCAATCTCATCAAGGTTCTTAGCTTCTTAGTAAAGAAAAATTTACTGGAAACTGTTTCTAATTCCTTATAGTAGCCATCAAAATCTCTACTCTGATACAACAAAATTGAGAGTAAAGCGGCTTGTCTTTGAGAGAAAAATGTATACGATAAATAGAATATAATTGCTAAAATGATAAAAATTACTATTAGTTTCCAATCCATATTTCAATCCTTTCTTTCTCATTATAGGGTTTCCATACTTCCTTGTCATACTTTTTTGAAGTATTCTTATACAGAGGGAGTATTTTATGAGTCCATTCATCGTTCCCTAAATTTGACAGTTTTAAAAAGATAAAGATGAAAAAACGCTCTATTTAAGCCTTTTTTTCATCTTTTTTCTTTATTCAAAATGTAATAATATTTTAACTTTTGGTCTTCTTATTAATTTCATTTA